>CALWWB010000016.1 GCA_944385175.1 uncultured Oscillospiraceae bacterium | reverse complement strand
GGTTACAAACATTACAGTTTATAAAGTTAGGCCACGCTGGATTTTTTTTTTTTTTTACACCGATGAGGGCATTTCCGGCTGGGGCGAGATGATATCCGGTACAAAGACTGAGACTGTTGCTGCCGGGGCAAGAGAAATGGGAAATTATCTGAAGGGCAGAAATCCTTTTGAGATAGAAAGGCTCTGGCAAGAGTTGTACAGATCCTTTTACAGAGGCGGCCCAATTAACAGTACGGTAGTTTCAGGACTGGAAATTGCTCTGTGGGATATAAAGGGAAAGGCCCTTGGGGTACCGGTATATGAGCTTCTGGGGGGAAAAGCCAGAGACAATATAATGGTTTACTCCTGGATAGGTGGGGATCGCCCCAAAGATGTTGCAGCAGCGGCCTTTGAGAGACAAAAAATGGGCTTCAAGGCAGTGAAGATGAACTGTACGGAGGAACTACACTATATAGATTCGTACCAGAAGGTCAAGGGAGCAGCAGACAGGGTAGCAGCCATCAGAGAGGCGGTTGGGGAAGATTTTGGAATAGCCATTGATTTTCATGGCCGGGTTCACAAGCCTATGGCGAAAGTTCTTGCAGAAGCCCTTAATCCGTTTCATCCAATGTTCCTGGAGGAAGTGGTCTTGCCGGAAAATGAAGAAGCTTTTGCTGAGGTGGCAAAATACACTTCCTGTCCTCTCGCAACTGGCGAGCGCCATCTGACCAGATGGGGATATAAAAACATATTTAAAAAGGGAATAATCGATATTATTCAGCCCGATGTTGCAGTTGCAGGCGGAATCCTGGAAACAAGAAAGATAATTGCCATGGCGGAAGCCTATGACATTGCTGCGGCTCCCCATGCGCCCTATGGACCCGTGGCCTTGGCAGCTACACTTCAGGTGGATACTTGTTCACCCAATGTTTTTATTCAGGAACAGAGCCTTGGAATCCACTACAATCAGGGGTTTGACCTTTTGGATTTTGTGAAAAACAAGGAAATATTTAGCTTTAATGAGGGATATCTTGATATACCTGAGAAGCCGGGGCTAGGCTTGGAATTGGATGAAGATGTAATCAAAGAAGTTGCAAAAGACGGACTTGTATGGACTAATCCGCACTGGAAAAATTATGATGGGACCATTGCCGAATGGTAAATGCCGATGTCTGATTTTTAATGAAAAGGCCAGAAAAAATTGAACAGGAGCTGCTTGAACTCCGGAAAAAGAAAAAAGCAATAGGCCAGCTTCTGGCGGCGGAAATTATTATGCTGTTGTTGATAATAGTGGTAGTTTTTACTGCAGATATCGAAACGGTATATGTACTTTGCGGCGTTGTACTTATATACAATTTGTTTATTGTACGACCGCCAATAAGAAAATACAAGAAAGAGCTCACCGCTATGGAGCTTATGTATGGAGCCGCAGGGGACATTGCCGACTGCGAATATCAGGAAAAAGACGGACTGGCTAAGGATAGCCTGGAACAGGATAAGCTTCTGCCGCCTGGAGAATGGCCGGACGGAGCGATATGCAGGCACAGCGTGAAGGGCAGATATATAAACGCATCAATAAAAATGTGCGAGTGCTCTTTTGTAGTTAGATACGGTTCCAGACGCTCAGAGGCAGTATTCCTGAGCGGGACATATGTCCAAGCAGATATGGCAGACCAAACGGGCTTGAGCATAAGCTGTATCAGCAGGGGTATACCCCATATTTCCGAGAGTATGCCTGATCTGACACAATACGGTTTGCAGCCTGTCCAGCCTGGAGGTGAAAAGGCGAGGAATATTTTTTGGGCTTTTTCAGAGAGAGCTGAGCTTCCGGAATGGCTGGAAAAACAGTTGATAAAACTTAGTGCCTCAGGCTCGAAAATATTGATGAGCCTGAACGGCCACAGGGTCAGCATATTTCTTGTTTCCCGTTTCTATACGGCAAAGCACCACCTTAGCTACCCCCTGAGCCGGGATAGTCTGAGCTGGAACAGGCTGCCGGAGAAGCAAGCAATATTTGATACTCTGAGAATAATTCAGCGAAATGCTGTTTTAGAAAAAAGAAAGGAGAAATAAAATGAAAAAAGTTATAGCACTTATCCTTGCTTTCTGCATGGTATTTGCTCTGTGTGCCTGCGGCAAGGAGGAAACTCCCGCAGAGGCACCTGCAGAAGATGCAAACCAGGAGCCGGCGGCAGACGAAGCTCCTCTCACCTGGCCAACAGAAGGTGACATTAATGTACTTATCCCTGCCAATACCGGTGGAGACACTGACACGACTTTCCGTACCCTCAGCGGGCCGATCGGCGAGTACCTGGGAACTAATGTAATGCTCACCAATATGTCCGGCGGTGCAGGGGCAATTGCCCTGAACGAACTGTTCGACTATGAGCCTGACGGCTATACCGGAATCTGGCATCACTACGACAGCATAATTCTCAGCATGAAGGGTGGACTTGACGGCACTTATGATGAGCTTCTGGACATAGCTGCGGTGGTGCCTGTGAGCGGAGGCAACTTTGTACTCACCGTTAATGTGAACAGCGGCTGGGAAACTCTGGATGACTTTGTTGCATATTGCAATGACCATCCCGGAGAGGTGGTTTGGGCAATTGAGGCAGGCGGTTGGAGCCAGGTATATGCTGCATACATGGCACAGGTACTGGGTGTCAGCGACAAGGTAAATCTGGTTGACTTCGGCTCGTCTTCCGACCGCAACGCAGCGCTGCTGGGCGGACAGGCTCAGGTACTGTTGGGGCCTGCAAATAATCTAACGGCATATCCTGATGACTTCCTGGGACTGGCCTCCTGCTCACTGGAGCCGCAGTCTGTATGCCCGGATGTACCCACTCTCAAGGAGCTGGGATACGGTGATATCGAGTCCACGAAATTCTACTACTTTGGATTCAAAAAAGGCACTGATCCTCGCATTATAGAGAAGATGGGCGAGGCAGTGAAGGTAGCCCTTGAAACCGAAGAAGGCAAAGAGGTCATGAGCAGATACTACTATACTTCATATGAGGTTCTGACCGGCGATGAAGCTTATGCCTACCTTAAGGATTTTGAGACAGAATATGAGCCCTTTGTGATGGATATGTTGGCAGCCGGCTGATTAATATGTTCTGAAACTATAAGACTGTTGACTTATGCCTCCCAAATAACGAACCTATTTGGGAGGCATATATGCTCATGGAGGTAAAAATGAAACTAATCAAGAAGCTGATAAACTTCGAAATAAAGGCTGAAAACAGCGATTTAGCCAGCGGTATTTTTACAATAATTGTTGCTGTATTGGCTTTTTGCGCAACATTCAGCCATTCTTCAAGCTCTCTTCAGTCTGTCATTGGGCCGGTTACTGTGCCCAGGTTGGTAAGTGGCATAATAATGTTGCTGGGAGCGGTTCTTGTGGTACGGCATTTTGCTAGGCGCCGCAGAGCTGGAGTGGGTTTTACAGTTCGGGAGAAAACAGAGACTGCAACGGCAGTGCCTGAGCAGGAGAAGCCTTTAGACAAAATGAAGATCTTTCGCGTAATCACACCCTGGTGCTGTTTTTTGCTTATAGCCATATATATTTTCCTAATGAGGAAGATAGGGTTTACACTGGCATCTGTTTTTTATCTTACTCTGCAAATTCCTTTGCTTTCTGTTGATTTCAGCAAGAAGAGCTTTTTAAAAGCTTTTGTAATAGGGATAATTGCATCGGTAATAGTGTACCTGATTTTTGCGCAGGGCTTTGGCCTGCAGCTTCCATCCAACGACTGGGGATTCTAGAAAGGCAGGTCTGAAATGATAGATAATATTATTATGGGTTTTTCACAGCTGGGATGGATTGACTACGTCCTGGTTCTGGCCGGTGCTATGGCTGGCCTTATTTTCGGATGCATACCTGGACTCAGCGGTTCAACAGCTTTGACTTTGGCAATACCCATCACACTTACTTTGGGGCCTGTGTCTGCCTTTGCCGTGTTTATGGGAATATTTGTGGGCGGCTGCTCCGGCGGCTGCATCTCTGCAATTCTTGTAGGTATTCCGGGAACACCGTCTTCTCTCACAACGGTATTTGACGGACATACTATGGCCAAGAACGGGCAACCGGGAAAAGCCTTGGGAACGGCGATATTCTTTTCCTTTCTGGGTACTCTTGTGAGCCTGGTATTTCTTTTTGCCCTTACCGAGCCCATTGCAAGAATAGCAGTCAAACTGGGACCGGTGGAGCTATTTTCAATTATCCTGCTGTCGCTGTCGCTTATTTCCGTGCTGGCCGGAGATGATCCAATTAAGGGCTGGATAGTGGCTTTAGTGGGCGTGTTCCTGGGAATGGTAGGAATAAGCAAAGTGGATGGGGCCACCCGTCTCACCCTGGGAATTGCCAAGCTTACATCGGGATTTAATCAGACTCCGGCACTTCTGGGTATATTTGTGGTAGGCGGCCTTTTCTCAGCCTCTCTGGCCCATAAGAGCAATTCTGCCGAAGTAACCATGGACTATCACATCAGAGGCTTGGGCTTTAAGCTCAGTGATCTAAAAGACCAGGCGGTCAACATTATACGCTCTGCACTTGTAGGTGTAGGAATAGGAATACTTCCGGGAATAGGCGGGGTCACAAGCAACTTGGTATCCTATACCTTGGCAAAAACCTTTTCCAAAACTCCGGAGAAGTTTGGCACGGGAATCATTGACGGAATTATTGCTCCTGAGACTGCCAATAATGCATCTATAGGTGGTGCAATGATACCGCTGCTGGCTCTGGGAATCCCGGGAGACGGCTTTACCGCGCTGCTGCTTGGATCGTTTGAGCTGCACGGTTTCATAAGCGGCCCCACTCTGCTGGTAAATAATGCGGAATTTGTATATGCAATTTTTGCTGCCCTTTTGCTGAGCTGCATTTTTACAGTCGTTTTGGAGTATTTTGGTTTGCCTTTGCTGGTAAAAACACTGAAAGTTCCTGTCAATGTACTTATGCCGGTAATCATGGTGCTGGTGATGGTGGGTTGCTTCTGCGTAAATAACCGGACATTCGAGTGCTGGGTCTTGCTGTTCTTTGCATTTATCACTTTTATTTTTAAGCAGTTTAAGTTTTCCACCACGCCCATAGTTCTTGGCTTTGTGCTTGGAGGTTCTGCCGAAACATATTTCCGACGCGGCATGATGATGGCTAGAGACGATATCTCCACGTTCTTTACAAATCCGGTGAGCTGCACTTTCATAATTCTTGCAATCGTATGTTCTGTTGTCCTGATGCGTCAGAACAAGCGCAGTGAAGCGAAATTGAGACAGCTTGCTGCGGAATCTGAATCCGAGGTGGATGTAGAGATAGATGACGACTGAGGACAGGAGGGAAGGCAATGGATAATAACACTTCTGATAAATGGAAGCACCCTAAAAATCGCCAGGAACTTCTGCGCAGCGGACTAATTCAGGCCATGGGATATACAGAAACCGACCTGGAAAAGCCGATAGTGGGAATTATCAACTCCTGGGCAGAGACCAATCCCGGCCATCTCCATTTTCGTCAACTGGCCGAAGCCGTAAAGCGGGGCGTATGGGCGGCGGGAGGCTTCCCACTGGAAGTCAATACCATGTCCATATGTGAATGTTTCTTTGATGTATCCAGCCTGATATACCGTAACCTTATGTCTGTCGAGTGCGAAGAGCTTATGGCGAGGCATCCCTTTGACGGCTGCGTGATGATAGGCGGCTGTGACAAGGACATTCCCGCCCAGCTGATGGCAGCGGTGTCCGTGAACAAACCGACGATTTTCCTGCCCGGGGGTGCAATGCTTCCAGGCAGCTATAAAGGAGAGACTCTGGCCTGTGGCACAGACAGCTATAAGATATACAATGATTATGTCTGCGGGAAGATAAGCTGGGAAAAAATGATGAGCTATGCTGGATGCCTGTATGGCAGCGCTGGCGCCTGCCCGATTATGGGCACAGCCAATACGGACCAGGTAGTTACGGAAGCAATGGGCATTGCGTTACCCTACTCTGCCTCCAGTCTGGGAGTCTCGGCTGAAAAGAGCAGGCAGGCGGAACAGGCAGGCAGACGGATCGTGGATATGATACGGGAAAACCTGAGGCCCAGCGACATTATCACCCCCGCTTCTATGCGTAATGCAATAAGAGTTATCATGGCTGTCGGCGGTTCCACAAATCTGCTCATACATCTAAAGGCAATAATGGGACGTGCCGGATTTGATATTGACCTGATGGAGTTTGACAAAATTTCCAATGATACTCCGCTGCTTGTAAATGTGAAGCCCCATGGGAATACTCCAATGGGTGCAGCGTTCCACAACGCCGGAGGCGTTCCGGCTCTTATGAAAGAGTTGGAGGATAAGCTTGACCTCAGCTGTATGACCGTAACAGGAAAGACTCTTGGGGAAAACCTTAGCAATGTGGATTACTCCTATGACCGCAGGATAATTTACAGTGCCGATAAGCCGCTTTCACCGGTTGGAGGTATGACTATACTTAAAGGCAACCTGGCTCCAAACGGCGCAGTTATAAAGCGCAGCGCTGCAAGTGAGCGTCTTATGAAGCATCGCGGCAGGGCAAAGGTCTTTGATGATATCCATGAGGCAGAGAAATTTCTTGCAGATGAGAATTCCGACATTGATGAAAATACTGTAATAGTTTTGCGCGGATATGGACCGAAGGGAGAACCCGGTATGTCCGAGTTTGGCAACTACCTGCCACTGCCGCCTAAAATTGCCCGGAAAGGTTTTACAGACTATCTGAGGATAACAGATTCAAGAATGAGCGGAGGCTGCTACGGTTCAATAATTCTCCATGTATCTCCGGAGGCTCAGGTGGGCGGTCCGTTGGCTGCGGTGAGGGACGGAGATATAATCCATGTTGACGCCGACAAAAATCTTTTGGAAATTGAACTTACAGATGAGGAAATAGCCGAGCGTCTTGACGGCTTCAAGGCAAAAACTCACACAGACATTAGTCGGGGCTATCTAAAGCATTATATGGAGCACGTACTCCAGGCGGACAGAGGATGCGATTTCGACTATATGCGCAAGGACGGTAATTAAGTAATGACTCGCGATTTGAAAATTAAAAAAATTGAAGTTTTTAAAGTGCCGCCCCGGTGGCTATTCCTGAAAATGACGACAGAGAACGGGCTGACCGGTTGGGGTGAACCGGTGGTTGAAGGAAAAGCCGACAGTGTGGCAGCAGCTGTAAAGGAACTGGGGGACCAGCTCATAGGCCATGATGCAACCAAAATCGAGGATGCGTTCCAGATAATGTACCGGGGTGGCTTTTATCGGGGCGGACCGATTCTGACAAGCGCAATGTCCGGAATTGAACAGGCCATGTGGGATATAAAAGGGAAGTATTTCAACGCTCCTGTATACGATCTTCTGGGCGGCAGAGTTCGAAACAAAATACAGGTGTATCGCTGGATAGGGGGTGATCACCCCCATGACGTGGTGAACGAAGCGACCAAAGCCGTTTCACAGGGATACAAAGCGGTGAAAATGAATGGCACCGAAGAACTAAAATGGATTGACAGTTATGACAAATTGGACGCCTGCGTGGAAAGAGTGGCCGCAATAAGGGAGAGCTTCCCCGAGCTGGGAATAGCAGTGGACTTTCATGGGCGTGTCCATAAGACAATGGCGAAAATCCTGATTCGAAAGCTTGAACCGTATGACCTTATGTTCGTTGAAGAACCTGTACTGTGTGAAAATGAAGAAGAGTTTGTGAGACTCAGGCAGATGGCCAATATGCCTTTGGCGGCGGGAGAGAGAAACTTTACTCGCTGGGGTTTTAAAAAGATGCTCATGTCCGGCGGAATAGACATCATCCAGCCGGATGTCAGCCACTGCGGAGGCATATGGGAGCTGCGCAAGATTGCAGCAATGGCAGAAGCCTTTGACGTGGCGGTCGCACCTCACTGCCCGCTTGGACCCATTGCATTGGCAGCATGTCTCACTGTGGACTTCTGTACGCCAAATGCTTTTATTCAGGAGCAGAGTGCAGGGATACATTACAATGAGGGCTATGATTTACTTAACTATCTGAAAAACAGAGAAATATTTGAATATAAGGACGGCAACTGCGAAATTTGGAAAACGCCGGGCCTTGGTATTGAGGTAGACGAAGATTACGTCCGCCGTATGGCCCGGCAGGGACATGACTGGCATAATCCAATATGGCGCGATTCGGAAGGAGCTGTAGCAGAATGGTAAATGAGAGCAGAAAACCAAATGTGCTTATGATTCTCACGGATGATCAGGGGTACTGGTCTCTGGGATGCTATGGCAATAAGGAAATACATACGCCACAGCTGGATGCCCTTGCGGAAAACGGTATGCGGTTTACAAATTTCTTTTGCACATCGCCGGTGTGTTCACCTGCCAGAGCTTCAATCCTAACCGGGCTTATTCCCTCGCGCCACGGAGTGCAGGACTGGATAAAGGGCGGAAACCTGAGAGAGGATGGCATTGACTATCTTGAAGGAATTGAGGCTTATACTGATGTTTTGGCAAGAAACGGATATGACTGCTGGCTGTCCGGAAAGTGGCATTTAGGCAACAGTTTTGTGCCTCAAAAAAGCTTTTCCCACTGGTATGTCCACCAGAAAGGCTCAGGGGATTATTTTAATGCGCCTATGGTGAGAGACGGAAAAGCGGTCAATGAACCTGGGTATATAACAGACCTTATTACTGATGACGCAATAGAGTGTATCAGAAATTCAAAAGGGGACAGGCCATTCTATTTGAGTGTCCATTATACAGCACCCCATAACCCATGGGATAAAAAGCAATATCCGGATAAGTACAGAAAGATGTATGAAAATGCGTCATTCTCCGACGTACCTCAGGAGAAAGCCCACCCCCAAGCCACCTATGTATATTCTCCCGAGGATGCCAGAGAATCTCTCATAGGCTACTATGCCGCCGTTACCGGTGTTGATGATAATGTAGGCCGGCTTATAAAAGCTCTGGAAGAAAAGGGGCAGCTTGAAAATACCCTGATTATATTTACCAGCGATAATGGTTTTATGTGCGGACAGCACGGAATATGGGGCAAGGGCAACGGAACGTTTAATTTGAATATGTATGACTATGCTGTGAAAGTCCCGGCCATTATCTACCATAAAGGCAGGATTGCGCCCGCGGTGTCAGATACCATGCTGAATCACTATGACCTGTTTGACACTATTCTGGAGTATTGCGGAATAGAACCGGAGAAGAACGAAAAGCGGCCGGGGAAAAGTTTTTATGGTCTGCTTTTGGGGGAGAGCCGTGAGGACGACAGTGAGGTAGTGGTGTTCAGTGAGTATGGTCCCTGCCGGATGATAAGGACCAGAGAGTGTAAGTATATCCACAGATATCCCTTTGGTGATCACGAATTCTATGATCTTGTATCAGACCCGGGAGAAAAGGAAAACCTGTATGGGCGGCCGGAATATGAGAATACTGTGGAGCAGCTGAGACAGAAGCTGAATGAATGGTTTGTCAGATATGCTGACCCAGAACTGGACGCCTCAAGGGAACCGGTCAGAGGCAACGGACAGCTTTGCCGGAGCGGTGTCTATGCAAAGGGGAAAATAGCTTTTGACCAGAACCGCAAGAGGCATACTGATCCTGACGGAGACCCCGGTAGAAACGGCTGAACCTGAAAGGAGAAAATAAAATGGAAAAAAGTGAACTTATCAAAATAGTCAGGGAAGAGAAGCTGATAGCGATAGTCCGCGGAGTAGAGCCGGATAAATGCCTTAAAGTTGCAGATGCCCTCTATGAAGGCGGGTTTAGACTGGTGGAGATAACCTTTGACCAAAAGAACCCGGGGTCGTGGGTAGAAACCGGTGCAGCTATTGCAGCCGTCAAGAAAAAGTATGCCGGAAGAATGCACGTCGGAGCCGGTACTGTGGTATCTACACAATTGGTGGACATTGCCGCAGACGCCGGGGCAGAATATATAATTTCTCCAGATGTAAATATAGCAGTAATTAAACGCACGGTGGAAAAAGGACTTATTTCCATGCCTGGGGCGCTTACCCCCAGTGAGATAATGACAGCCTATAACAGCGGAGCCGATTTTGTTAAGGTGTTCCCGGCGGGTAATTTGGGGCTGGGATATCTCAAGGCGATAATGGCTCCCATAGGCCATGTGCCTATGCTTGCAGTTGGCGGTGTGAACGAGGACAATCTCAGAGACTATCTTGAGGCCGGCTGCTGCGGTGCCGGTATAGGCGGCAATCTTGTGAATAAAAAATGGGTTGCAGAAGGTGAATACGACAAAATTACGGAGCTTGCCAAAAGAATGGTCAGGATAGCGAAAGCTTGAATTCAGAAGGGAGTAACATGAAAGTAATCACATTCGGAGAGATAATGATGCGTCTCAACCCGGAGGGATACCGCAGATTTGTACAGTCCGACCGGCTTGAAGTGAGCTATGCCGGCGGAGAGGCAAACGTTGCAGTCTCCCTTGCTGCATACGGGCTGGAGTCTGCCTACGTTACAAAAGTACCTGCTCATGAAATAGGACAATGTGCAGTCAACGAGCTTCGCCGGTATGGAGTGGATACATCCTTTGTTACCCGTGGCGGCGATAGGTTAGGGGTTTATTTTGTAGAAAAGGGCGCATCTCAGCGGGCATCAAAAGTAATCTACGACCGGGCATACTCAGCTATTGCCCAGGCAGAACCTTCGGACTTTGACTGGACGAAAATTTTTTCCGGAGCCGACTGGTTCCACTTTACAGGCATAACCCCGGCTTTGGGAGGGAATATGCCCCGGATATGCCTAGAAGCCTGCCAAATGGCCAAGTCCATGGGACTTAAAGTTAGCTGCGACCTCAACTACCGGAAAAAGCTCTGGACAAGGGAGCAGGCCAATAAATGCATGAGCAGCCTTATGACATATGTTGATGTTTGCATTGCCAATGAGGAGGATGCAAAGGATGTCTTTGGAATAGAGGCGGGCAATACCGATATTGACAGCGGCAGACTCAGCCGGGAGGGATATATCAGCGTTGCCAGTCAGCTCACCGAGAAGTTTGGCTTTGAGAAAGTGGCTATCACACTGCGGGGCAGTATTTCGGCCAGCGATAACGAATGGTCCGGTATGCTGTACAGCGGCGGCAAGGCATGGTTCTCACCAAATTACCACGTGCATATTGTGGACAGAGTTGGCGGCGGAGACAGTTTCGGTGGCGGATTGATCTACTCTCTTATCAATGGTTGGGATGAGCAGAAGGCAATTGACTTTGCTGTGGCTGCCTCCTGCCTAAAGCACAGTATTGAACACGACTTCAACCTGGTGAGCATATCCGAGGTAGAAAACCTTGCAGCAGGAAATGCCTCTGGAAGAGTGCAGAGGTAATTCGGAACCTGGAAAAATTTAATTCCGCAAGGTAGCTTGCGGGTGGGTGTACAAGCACAGGCCGGGAACAAATTGCCGTGGAAATAAAGCAAGTATTTCCATTGGCAATCCCGGCTTTTATATTTGCCCGAAGAGTATTGATCTCCGGAAGAGTTAGTCAGTCTTATTGCAAGCTGAATACGATAAATAGATCCAACAAGGTAAAATGACTGCTTAATTGATACCTGAAGATTTATTTGAGGTCAGCAGTTAGGGAAATATAAAAATGACATATTTAATCTTGATTTTTATAAGCTTTTCAGCTTCGGTTATCGGCAGCATTTGCGGTATAGGCGGGGGAGTGATAATTAAACCGGTAATAGATTCCCTGGGGATTTTTTCGGCCGGTACTGTAAGTTTCCTGTCTGGATGCATAGTGCTTTCGATGGCAGCTTATTCGGTAGTGTGTTCAAAGCTCTCCGGCAGCTGCCACATAGACCAGAGCAGAAGCGGGTGGTTGGGACTTGGAGCGGCTATGGGTGGCTTGAGCGGCAAAAAGCTTTTAGACCTGATAGAGGGTATAACAGCCGGAGCTGACCGTATAGGTGCGGTACAAGCTGCCGTACTTTTTGCTGTGACTTTTGCCACGGTTATTTACACACTCAATAAGGAAAAAATTCACTCAAAGGAGGTAAAAAGCCCTGTATTATGCAGCCTTATAGGGCTTGCCCTGGGTATGCTATCCTCCTTCCTGGGGATAGGCGGAGGGCCGATAAACCTTGTGGTCTTATATTATTTTTTCTCTATGGACACAAAGTGTGCAGCACAGAATTCGCTGTATATAATCTTTATTTCTCAGCTGATAAGTCTGCTGTTCAGTTTTGCCACGGGAGAAATTCCCAAGCTGCCCTTACTTCTCTATATGCTCATGGTGTGCTGCGGTATTTTGGGCGGTGCAGTGGGGAGAAAGATAAATAAGCAAATAAGCGAAAAGAATGTAAACAAGCTTTTTATTGCTTTGCTTTGCATTATCATGATAATATGCTGTTATAATTTTTGCAGATTTTATGGGCTGAGCCTCTAGGGGGGAACTTGATATGCCGCCGCTTTCGCTTATGATAAAGCCCGTTTCCGGCCAGTGTACGATGCGGTGCCGATATTGTTTTTATGAAGATGTTGCTGCCAACAGAGACCAGGCTGATAAAGGGAAAATGAGCATTGAAACCCTGGAAAATCTTGTGCGCAGAGCCATGGCCTATGCGGAGGGCTATGTGTCTTTTGCATTTCAGGGTGGGGAACCGACTCTTGCCGGCCTTGATTTCTTTCAGGAATTGATACGTCTTGAGAAAAAATACAGGAAAACTGGCCTTAAAGTGGGCAATTCCATTCAGACAAATGGCTATAAAATAAATGATGAGCTGCTGAAGTTCCTGGTAGAAGAAGATTTCTTGATAGGAATTTCCTTGGACGGCACGAAAAATATCCATGATAGACTGCGCGTGGATGCCAAGGGCAGGGAAACTTACCTTGAAGTCCTTAAAACCGTTAAGCGGCTGAAAGAGCTTGGCGGGGAGTTCAACATCCTTACTGTGGTGAATAAATATGTGGCAAATAATGGAGCGGAATGTTTCAAACAATTGTCGGAATATAAATATCTGCAATTTGTGCCGTGCATAGATCCATTTGACGGAGAGGCAAGCGACTACTCGTTAAACCCGGAGGAATATGGAAAGTTCCTGAAAGATACTTTTGATCTGTATTACAGCAGTTTTAAAAAGGGAAAACCGGTCAGCGTAAGGAATTTTGACAACTATATCGGAATACTTTTGGGCAGGGAACCTGAAAATTGCGGTATGTGCGGTCGATGCGGAAGCTACTTCCTTATTGAAGCTAATGGCGATGTCTATCCCTGCGACTTCTATGTTCTGGACCAATGGTGCATGGGAAACATAAACAACAGTTCATTCTTCCGATTGGAGGCTACGGGAAAGGGGGAGAGTTTTCGTAAATTGTCATATCATATATCGGCAGAGTGTATGGACTGCCGGTGGTATAAGCTGTGCCGGGGCGGCTGCCGCAGAGATCGGGAGCCGTTTGAAAACGGACTGCCGGGACTTAATAAATGGTGCAGCAGTTATAAAACGCTGTTTGAATTTTCATATCCACGAATGTGTGATATTGCAAAGGCACTAAGAGATGGAAAAAATAAAGTCAACGCATAAAAAGGTGCCTGTTGCAAAATGGAATTTTGAAAAAATAGATTAAAGAAAAAGTTATCGAGAACCTGTCAATGTGGCGGTTCTCGATAACTTTTTTAATGCACAATTTTCCAGTTTGGGCCTGAAACTGCATTTTACAACAGGCCATATAGAGTATATACATTATGTAATAGTGCATCTCTTTGCCAGCTGCATATAGTGCCGGTAAAGAATTCCGAAGCGGCGATTGTATTTGAGATTCCAGGGCTTATCTCTGCCGCAGAAATGGAGGATGGCTGTGTGCTCCATGACCCAGTTTATGTCCCAGGTGCAGCCGCTGCGCAGCATGTAGCTGTTGTAGTTGCGGGCCTCGTAATTCCAGAGCACATCCTCCAGAGGCAGTATCCTATCGCCATAAAGGACGTTGAGGATATCCTGGTCCGGCAAGAGCAGCTCTCTGCCGTGCACTTTCACAAAAGTGAAGATCTCACTGGGAAAAATCTCCCGCCTGCCTGCCTCCAGATCCATAAGCAGCACCCCGGAATTGTAGTAGTCCTGCTCGGTACCCAGCCTCAGTTTGTTTACGCTGTTGGCAAGTTCCGTCTTTCCCGTATGAGCGGCGGCGGCAAAGAGCCGGCCGCCCAAATCCGTCTCCCACAATGGCCGCAGGGGATTAATTACCAGTATATCCGGATCCAGGTACAGGATACGTTTTAAATCGCTTGGCAGCAGATGGGGGGCAAGAAGCCGGTAATACATCTCCTTGTTGGGATACTGCCTGGTAACCGGTGCCCCCTGAAAGAGCTCACTGTCAACGGTTACCGGGAAAAAACCGTAGCCGTATTTACCGCATTGACGGCTGATGCCTGCAAGCTCGCTTTCTGGTATGCAGCTGTGGAGCAGCCATAGTGAAAAGCTTTCCTCGGGGTTGTTGCAATGCAGAGAGCAGAGGAGCACCTGAAGCTGAGGCAGGTAATTCCGGTCAAGGGTGGTCAGGAGGAGAATGGTATCCAAAAATCCATGGCCCCTTTCTCAGCGCCGCATGCCTATTCTGCTGGCGGCCATCACCACGCTGTCAATCCCCAGCAGAATGAGGTAAGCACTGGCGAAGCAGCGTATAGTGTTTAGGGTAAATATGGGGCTCAGCAACATCATAAGTCCCAGAATTAGCCCGATGATGTTTGTTACCAGTACGAAATAGAATGTACCGCTGCCCGCTATGAGCCGGATGCTGCTCAAATGGGCCAGCCGGGATATGCAGTGGGCAATGAACCAGATGGGAAACAGGATGGTGAGCAGCATCACGCCCGCCCTGGGATAGGCAAGCAGCATAATACCCGACATGACGCTGAGGATACCGGAGACCAGGGACAGGCTGGGGCCAAAGCCGGTAAAACACTCCACCTGCACAAACAGGAGTATATCTGCTATACCCATGATGATTGCTGCAATGCCGCAGGCGACCACCATGCCGGTGAGGGCCAGATCCGGGTCGGTAAAGGCCCAGATGCCCAACACTATAAGCAATATGCCTATCAGAAGCTGGAGCCAGCCGAAACCTGAACGCCTACTCATTGCTTATCGCCTCCTGTCAGAATATCCATGAATTCTTCTCCGGTGATAGTCTCCTTTTCATAGAGGAAGCCTGCCAGCTCATCCAGCTTGGAGCGGTTGTCTTCCAGAATCTTTATGGCCTTTTCATGCTGCTTTTTCACCAGCTCCACCACCTTGCGGTCTATATCCCGCTGGGTGTCGGGGGCGCAGGCCAGAGAGGTATCGCTGCCCAGATACTGGTTCTGTACAGTCTCCATAGCCACCATGTCAAATTCATCACTCATGCCATAGCGGGTAATCATGGCCCGGGCCAGCTTGGTGGCCTGCTCTATATCGTTGGAGGCGCCGGTAGTGACCGAGCCAAAGACCACTTCCTCTGCGGCCCTGCCGCCGGTATAGGTTGCTATCTTGTTTTCTATTTCTTCCTTGCTCATGAGGAACTTGTCCCCGGTCTCCACCTGCATGGTGTAGCCCAAAGCGCCGGAAGTACGGGGGATGATTGTGATCTTCTGTACGGGGGCGGAGTTGGTCTGCTTTGCAGCCACCAGGGCGTGGCCGATCTCGTGATAGGCCACAACCTTCTTCTCCTGGTCGGAGAGCACGGCATTCTTCTTCTGGTATCCGGCAATGACCACCTCTATGCTTTCCTCCAGGTCGGACTGGGTGACTATGGTGCGGCCGTTGCGCACGGCCCGGAGGGCGGCTTCATTTATAATATTGGCCAGCTCAGCTCCGGAAGCGCCGGCAGCCATGCGGGCGATGATATGGAAGTCCACGTCTTCCGCCGGCTTGATCTTTTTGGCATGCACTTTCAATATAGCCTCCCGGCCCTGAAGGTCAGGCAGCTCCACAGGCACCCGCCGGTCGAAACGGCCGGGCCTGGTGAGGGCGGGGTCAAGGCTCTCGGGCCGGTTGGTAGCGGCCAGAATGATAACACCGGTGTTCTCCTCAAAACCGTCCATCTCTGTTAGCAGCTGGTTCAGTGTCTGCTCCCGCTCGTCATTGCCACCGTAGCCGCTGCCGGAATTGCGCTTCTGGCCGATGGCATCTATCTCGTCGATGAAAACGATACAGGGAGCTTTCTCCTTGGCCTGCTTGAATAGATCGCGGACCTTGGAGGCGCCCATGCCCACGAACATCTCCACGAACTCAGAACCGGAGATGGAGAAAAATGGAACATTGGATTCACCGGCAACAGCCTTTGCCAGCATCGTCTTGCCCGTGCCCGGAGGGCCTACCAGCAAAATGCCTTTGGGCATGGTGGCTCCGGCCTCGGTGTACTTGCCGGGGTCGTGGAGATAATTTACGATCTCCTGCAGGCTTTCCTTGGCTTCATCCTCACCGGCAACATCCGCAAAGCGGATGCCCTTTGTGGACTGAACATAGACCTTGGCGCTGCTCTTGCCAAGACCAAAGGACATGGCGTTTTTGCCTCCTGCCTGCTCCATGAATTTCTTGCTCATATACTGGCCAAGGCCCACAAAAATAAGTATGGGCAGCACGAAGGTGAGCAGGAAGCTCAGAATAGGGGAGGTGGGCTCTTCAATAACTCTGTCGAATTTTGCCCCGCAGTTGTGGAGGCGCTCCGTAAGAGTGGGGTCGTCCATGGGCCCTGTCTCATATATCTGGGTCTCATCCTTGTTGGTGAAGACAATTTGAGTGTCCTCCACTTGAACGATACCTATATCGCCCTCTTCTATCATGTCCATGAAGGTGCCGTAGTCCACTTCTATGACCTGATTCTGGGCAAGCAGAGGGGCGAGAAGCAGATTGAACAGAAAAATAATAAGCAGCACTATACAATAATAGTACAGCAGAGGTTTTTTCGGCGATTTTACTTCTTTCATATCTTACTCCTTCCTAATTCTCCTGCTCCAGCAGTTCCGAATCAATAGCATCCATTGATATCAGCAGAGCCCTGTCAGCAGCCTGGTAGGCAAAATCCAGGGCATACTCAGCCAGCAGGAGCTTTGCCTCCGTTTGAAAAGCTGCGTCAGTGCCCGCGGCAGCGGCTTCCAGCTGGGCTTCGGTATCTTTGATAAGCTGCTCCATCCTCTCGTAGTTTTTGGATAGGACGGAGACGTAGGTGGATTTTGACAGCTTCAGCTTGCTGCGCAGGGTGGTTTCTTCTTCGGCATATTCCAGCTTCAAAGCTTCTATCTCCCGGCACAATTGGCTGTGGCTGGAGTTGCAGCTTATTAGAATACGGCTGTGCAGCTTCCATAATCTGTCATCCAGCTCACCCAGCTTGGCGGAGAGCATATCCTGTGCCATATAAGCACCTCCTATCATGTCCATATTGTAATCCACAATAATTTTTTCCTCAATTAGCACAATCATGATTGTGTAACCGGAGGAGATTGATAAAACTCCCGGAGTGTAAAAAAATTTTACACTCCGGGAGTTTTGACAAACAGACATTCAGTTTTGCTCGGTAGGAGAGATCCCCTCAGTCATCAAACGGTATACTGTGTGAACTATCTGATCCAGGTTCTTGGTATCCTCCTCGGTCCAGTTCCTGAAAAGCCCGAGGATGGCCTGACAATGGTAGCGGAGGATCAGGCGTACCTGAAAGCGTGTGCAGTTCTGATACAAATCCTCCTTATCACACACCTGCTGGAACAACTGCTGGAAGTGCTGGCTTATGAATTGTTCCAGTTCATCCCTGTAATTGCTCTCCATGCCTTTTTTTACATAGGGGAGGGAATTGATGGCCACAACAAAAAGGTTACGCAGACGTGCTTCACCGTTTTCATCGGCTGAATTCTCCAGCAGATTGCGCTGCGTATTTCGCTCCAGCATCCAGCGAAACAGAGCGGGGATGTCTTCAAAGTGGTAATAAAAGGCCTGACGTGTGATGTGGCAGTGTTCCACGATATCTTTTACCGTGAGCCTTTTTACACTCTTATCCATCAGCAACTCTATGGCCGCCTGGGCTATAGTATGCTTCATATCCACAGCCATGGACTTATCCCCTCCTGCTTGGCAGAATGTATATATTATAATCTACCGTCCTGACATTTTCAAGGTTTCTTCTCAAACCAGTTTTGAGAGGGCAGGAGGTGTATGTGCCGGCTGCCACTCAAAAAAACAGTGGCATGTATATATGCAGTTAAGCTGAAAAGAAAATAAAAAAATTTGTTATGTCTACTTGCAAATTATGAAAAAATGTGATAAAGTAACAAATTGTAAGCAATTAATAAAAAAATAAAAACTATAATTTACAAAATTTGGCAGTCATACTGCTCGGTTTCAAAAAGCTATGTAAGGCTGAAACAGGGAGGACAAAATGAAAAATGTTAATTCATACGGAAAAATAAGGACCGGTACCGGCGCAGCGTGGAAGAGACTGCTGTCCACTGGACTGGTACTGCTTGTACTGCTGAGTCTTTTTCCCGTAGCTGCCTTTGCCGATGGGGAGCAGCCGGATGTACTTACTACAGATGTAGAGAACGCCGGCAGTATTGATGGCTCGGGTGATACGGAAAGCACCGAGGGAACAGAAGGCACCAAAGGCACAGAAGGCACCAAGGGCACGGAAGGCACCAAGGGCACGGAAGGCACCGAGGGCACGGAAGGCGCCGAGGGCACGGAAGGCACCGAGGGCACGGAAGGCACCGAGGGCACGGAAGGCGCCGAGGGCACAGAAGGTGCCAAAGGCACGGAAGGCACCGAGGGCACGGAAGGCGCCGAGGGCACAGAAGGTGCCAAAGGCACGGAAGGCGCCGCGGGCGCAGAAGGTGCGGAAGGCACCGAGGATGCCAAAGGCGGCAACGGCGCTGATGTACCTGAAGAAGATGAGAATGGACAGACACTCAGAGAACTCCAGGCCCGTATCGATGCACTCCCAGACAGGACAAGCCTGGAGACTATGGATGAAGAAGAGAGAGCCGCCACGTATGCAGAGCTTATAAGCATAATCGATGCCCTCAATGCCATAGAGGGGAGTGAAGCTCTCGACACCCAAAAGCTGGATGAGGCGGTGGCTTTCTTTGCCGGCGGCATTGCCACCCTGGAAACCGACTATGTGGCAAAAATAGGGGATGCCCAGTATGAAAGCCTGGAAGACGCCTTTAAAAATGTAAAGAGCGGAGATATAATTGTTCTGCTGAAAAACTGCACCGGCAATGGGGTCGTGGTGCCCAGCGGCAGCAGCTTCACCGTGGATTTTGCCGGATATACTTATACCATTGACGGCAGTACCGTGGGCTCTTCCGGTACCGAGACCAACGGCTTCCAGCTCCTGCGGGATTCTACCATCGTATTTAAAAACGGCAAGATTACCAGTGATAAAGCTAAAATTCTTATCCAGAATTACAGCAACCTGACCCTGGAAAACATGACCCTGGACGGCAGATATCTGGCAGGCAGCACAAATTACACTCTTTCCAACAACTATGGAGACATATATATAACGGGCAGCACCAGCATCCTGGCTGCTCCCGGAGATTATGCCTTTGATGTGTACCACTGGCCGCAGAGCGGTTACGACAGCGTGCATGTTACCGTAAATACTACCGGTACCATAGAAGGCATGATACAATACAGCAGCGACGGTTCTGCCGGGGATGATGTTGTAAAAGCCAATACGGCCTTGACCATACAGAACATCAATCATATAGGGAGCCTGGATATACAGGCAGGGGGCGCCAATGTCTCCGTCTCCGGCGGCAGCTTTTCCTATCCTGTACCGGCGGAATACTGTGCCGAGGGCTTTGCCCCTGTTGTCCTGGGCAACGGCCAGTATGGTGTGCAGCAGCAAAATACCGTGGTGCTCAGCTATGATGCCAACGGCGGCAGCGGAGCACCGGCCGGTGAGAGCAAAAATGTGGCAGCGGGAAGCCAGGCTGAATTCACCATATCTGACATAGCTCCCACCCTGACTGATTATATCTTTATGGGCTGGAGCACCAGTGCGAACGGACCTGTGGAGTATCAGCCCGGCAACAAGATCAGCACTGCCACCAGCCTCACCCTTTACGCCGTTTGGAAGGATGCAAATCTCAAGACATTCACCATCACCTACGACACCAACGGCGGAGCCGGCGGACCCGGGACTCAGAGCGTGGAGACCAACACCGGCAGCGGTATAATTGTCATCAGCCGGGTGCGTCCCTATCGTCTGGGCTACTATTTTACCGGCTGGTCCCTGACCCCGGGAGGCAAGATGCAGTACAGGCCCGGAGACAGTATAACTATCCAAGGTGACCTAACCCTGTATGCGGTCTGGGCCAAGCCCACCGATTCACCCAGAACCGGGGACGAGGGCAACATTGCCCGCTGGACTTCAATGGCGGGCCTAGGTATGGCAGGCATAGGCACAGCAGCTTTAATGTTTTTCAGGAAAAAACGTACACTGGAATGAGACGACAGGCTGATAAATTTATAAGATAAAATAGCTCCACCTGCAGCTGTACACTGCGGGTGGAGCTATTTACCGTTGACCGTCGGCTGGAAAAATGTTACTATCAGCATAGGCGGTATGCGCCTACCAAATTGCTGAAACGGAGGCTGTTATGACCTACACTGAAATGTTTTCAAAAGTCAAGGATATGTTTGCCGGGGTGGATGTGAGCAGGATAAAAGAGCATCTGGCATATCAGTTCAACGTGACCGGGGAGGCCGCCGGGATATTCTACGCGGAGGTCAAGGACGGGCAGCTGTTTGTGGAGCCTTATGAATACCACGACAGGGATGCCATATTCACCTGTTCCGCAGAGACTTTGTTCAAAATTGCCTCCGGGAAAACCGACCCGGTGGCGGCGGTAATGCTGGGCAGGCTCCGGGTGGACGGAAATATAGAAAAAGCTCTTAAGCTGAAGGATATACTCTCCGGCAAATAAGCGGCTGAAAAAACAGGGACCGGCATAACCAGACCCGGTCCCTGTTTCCCTGCCTTTTTAAAGAAAAAACTTCCAAAAGCGGCAGAGGCGTGGTATTATGAATCCGTAAATAAAAATTCAGGAGGAGACAACAATGGCCAAGTCAGATGTTTTCTTTACCACTTTTAAGGCTACCACACAGGAGAACCTGCTGAAAAAACTCCACCGGCTGATGAAGACTGCCGGGTTTGAGGGCATTGATTTTACAGACAAATACGCGGCAATAAAGATACACTTCGGTGAGTACGGCAACCTGGCCTTCCTCCGCCCCAATTATGCAAGGGTGGTGGCGGACTATGTAAAGGAGCTGGGGGGCAAGCCCTTCCTTACCGACTGCAATACCCTCTATGTGGGCAGCCGCAAAAATGCTCTGGATCATATGGATACCGCCTATATGAACGGTTTCTCCCCGCTGCAGACCGGCTGCCATGTTATCATTGCCGACGGGCTGAAGGGCAGCGACGAGCAGCTGGTGCCGATCAATCTGGAGTATGTGAAGGAGGCCAAAATAGGCCAAGCTATAATGGATGCGGACGTGGTCATCTCCCTGACCCATTTCAAGGGCCATGAGGAGGCAGGCTTTGGCGGCGCCATCAAGAACCTGGGCATGGGCAGCGGTTCCCGGGCCGGAAAAATGGAGCAGCACTGCGACGGCAAGCCCTATGTGAATGAGGAGCTGTGTATAGGCTGTGGCTCCTGCTCCAGGATCTGTGCCCACGGCGCTCCCATAATAGAAAAGGGTAAGGCCCATATAGACGAAAGCAGATGCGTGGGCTGCGGCCGCTGTCTGGCCGTATGTCCCAAGAATGCCGTCAAGCCCGTGTTCCAGGATTCCGTCAAACTGCTGAACTATAAAATGGCAGAATATGCCTATGCAGTGTGTAAGGATCGCCCCTGCTTCCATGTGACTCTCATATGCGACGTATCTCCCAACTGCGACTGCCATGCCGAGAATGACATTCCCATCATCCCCGATGTGGGTATGCTGGCTTCCTTTGACCCGGTGGCCCTGGATCAGGCCTGTGCGGACCTCTGCAACCAGATGCCTGTAATTTCAGGCAGCCATCTGGATGAGCAGATAAAAGAGCACGGCCATGAAGATCATGACCACGACCATTTCCACATGAACCATCCGGACACCGAGTGGCAGTCCTGCCTGGAGCATGCCCAAAAGATTGGGCTGGGCAGCCGGGAATATGAGCTGCACCGCATATGAGCTGCACCGCTTGAATTGAGCTTCCGGCATATAAACGCAGTCCACTGTGCGATAACCCAAAATAAAAAATGTTAACAAAATTATGTAAACTCCGGCAGTAAGCCCGCCGGAGTTTACATAATGTAAAAAGCCTGAAATAGTACCGGTTTTTAAGGTAGAAAAGAGAACAAAATGCAGGAAGACAGAGAGATTTCAAGATTTCAGCGCCCGGCGGTAGTTACCGGCCTGGCGCTGTTGTGCTGTGCCGTATGGGGCAGCGCTTTCCCGTTTATAAAACTGGGATACCAGCTTATGAAGATAGACGATTCCGGAAGCCAGATATTATATGGGGGCCTTCGCTTCCTTCTGGCCGGACTCATGACGTTGGCCTTTGCTGCGGTGAGCCGCCGGGGGCATATCTGCATCCCGGCTTCATCCCTGCCCGCTATTTGCGGACAGGGCCTTCTGCAGACCACGGCGCAGTATGTGTTCTACTATATAGGCCTGGCCCACTGCGCCAGCTCCAAAAGCGCAGTGATAAATACCAGTTATACCTTTTTCGCCATAATTATCGCCCATTTTGTGATAAAAGGGGAGAGAATGGATTGGCGCAAAACCCTGGGCTGCATCCTGGGCTTTGGAGGAATAGTTGTAATGAACATGAAGGATGGCGGCCTCAGCGGGGAAGTAAGCCTCATAGGTGAAGGGTTTATTCTCATCGGCTCTATTGCTTACGGGGCCAGCTGCGTGACCTTGAAGCTGCTCGCCCGCCGGGAGGATACCACCATGCTCACCGCCGGACAGCTGATTTTCGGCAGCCTGGTAATGCTGCTCATAGGCTGGCTTATGGGGGGGAGGCTCAGCGTATTCAACCTTGTTACGACTCTGCTGCTTTTGTATCTGGCTGCCGCCTCGTCCGTGGCCTTTACCATATGGAGCCTGCTGCTCAAGTACAACAGCACCGGCCGGGTGACAATCTTTGGCTTCAGCATACCTGTATTTGGTGTGGGCTATTCGGCGCTGCTGCTGAAGGAAGAGGTGTTCTCTTTCAGAAACCTTGCCGCACTGCTGCTGGTCTGTGCAGGCATCCTGGCGGCAAATGCTGCGCCGCGAATGAAAAAGATGCCCCATGATGCAGGATAATTATACTTGTCTTAATTGAAGCCAGGTATTATAATATAATAAATTTCTGTGGAGTTTTGGAGGATGCCGATGTTTAAAAATGCCGATTGGGGCAAGGCCCTGTCTTCCCGGCTCTATGAGAGATGGCCTAAGGACTGCAGAGGACAGCCTGAGGAGCCGGCCTTTTTGTGCACATGTGCAAGCGTTGATTTGAGAGACGAGCTTATGATAAACATGCTGGAAGCATATGGCATACCATGCTTGAGAATATACCCGGGGAACGGAAGCTTCGGCAAACTTGTGTTGGGCATCAGCGGCCATGGGGTGGAAATCTATGTACCTACATCCCTTTTGGAGGATGCCCAAGCTCTGTGCCGTGCCGAGACGGAAGAAGTCCCAGACTAAAAATAAGGGAGGAAACAACAATGGCTAGAAACTACAAAGAGGAATATCAGCACTGGCTGGACAGCCCCGCCCTCAGCGAGGAGGAGTGGAAGGAGCTGGACGCCATATCCGGGGACGAAAAGGAGATAGAGAACCGCTTCTTCGCCCCTCTGGAATTCGGCACTGCCGGTCTCAGAGGTACCATGAAGCTGGGGCTGCACCACATGAACGTGCATATCATCCGCCACGCCACCCAGGCCTTTGCAAATGTCATCTGTGCCGAGGGAGAGGAGGCCAAGCGCCGTGGTATAGTCATTGCCCATGACTGCCGCCTCAACGGAGAGACATTTTCCAAGGAGGCCGCCTGTGTTATGGCGGCAAACGGTGTACGGGTGCGCATCTTTGATGCCCTGCGTCCCACCCCAGAGCTGAGCTTTGCGGTGCTGTATTATGGGGCTGCAGCGGGTCTCAACGTCACTGCCAGCCATAACCCAAAGGAATACAACGGTTACAAGGTCTACTGGTCTGACGGAGCCCAGCTGCCCCCTCAGAAGGCCGACGCCATTGCAAAGCAGATGGAGGCCATTGATATCTTTACAGGCTTTAAGACCTGTGATTTTGACGAGGCCGTAAAAGCCGGAACTATCGAGATACTTGGCCAGGAGACAGATGATGCTTTTATGGAGCAGGTCATGTCTCAGGCCATTGACAGGGAAGTGGTAAAGGAAGTTGCCGACGACTTCAAGGTGGTATACACACCTTTCCACGGCTGCGGCTATAAGCTGGTGCCCGAAGCCCTGGAGCGCCTGGGGCTGAAGCACGTCTATCCCGTGCCCGAGCAGATGGTCATTGACGGTAATTTCCCAACGGTGGTGAGCCCCAATCCCGAAAATCCCGAGGGCTTTTACCTGGCCGTGGATCTGGCAAAGAAGGTGGGCAGCGACCTTATCATAGGCACCGACCCGGACTCCGACCGAATTGGCACCATGGTGAGAGTTGGGGATGAGTACAAGGTCATCACCGGTAACCAGATGGGAGTACTGCTGCTGGACTACATAATCCGGGCAAAGAAGGCCACAGGCACCATGCCGGAAAATCCCGGCGCCCTGTCCAGCATTGTCTCCACGGGCATGGCCAGAGCAGTGTGCGAGGCCAACGGCGTCCACTTTGAGGATACCTTTACCGGCTTCAAATTCATGGCCGAGCGTGTGGCCGAGTGGGAGGCTGCAAAGAGCTACAAGTACATATTCGCCTTTGAGGAGAGCTACGGCTATATGGTGGGCGACTATGTGCGGGATAAGGATGCAGTCACCGCCTCCCTGCTGGTGGCGGAGATGGCCGCTTCCTACCACAAGAAGGGCATGACCCTGATGGATGCAGTCAATGCCCTGTATGAGAAATACGGCTACTTTGCGGAAAAAACTCTGAACCTGGTGATGCCCGGTCTGGACGGCCTTCAGAAAATGCAGCAGCTGATGAAGGATCTGCGGGAGAATCCCCCCACCGAGATCGGCGGCCAGGAGGTCATCCGCATCAGGGACTACTCCGACGGCAGTATCTTCGTGCTTGGCCTGGGCAAGATAGGCAAGACGCCCTTCTTCGGCTCAAATGTCCTGTACTTTGAGTTGGCAGACGGCAGCAGCTTCATTGTACGTCCCTCCGGAACCGAGCCCAAGATCAAGGTCTACCTGCTGGTGCGGGGCGACAGCGCCCAGCGCTGTGCAGAAAAACTGGCGGCCTATAACCGGTTTGCAGATACTTTGGGCAAATGAGAGAACTTTTTCAGCTGTTCATCGCCTTTGCCCGAGTGGGAGTAATGACCTTCGGCGGTGGATATGCCATGATCCCCATTCTGGAACGGGAGATAGTGGACAAGCGGGGCTGGGCCAGCAGCGAGGAGCTGATGGACTATTATGCAGTGGGACAGTGCACCCCGGGGGTAATTGCCGTAAATACGGCCACCTTCATCGGACAAAAGCGCCGGGGCATAGCGGGGGGAATAATCGCAACATTGGGTGTGGTGTTCCCGTCCCTGGTGATCATCACCCTCATTGCCGGCATACTCACCAGCTTCTCCCATATACCCGCAGTGGAGCAGGCTTTTTCCGGTATACGTGTCTGTGTCTGCGTGCTCATATTCAATGCCGTTACCAAGCTGTGGAAAAAGTCTGTGACTGACAAGGCCACTCTGGTGCTCTGCCTGCTGGTCTTTATCCTGTCGGTATTTCTGGATATTTCCCCGGCGGTGTTCGTCATCCTCTGCGCCGGAGCCGGCATCCTGTTTACGAAAGCGGGGATAAGAGGTAAATGATGATATATCTGCGGCTTTTCTATGAGTTTTTCAAGGCCGGGCTCTTTGCCGTGGGTGGCGGCATGGCCACCCTGCCCTTCCTATATGATATTTCCGATTCCACAGGCTGGTTTACCCACAGCCAGCTGGCGGATATGGTGGCAGTGTCCGAGTCCACCCCTGGGCCGATAGGGGTGAATATGGCCACCTATGTGGGCTATACTACCGGCGGCATACCCGGCGCAGTGATAGCTACCCTGGGCATTATTGCCCCGTCCATAATCATCATACTTCTCATTGCCAAGGTTCTTAAAGCTTTCCGGCAGAACAAGTATGTGGATGCGGCTTTCTACGGTCTGCGCCCCTGCTCTGTGGGCCTTATTGCTGCGGCAGGCTTTTTGGTGCTCAAGCTGGCGCTGTTTAATACGGAGCTCTACCAGAGCACCGGAGTGCTGGCAGACCTGTTCAACATCAAGGCAATAATCCTGGCTGCTGCGCTCCTTGTGGTTACACGTTATGTAAACAAGCTCAGGAATGTGCACCCCATCTTTTTCATAGCTGCCTCTGCCGTAGTGGGCATAGTTTTTGCCTTTTAAAAGAACAGCGGAGTTAAAACAAAGGCCAGAACGGCAGCAATACCAGCACTTATCAGGCGTCCTGCAAAATGCAGGGCGCCTTTTATTTTGCTTCCGGCCAATACGGAAATTGTCTGGAAATGTACAGATATGCCTCCCCAGCCCAAAACACCGGCGGCAAGGGCCAGATTTACAGGTGTGAGCCTCATTCCAGACATTGACCCCACACTGCTGCCCAACTCCAGCAGACCGGTGAAGGCGGCATGGCAAAAGGAGAGCTCCAGACCTGAACGCTCCACAGCCCAGCCACAGAGCAGAGACACATAACCTTTTACATCCAATAAACCCACCAGTACAGTAAAGCACATTACAAAGCCGCACACATTCATAAGAGAAGCCACCGACTGTTTTACCGCCTCAGGCAGCGCCTGACTTATGTAAACCGAATCCAGCTGTACCGGCTGAATTTCCCGGCAATAATCCTTTTGTCGGAAAAAAAGCCCGGTGAGCAGGGCAGAGAGGATATGTATCCCATATAGGAAAAAACCTGCGGCGCTGCTGTGGAAGGCTCCGGCGCCCACAGCGCCTATGATGAAGGCGGGGCCTGAGTTGTTGCAGAAAGCCAACAGGCGCTCTCCTTCGGAAGCGGTGACGGCGCCGCTGCGCTCCATATCAGCAATGTAGGCGGCTCCCAGAGGGTAGCCACCTGTGAGGCCGATAAAAAGGGCAGAGGCCCCTGCGCCTGAGATGCCGTATATCCGGGAGGCGGCGCCGGCCAGCAGCCTGCCCAGAAAACCGGGCAGGCCCAGTCGGTTGAGCAGGGCCGAGAGCACGAAAAACGGAAACAGTGAAGGAAGTATAAGCTCCAGGCATAGTTCCAGAGCGTAGCGGCAGCGGTCTATGACCTGGGCGGAAGACAGGGCCATGGCGGCAAAGCCGCAAATGCATACAAGCAGTGACAGACGGTTTTTCATTGGGCACCTCCTTGTCCATGTATCAAGTTATGAGCCGGGGCATAGATATATACGGAATCGAGGTGTTGCCGGTGAAAAGCATTAGGGAGCTTCCCCAGGAACTGACGGAGCGGCTGGAATTGCCGGAGGAGGCCCTGCTGGGTGCGGCAAAGCTCACGGTCACCGGCGGAAAGCGGGCGCTGGTGGAAAACCACCGGGGAGTGTTGGAGTATGGGCAAGAGCGGATAGTGGTGTCTGCGGGCCGGGGAAAGCTGTGTATCAGCGGCAGCGGATTGGGTATCGAGGCCATGAACCGGAACGAGCTGCTGATCTGCGGCCGGATACAATGTGTGGAGTGGGAATGATATGGGCAGGATATATGAAAAACTGAGAGGAAAGCTGAGGATAGAAGTCTGCGGCGCCTATGTAGAGGGCCTTCTGAACGCTGCCGCTCTGGAGGCGGTAGAGCTTTGGGACATAGAATGCGTGGACTGCTATACTCTGCGCATGATCGTGTATGAGCCGGACTACCTCCGGCTCCAGGCCCTGGCGGAAAAGTGCATGTGCGAGGTGAAGACCATCAGCGCGAGAGGCGGAAGCCGGGACAGAAAGCTCATAAAACGCCGTCTGCCCCTGTTGGCTTTCCTTCTGCTGTCGGCACTGCTGCTGTTTGCCTCGTCTCTCTTCGTGTGGGCGATAGAGGTGGTGGGCAACGAGCGTCTCAGCCGTGGCCAGGTGCTCCGGGCCCTCTCAAGAAGCGGAGTAGACTTGGGAACCTACAGGTACTCCGTATCCGCCGACTTGGTGCGTAGCAGCATGATGCAGCAGCTGCCGGAGCTGGGCTGGATGACGGTGAATATCAGCGGCTCAAGGGCTGTGGCGGTGATAGTTGAACGTCAGGAAAAGCCGGAGATCTATGCCCAGAGCGACCCGGCGGACATAGTTGCTTCCAAAACCGGGATAATACAGAACATTTCCGTGGAAAACGGAAAACCCGTGGTGAGCAGAGGCCAGTCGGTGCTGGAGGGGGAACTGCTGGTGAGCGGGGTGATGGACTCCCTGACAAACGGCAGTAAATTTGTGCGGGCCAAAGCCAAGGTGACGGCGGAGACCTGGCATGAACTCAGTGCTGTATGTCCGGCAGAGGAGGAGGTAAAGGAACCGGGAATACTGAGCCGCAACCGCTTTGCTGTAGTATTTGGAAAAAGACGGATAAATCTTTATTTTGACAGTGGAAAAGCTATTGACGAGTGTGATAAAATCATTCATGAATATAAACTGGGTGTGGATGGGCTTTTTGCCCTGCCTGTGACCATAGTACGGGAGGAGCTCATACCCTATGATACCGAACTGATGCCGGCCTATGACCGGCAGGCCATGGCCGGGCAGCTGGAAGAGGAGCTGCTGGAAAATGTGGAGGGAGAGGTGTTGAGCCAAAGCTTTTCCGAAGGGGAGAGCGGCGGACTCTATGTACTGACTTTGCGCAGCCATTGCCTGGAAGATATAGCCCTGGCTGTGGATATGCCGGGATAGAAAGGGATAGACATGATAGAAAAAACCATTGAAGTAGAGAGAATGGAGCACGTCATCAGCGTTTTCGGCTCTTTTGACCAGAACCTGCGCATCATTGAGACAGAGCTTGGGGTCAAGGTGCTGGACCGGGACGATATGATACACATCTGCGGCGAGGCGGAGGATGTGATGCTGGCGGAAAAGGCCATCAACGGCCTGCTGACTTTAGCGGCCAAGGGGGAAAATATAGATGCGCAGAATGTGCGGTATATCCTGAAGCTGGTTAAAGAGGGCAAGGAGACCAAGATAAGCGAACTGGCCGGAGACGTTATTTGCATCACTGCCAAGGGCAAGCCTATCAAGCCCAAGACTTTAGGCCAGAAAAATTACTGCGATGCCATTGCGGACAACACCGTGACATTGGGCATAGGCCCGGCAGGCACCGGCAAGACCTACCTGGCTGTGGCTGCTGCGGTGGCTGCCTTCAGGGCGGAAGAGGTCAACCGCATTATCCTCACCCGCCCGGCGGTGGAGGCCGGTGAACGCCTGGGCTTTCTTCCCGGGGACCTGCAGAGCAAGGTGGACCCCTACCTGAGGCCCCTGTATGACGCCCTCTTCGATATGCTGGGGGCTGACACCTACCAGAAGTATCTGGAGCGGGGAAATATCGAGGTGGCCCCTCTGGCCTACATGCGTGGCCGTACCCTGGACGACAGTTTCATCATCCTGGACGAGGCCCAGAACACCTCCCGGGAGCAGATGAAGATGTTCCTCACCCGTATCGGCTTCGGCTCCAAGGTGGTCATAACCGGCGATATCACACAGATAGACCTGCCGGAGGACAAGACCAGCGGGCTGAAAGTGGCCATGAAGGTGCTGGAGGGTATAGACGATATTGCCATCTGTACACTCACCGGCTCCGACGTGGTGCGCCACCGCCTGGTGCAGAAGATAATCGAGGCCTATGAGGACTATGACAAGAAAAATCCTCAGC
>CALWWB010000015.1 GCA_944385175.1 uncultured Oscillospiraceae bacterium | reverse complement strand
GGCCGCCCCGTCAGGTCTACCATACACATGTCCATGGAGATGGCGCCCCGCTGAGGGGGAAAGCCATTGCCGGCGGCAAAGGCGCACTTGTTGCTCACGGCCCTGAAAAGCCCGTCGGCATAGCCGATAGCCAGCACGCCCATGCGGGTGCGACTGTCCGTCACGTAGCGGCGACCGTAGCTTATGGAGGTGCCGGGCTCATAGAACTTGATAGTGCTCACGGTGGTCACCAGGCGCATGCAGGGGCGCAGGCCCAGTTTCCCTCCGTCCCCATAGCCGTAGAGCAGCAGGCCGGGACGTACCATGTCCAGAGCTGTCTCCGGGTAATTCACCACGGCCCCGCTGTTTGCGCAGTGGCGCAGGGGGAAACTGATGCCGCTGCGCTCCTCCACCGCAGTCAATACATCCACAAAGAGCTTGAACTGCTGCCGGGTGTATTCCCGGCTCTCTTCATCCTCCTGGTCGGAGACGGCAAAGTGGGTGTATATGCCTTCATGGACAAGGCCGGGGAGGCGGCAGGACTCTATGATGTTTTCCACGCCCTCGTCAAAATGCTCCCCGGCGCAGAGATAGCCCAGGCGGGACATGCCGGTGTCCAGCTTTATATGTATCTTCAGCTCCCGGCCCAGCCCCGCAGCGGCGGCGGAATACTCCAGGGCTTTGGCATAGCAGGTCACTGTCTGAGTGATGTCGAGACTTACGAGCTGAGCGGTGTACTCCGGCGGGGTATGGCCCAGAATGAGGATGGGCAGGCTGATACCTCCCTGCCTCAGCTCCATGGCCTCATCCAGGCAGGAGACAGCCAGATAGTCGGCGCCTTCCTCCTGTAAGAGCCGGGAGACACGCACAGCGCCGTGGCCGTAGGCATCCGCCTTTACAACGCCCAGAAATCGGCAGCCCAGGGGCAGGGAGGACCGGATGGCCCTGTAGTTGTGTCTGATATTCTCCAGGCTGATCTCGGCCCAGGTCCTCTTTTGCAGATCTTTCATTGTATCAGTACTCCATAATTTTGCCTGTTGGCTCTTCAAGGGTAGGGGCGGGAACCTGGGTTCCCTCCTGCCAGTCGCTTATCTCGGCAAAGATTTTCACCCGGCCGTCGCTTATAAGCTCCGCCTGGCAGGGGGTCATGGTGTCCGGCCGGAACCATACGGTGCAGGTGAGTGTATCGGTGCTGTTTATCTGCAGCACGGTGTAATCTCCCTCGGTCCAGCCGGAGTCCAGGGCTCCGGCCTTGAGAGCCTGCACCAGCATGGGCAGGGCGGACATGGGGGACAGCCCATAGTCGTCCAGCTCCCCGGTGCCCAGACTTATGCCGTCATACTCCAGACTGGTGCTGTCTGGCTTTACTCGGGCGGTGACTCCGGCGATGAGCTGGGGAGACAGCACGGTGACGCAGCCGCCTTCGCTGTCCTCACTGTAGCTGAGAGTAAAGCGTGCGGTCTTGTTTTCATATTCCGCCCGGACATTGGCGGTAAAGCTGAGAGCTTCAACAGCCCCCAGCCGCTGGGAGAGCTGCTCATGGGCATCGGAAAACTCCCGGCCGCCGCAGGCGCCAAGCAGCAGGCATATTGTCAAAAGCAGGGGCAGGCACAGTTTTTTCATGGCTTATCCGTCCTCCGAAAAAAATCTTATGCCTGACTATATGCTTTGTCCAGGGACATTATAATCATAAGGCACAAATTAGTCAAATTCTGCTTTTCGGGGACTTGAGAGCAAAATTAACTATTGAAAAAAACGAGACTGTGTGCTAAGATGAACGAGTTATTGCAGAGAACGGGAAAATAGCGGGTAATTTGTCCGGCAGAGAGTGGGGGTCGGCGGCTGTGAGCCCCCTGGGACAAGGCCGCTTGGTTCGCCCGGGAGCTCCGGCCAATCACCGGCGTGCAGCGCGCGTTAAGCGCTTTGAGTGCGGCACTTTGCCGAATGTGGGTGGTACCACGGAAGTCTTGGCTTTCGTCCCTTTTGGGGCGGAGGCTTTATTTTTTTACAGGAGATTGAGACATGAAAGAACTGATGCAGCAACTTAGGGAGTCCGCCGTCAAGGCTATCCTGGAATGTGAGGGCGCGGAGAGCCTGGAGGCCCTGCGGGTCAAGTACCTGGGCAAGAAGGGTGAACTCACCGCCATTCTCCGGCAGATGGGCAACCTCTCCGCCGAGGAGCGCCCGGCCATGGGCCAGCTGGCAAACCAGCTGAGAAGCGACATTGAAAGCGCCATCGAGCAGCGCAAGACTCAGCTCACTTCCGCCCTGCTGGAAAAAAAGCTGAGGGACGAAGCCCTGGACGTGACTATGCCCGGGGAGAAGGTGCAGCTGGGCCACAAGCACCCGATGTACAATGTGCTGGACCAGATAAAGGACATCTTCATCGGCATGGGCTTTGAGATAGTGGACGGCCCGGAGGTGGAGCTGGCGGAATATAACTTCACCAAGCTGAACATCGAAGAAAGCCACCCCTCCCGGGACTGGACGGACACCTTCTACTTCAGTGAGGACGGACGGGTACTGCTGCGCACCCAGACCTCTCCCATGCAGGTTCACGCCATGGAGACCAAGAGCCTGCCCATCCGTATGATAGCTCCCGGCCGGGTCTACCGCAAGGACGAGGTGGACGCCACCCATTCCCCCATGTTCCACCAGATAGAGGGCATGGTCATCGACAAGGGTATCACCATGGCCGACCTGAAGGCCACTTTGAACCTGGTGGTGGAAAAGATATACGGTGAGGGAACAGTTACCCGCTTCCGCCCCCATCACTTCCCCTTCACCGAGCCCAGCTGCGAGCTGGACATCCAGTGCCACAAGTGCGGCGGCAAGGGCTGCCCCACCTGTAAGGGCGAGGGCTGGATAGAGGTTCTGGGCGCCGGTATGGTTCACCCCAAGGTGCTTGCCGGCTGCGGCATAGACCCGGACGTGTACTCCGGCTGGGCCTTCGGCATGGGCCTGGAGCGCCTGGCCATGGGTGAATACAAGATAACCGACCTGCGCCTGATATTTGAAAACGACATCAGGTTCCTGGAGCAGTTCTGAGTAGGAGGTACAGACATGAAACTTTCAAGAAAATGGCTTAACGAATATGTGGACCTCAGCCTCAATGAGTGCGGCGACAGGAGCTTTGCCGAGGCCATGACCGTGTCCGGCTCCAAGGTGGAAGTCACCGAGGACCTGAGCAAAAAAATAAACAACGTAAAAGTGGGGCGCATAGTCTCACTGGAAAAGCACCCCAACTCCGACCATATGCTGGTGTGCCAAATAGACATCGGAACCGGCGAGACCGTCCAGATCTGCACCGGCGCCTGGAACGTCCACGTGGGGGACCTGGTGCCCACCGCCCTTCACAAGTCCCTCCTTCCCAACGGAGCGGAGATCACCCGGGGCAAGCTCCGGGGTGTGGAGTCCGACGGTATGCTCTGCTCTCTCAAGGAGCTGAACGTCACAACCCACGACTTCCCCTATGCCGTGATAGAGGCTGCTGCCATCCTGGGGGACTACCATCCCATAGACCCGGCCAAGCCCTCCATCTCTCCTGACATCAAAGCCGGAGACAAGATCTACGGCAAAGTGATCGCCGCCAAAGTGGAGAAGCTGGAGCCTGTGGCCTACTCTCAGTATAAGCTGAGCCTGGACACCGGCAAAGGCAGCGCGGAGACTATCACCGGCTGCCAGAACATCCACCAGGGTGACCTGCTGGCCTATGACACCGGCAAGGACAAGGTCTGCACTCTTGCCGACCTCCATGCCGAGCAGAGAGAGTTCCCCCACTGTATAACCGACGGCATCTTCGTAATCAACGAGGACTGCAAGCCGGGAGACGATATGGCCGTGCTCCTTGGTATGGACGACCATGTGGTGGAGTTTGAGATAACCCCCAACCGCCCGGACTGCCTGTGCATGATAGGTCTGGCCAGGGAGGCTGCCGTCACCTTTGGCAAGGAGCTGAAGCTCCACGAGCCAGTGGTGAAGGCCACTGCCCAGGGCAATATAAACGACATGGCAAAGATAGTGGTGGAGGAGCCGGAGCTCTGCCCCCGCTACACCGCCCGCATGGTGCGCAACGTGAAGATCGCCCCCTCTCCCGCCTGGATGCGGGAGCGCATCCGCAATGCAGGTATGCGCCCTATCAACAATGTGGTTGACATAACTAACTACGTCATGCTGGAGTACGGCCAGCCCATGCACGCCTTTGACTTCAGCTGCGTCAACAACGGGGAGATACACGTGCGTTTAGCCAGAGAGGGGGAGACTATCCAGACCCTGGACGGCAACGAGCGTAAGCTCTCCACCTCCATGCTCTGCATCTGCGACACCGACCGGCCCGTGGGTGTTGCCGGCGTCATGGGCGGCGCCAACAGCGAGATAGAGGGAGACACCGCCATGGTGCTTTTTGAGAGCGCCAACTTTAACGGCGCTTCCATCCGCCGCACCGCAACTGCCCTGGGTATGCGCACCGACGCCTCCTCCCGCTACGAGAAGGGTCTGGACGTGGAGAACACCTATAAGGCAGTAGAGCGGGCCTGCGAGCTTATAGAGCTGCTGGGGGCCGGCGAAGTGGTGGAGGGCGTCATAGACGTGGTGCCCAAGGAGCTGAAGGAGACAACCCTGAAGCTGGAGCCGGAGAAGATAAATGCCCTGCTGGGCACCGATATCGCCGAGGAGGAGATGCGCCGTATACTCATCCACCTGGGCTTCACTCTGGAGGGGGATGTCATCCATGTGCCCTCCTGGAGGGGCGACGTGGAGCACTACTCCGACATCGCCGAAGAGGTGGCCCGCTTCTACGGCTACAACGAGATACCCACCTGCTTTGCCGGAGGCAATACCACCAGCGGCGGCTTCACCCCCGTGCAGCAGTGCGAGCGCCAGATAGGCCAAACCTGCCGCAGCCTGGGCATGGACGAGATAATCACCTATTCCTTCATAAGCCCCAGCTACTACGACAAGATAAGAATGCCTGCCGACTCCCCACTGAGGGACAGCCTGCGCATACTCAATCCCCTGGGGGAGGACACCTCCATCATGCGCACCACCGTGCTGCCCTCCATGCTGGAGATACTCAGCCGCAACTACAATTACCGCAACCGCTCCGCCGCCCTCTATGAGATAGGCAGGATATATCTCAAGCGGGATGACGGCATGGCCGATGAGCCCAAGATAGTCTCCCTCGGCGCCTATGGTCCCGAGATGAATTTCTTCAGGCTGAAGGGCTGGGTGGAGGCTCTGCTGGAGGACCTGAAGGTGGGCAAGCTCCGCTTTGAGGCGGAGAATGAGAACCCCTCCTACCACCCGGGCCGCTGCGCCAAGGTGTATGTGGGCGAGACTTATGTGGGCGTGCTGGGGCAGATACATCCCGCCGTGGCGGAAAACTACGGCGTGGACGTGGAACTCTACTGTGCGGAGCTGAGCTTTGAGACCATGTTTGAGCTCATGGGCGGCACACCGGTGTATGTGCCGCTGCCCAAGTTTCCCTCCGTCACCAGGGATATTGCCGTGGTCTGTGACAGCGACATCCCCGTAGGCAGGCTGCTGGACTGCATACTGGAAAACGGCGGGGAGTATCTGAAGGACTGCTCCGTGTTCGACGTGTACACTGGCCACCACATTGCCCAGGGCAAGAAGTCCGTGGCCTTCTCCCTGACCATGCGCTCCGATGATCAGACCCTTACCGACGAGCACGCCGGGGATACGGTAAAAGCCGTACTCTCTGCCCTGGAGAAGAACTACGGAGCCGTGATACGCTGAAGCTGACGCGGAGAAAGGTATATATTGCTGAAAATTTAATAATTCTTAATTATTTTCGGCTGTGAATCGACTTTACTTGACATCATATTCTGGTATAATAGGGCCAATAGAGAAAAAAAGGAGGGGAACTTCATGGAGGATGCAACCAGAAAATTTGCTGCATTGGACAGCAAGGCCGAGATGCGGGAGATATTGTCGTCCGTGTATAACTCCCTCATGGTAAAGGGATATAACCCCATCAACCAGATAGTGGGCTATATTCTTTCTGAGGATCCGACTTATATCACCAACTACAACAATGCCCGTACCCTCATCTGCCGCATCGACCGGGATGAGTTGCTGCAGGAGCTGCTGAAAAACTATCTGAACAAATAGGCAAATTTTAAATGAAAAATACCGCAGGCGTGCCTGCGGTATTTTTTGTATGCTCGAATCAAGGCTGCTGTCTACAGCAGCACCTTTCCCAGACAGAGGCAGCGCTTGCGCTGCTCCCGGCTTAAATATATACAGTCTTTCCGGCGACCCTCGTCTCCGCCAAGCAGGATAAGGGCACCGTTATAGTCTTCACACCAGCGGCGGCAGAAGACTTTTCCGTCATATAGGAAGAGCCCGGTATCCAGTTCTTTAAGTGGCGTGCTGCCGCTGACATAGACTCGGCTGCCCCGGGGAATGAGGGGCTCCATGGCCTCCTCTGTAATGACGACGGAGAAGTCTGCCCCCGAAGGCATGCCGTTTTCCCGCCGTATTAGACAAACATCCTCTGTCACAGGAACTCACCTCCGGGATAGATTACAGCAACACTCCGTACGGCGTCAAGGGGCTTTGTAAACTTTCAATCAAAAAATGGAAATAAGTATTGGCAAATAAAAAAGAAGTGGTAAAATAAATGGGCATTTTATTATACTTAAGGAGCTGTAGTCATGCTTATTCTGGCATTTCTGCTATTGGCCTTCGGAGCAGCTTTCATTTATGTGCGCCTTTGCGGATTCGTGATCTGGAAAACCGCCCTGCTGTTTGCAGGCTGTTTCCTGGCCTTGAATCTGCTTTATTTCACTGTGGTATGGGTGGCTACCTGGTTTATCAATCAGACCAAGCCCATCACCCGTCAGAGCTCTGTCTGCCGCACCGGCTGCCTGTATGTGGCCTATCTTCTCACAGGCTATGCCTGGGTGCGCACTCATGTACGTGGGCTTGAAAAACTGCCGGAACCGGACAGGTTCCTGCTGGTGTGCAACCACCGCTCCATGTTTGATCCGGCGGTAATAGTCAGAAAGCTGGGAAAATTCAATATCTCCTTCGTGTCCAAACCCTCCAATATGAAGATACCTCTCTTCGGCACCATGGGCTACGGGGCGGGCTATCTGGCTATTGACCGGGAAAATGACCGCAAGGCCCTCACCACCATCCTCACTGCCGCCGACTACCTGAAAAAGGGAATCTGTTCCATGGGTATCTTCCCTGAGGGCACCCGCAGCCGTGGGGGGGAACTCTTGCCTTTTCACGCAGGCTCCTTCAAGATAGCACAAAAAGCCAACGTGCCCTTGGTGATTACTTCCGTCAGCGGCACGGAGAAGATAAAGAAAAACCTCTTCCGCCGCCCCACAGATGTATATCTGGACATCCTGGAGGTGATCCCGGCGGATAAGGTTAAGTCTATGAGCACCGTTGAGCTGGCAGCCTACAGCAGCCGCCTGATAGAGGAGAACCTGAAGGCTGTGCCGGCCTGAACGGGAATGCGGTATAGGGAGAAGAAAATATGAATGTTGCATTGGTTACGGGCTCTTCCCGGGGCATAGGTGCGGCCTGTGCAGCCGCCTTGGCAAGGGCCGGATATAAAGTATGCATAAACTGTATAGAACGTATGGATCTGGCGGAGCAGCTGGCAGAGCAGCTGAAAGATGAAGGGCATAAGGCCATCTGCCACCAGGCCGATGTGGCGGATGCCGCCGCCGTGAATGAGATGGTGGCCCATATTGAGAGAGAGTTTGGCCCGGTGGATCTGCTGGTCAACAATGCCGGCATTGCCATTCCACAGCAGTTTCAGGACATCCTTCCGGAGACCTGGAAACGCATTTTCGACGTGAACCTAGGGGGCTGCTACAACACCATACAGGCAGTGCTGCCCCATATGCTCCATGAACACAGAGGCTGTATCATCAACATGTCCTCTATCTGGGGCCAGCACGGCGCTTCCTGCGAGACGGCCTATTCCTCCACAAAGCACGCAATCATCGGCCTCAGCCGTTCCCTGGCAGCGGAGCTGGCTCCCAGCGGGATAAGGGTGAACTGTGTTGCCCCCGGCGTCATAGATACGGATATGGTACAGGTGTTGGGGCAGGAAACTCTAGATATGCTGGCCCGGGAACAGATACCTCTGGGCCGCCTTGGCAAGGCCGAGGATATAGCTCATACCGTGCTCTATCTGGCGGAGGCCGGATATACCACCGGGCAGGTGATAGGCGTGGACGGCGGATTCATTATCTGATTTTATGTTTTGTTTTTGAGCCAAATATACACGGGATTTTGCCCGTGTGAGACTGTCGAAAAAGCCTCGCAGAGTTTTTTCGCCGCAGCGAAAAAATAAATTCAATCGTTTTCTGCGGCGGCGTGTACGTCGCAGAAAACACTTCTCACACAATTATACCGAATCAAAGCCCAGCAAAAGCGGGTTTGATTCGGGAAGGAGCTGCAATGGAATGGATGAGAAGTGGCGGCTGGCCCTGTGGGCTGCCGCCGCTGCGAAGGATATGGAGTTTGCAGCGACGCAGCGAAGTGCAATCCCTTTTGTCGAAGAAGGCTTGACCTTCTTCGACAAGCTGACACGGGCGCTTGCCCGTGTATATTTTTTGACTTTTCCGGTGAGACTAATTACTGTTCACTACATATCATGTAATGGGCGACTATTCAGGCGGAGTGTGAATAATCAATGGTCAAGCGCGGAGATATTTATTATGCCGACCTCAGCCCGGTGGTCGGCAGCGAACAGGGGGGCATGCGCCCGGTGCTGATTGTCCAGAACGACACCGGCAACCGGCACAGCCCAACTGTGATAGCGGCAGCCATAACCAGCCAGATAGGCAAGGCCCGGCTGCCCACTCACATCGAGCTCTCCGCCCAGAGCGTAGGACTTAACAGGGACAGCGTCATACTGCTGGAGCAGATACGCACCCTTGATAAGTCCCGGCTGCGGGAGCGGATGGGCAAACTGGACGAGAACACAATGACGGCGGTGGACAATGCCCTGGCCGTCAGCTTCGGTCTGTCCTGAGAAAATGTGAATATTTACGGTCTCCTGCCCATAAGCTTGGGCAGGAGATTTTTACATATTGGAGGGATTGCCCATGGATTATCCGCTGATGCTGAAAGGTGAGGCCTTTGGACTGCTGAGTGTGGAGAAGCAGGGACTATATACGGTGATGGAGGCCCGGGCTCCGGAAGCCGAGGGACTGGTGCGCCTTTGGGTCCAGGGAGAAGGTAAGGAGGCATATCTGGGAGTGATGCAGCCGTGTGAGGGTGGGCTCTGTCTGAAGCGCAGGCTGAGCCGCATGGAGATGGCCGCATTCCCGGGGAAGATAGAACGGGCCAGCGACTGCCAATTAAAGGATGAAGTTTACATAACAAAGGAAGCCGAGCCTTCGGCAGGGGAGGCGGCGGAAAAGAATACAGATATGGGAGAAGGGGTGGAGGATGAGAAAATGGAGGAGACGGAAGATGCGGAGGAAAACAGGGAACCGGGAAAGAAGGCCAGAGCGGGGCAGGGGGGAAACCGGGATGGGCCCGGCACCAATTATCTTCCCGGATTTTCCCCGGCAGCAGGCAGGGCCGGGGAGAATATGAGCTGCGGATTGAAAAATGTAGAGCTGGAGACATGGCAGCCGACTGCCGGGGAACTGATCTGGAGGGAGAGACGGGACGGCAGTCTGGCCGCCCGCAGTGGGGAGGGGCTGCTTGTGGCCCTGCCAGCAAAGCTGCGAAGCGTACCTCCGGGAGCACGGCTGCGCCGCATAGGCGGCAGGGAATATTTGGTCTTCCGCTATTGAGAAAAAAGAGAAAAAGATGTATAATCAAATAAAAATACAAAAGGGGGGATAAGCTGTGCTGATGACAGATCTTATAGCCAAAAAGCGCGATGGAGGCGAGCTGAGCAGGGAAGAAATATATTTTATGATAGACGGATATACCAGAGGTGATATCCCGGACTATCAAATGTCCGCCATGTGTATGGCCATTCTCCTTAGAGGCATGAGCGACGGGGAAACACTGGATCTGACCATGGCAATGGTGCAGTCCGGGGAGACTCTGGATTTAAGCCCAATAGAGGGCGTGAAAGCGGATAAGCATTCCACCGGCGGCGTGGGGGACAAGACCAGCCTGATACTCTGCCCCATGGTGGCGGCCTGTGGGCTGAAAATAGCCAAGATGTCCGGCCGGGGCCTGGGCCATACCGGCGGCACCATAGACAAGCTGGAGAGCTTCCCCGGCTTTGTCACCGGCATTGGCGAAGAGAAATTCTTTAAAAACGTGAACCGGATAGGCATAGCCATTGCCGGGCAGACTGCGGATCTGGTCCCGGCAGACAAGAAGCTCTACGCCCTCAGGGATGTCACAGGTACTGTGCCCAGTATCCCTCTGATAGTCAGCTCTATCATGTCCAAGAAGCTGGCCTCCGGGGCGGACGTGATTGTCCTGGACGTGAAATGCGGCAGCGGGGCCTTTATGAAGACGGAGGAGGATGCCCGCCGTCTGGCGGAGGGCCTGACCCGAATAGGTCGCCTGGCCGGGAGAAAATGTGCCGCCGTCATCACCGATATGGATCAGCCCCTGGGCTGGGCCGTGGGCAATGCCCTGGAGGTGAAGGAAGCCATAGAGGTGCTGAGAGGGGAAAAAGGCGGTGACCTGCTGGAGCTGTGCCTGACCCTGGGCAGCTGCATGCTCACCGAGGCCGGCATGGCCGAGACTATAGAGCGGGCCAGGGACATGCTGAAGGAAAGTATAAGCAGCGGAGCGGCTCTTGAAAAACTGAGCCTGATGGTTTCCGCCCAGCATGGAGACGGCAGAGACGTGTATGATACTTCCCGCCTGCCACTGGCTCCGGTACAGTATGAGGCTTTGGCCGAGGCCGGCGGCTATGTGCAGCGCATAGAGGCGGAAAAGGTGGGCCTGGTGAGTATGCACCTGGGCGGCGGCAGAGCCACCAAGGACAGCGAAATCGACCAGTCCGTGGGCCTGGTGCTCCACAAAAAGGTTGGGGACAAGGTGGAAGTCGGAGACAGCCTGGCCACTATCCATGCTTCCAGTCCGGAAAAGGCTGAGGAAGCGGCCCGGCTGCTGAGAGACTGTTTTGAGCTCAGCCACCGGCCCGTGGAACGCGGCAGCTTTATAAAGGCCATAGTGCGCTGAAGTAAAAATCTGGGAAGGAGAAAATCAATTATGGAATCCAGAGGCTATGTATGCCCCAAGTGCGGCTGTACCCGCTGTGTGCAGGATCAGTTCCAGGCAACAGGAGGCAATTTTGCCAAGCTGTTTGACGTGCAGAACAAGCGTTTCACCACTGTGAGCTGCCAGAGTTGCGGCTATACCGAATTGTACCGCATGGATGCCGACAATGTGATGGATGTGCTTGACTTCCTCTTTGGCGGCTGAGAACGATCCAATACAGACAAAAAGAGTAAAAACCGGAGCCATAGCGCATTTTGCCCTATGGCTCCGGTTTTGCTTTGAATAAATTTAGGTAAAATGTTAATTGTATTCCGGGGTACCTTATGGTAAACTGTCGGAGACATAAAAACAAGTGTCTTTGAAATACGGACACGAGATAAAGAATATATGGAGGATAAGATGAAAGTTGCAGTTTTGGGGTTCGGTACCGTGGGTGCTGGGATATATGAGATGCTCTCCCATGCGGAGGGACTGGAACAGGGGCCGGTGCTGGTGCGTCCGGGAAAGGACGATGCCCCTTTTAAGCGCACAAGCATTGAAGCTGTTCTGGCCGAGCCCGGTGTGGAGGCTGTGGCGGAGGCAATGGGCGGTATTGAGCCGGCTTTCAGTTATGCAATGGCTGCAATAAAGGCCGGAAAACACTTTGTCACCTCCAATAAAGCCCTGGTTGCTGCCAAGGGTATAGAGCTGGCAGCCGCTGCCAGGGACATGGGCGTTGGTTTCCTTTTCAGCGCCGCCTGCGGCGGTGGTGTGCCCTTCCTACACAACCTGAGCCTGGCAGTAGAGAGCGACATGATAGTGTCCCTGGGTGGGATACTTAACGGCACTACCAACTATATGCTGGACGCCATGCAGCGCCGTAAGCTGAGCTATGGCGAGGCCCTGAAGGATGCTCAGAAGCTGGGCTATGCCGAGGCCGATCCCAGCGCCGACGTGTCCGGCCTGGACGCTTTGAGAAAGATCGTCCTGGGTTCCGCCGTGGCTTACGGCGTCCTGCCCACGGAGGGACTGTACAACGAGGGTATAGAGAATATCACTGCGGAGGATGTCAGCCGCATCCAGGCCCGGGGGCTCACCTGCCGGCTGATGGCAAAGTGTGGCCCCGTTCCCGGAGGGAAGGTATATGCCTATGTGGAGCCGGTGCTTCTGAAGGCATCCGCTGCCGAGTGCAGCGTGCTGGACAACTACAATATGGCCAGATACGAAGGCAAGTGCTCCGGCCCCATGGTGTTCATGGGACAGGGAGCAGGCCGCTGGCCCACCGCCTCGGCGGTACTGAGGGATCTCAGCTGCATACTCAAGGACAAGTTTTTTATGCTGAGGGCGGACTGCCGCCGGGGCAGCGCCGACAATGAGGCCTGCCGCCACAGCTACTATGTGCGTCTGCCTGGCAGTCTGACCGGCTGCTTTGAGGTAAAGAGCTACAGCGAGACTGACGGCCAGACGGAGCTTGTCACAAAGCCCATGTCCGTCAAGGCCATGCACGAGATGGCTGCCCGGCTGAGAGCCGAGGGGGCAAAGATGTTCTTTGCTGCATTTGAGGACTGAGCCATGATTAAAGTTGCAAAATTCGGCGGCTCCTCAGTGGCGGGGGCGGAACAGTTCAAAAAGGTGAAGTCCATTGTGGAGGCAGACCCGGATATAAAGGTGGTGGTGATCTCTGCCGCAGGCAAACGCAGCAGCGGCGACCACAAGCTGACGGATTTGCTGTATCTCTGCCACGCCCACCTCAGCTATGGTGTACCCTGCGACGATATAATTCATACAATAGAACAGCGGCTGCGGGAGATAAGGGATGAGCTGGGCCTGAGCTTTGATGTTGGCGCGGAGATGGAGAAGCTGGAAAGCTCCATGAGCAAGGATATGTCTGCCGACGAGCTTGTATCCAGGGGAGAATACCTCACCTCACGCCTCATGGCCGACTATCTGGGCTTTCAGTTTGTGGATGCGGCAGACTGCGTGTTCTTCAGCTTCGACGGCCAGATAGAGCGGGATAAGACCTATGAGGCCATTGCCGCTGCATATGAGAAATACGGAAGAATAGTCCTGCCCGGCTTCTACGGCAGGCTGCCCAACGGACGCATCAAGGTTATGACCAGGGGCGGCAGCGACATAAGCGGAGCTTTGGCCGCAGCTGCCATTGATGCTGATGTGTACGAGAACTGGACGGATGTCTCCGGCATACTCATGGCCGACCCGCGTATAGTAAAGGACCCTCAGCCCATAGAAAAGATTACCTACGCCGAGCTGCGGGAGCTGGCCTTCATGGGGGCTTCGGTGCTCCATGAGGAATCGGTGCTGCCGGTGAAGGAAAAAGGTATAGCCCTGAACATCAGGAACACCAACCGTCCGGAGGACCCGGGCACAATCATTGTTGACAAGATAGAGGGAGAGGAGAGCCATGAGCGCTTCCTCACCGGTATAGCCGGGAGGAAGAACTTTACCATAATCACGGTGAACAAGCGGAACATGAACGCCAGCCAGACCCTGCGCCAGGCGCTGGAGATACTGGACCGCTACCATGCAAATGTGGAGCATATCACCCTTGGTCTGGATTCCTTTGCCCTGGTAACGGCTACGGCCCCCCTGGGGGATGCTCTTTACAGCCTTATGGGGGATCTGGAAAAGAGCTGCCGCCCCGACAATATCCAGGTCAACGACGGCATAGCCCTGGTGGCGGCTGTGGGCCGTAAGATGACCTATCGCCCCGGTATCTCCGGCAAGATATTCCGGGCCCTGGGCGAGGAGAAGATAAACATACGCACCATTGCTCAGGGAGCAGATGAGCTGTCCATAATTGTGGGCGTGGAGAACAGCAATTACGAGGCGGCAGTACGTGTACTGTACGAGAGCTTCGCAGGATGACAGGAGGAAAATAAAATGAAAAAATACAATGTAGCTATACTTGGAGCCTCAGGTGCAGTAGGCCAGCAGATGCTCCAGGTGCTGGAGGAATATCAGATACCGGTGGACACCCTGCTGCCTCTGGCCAGCGCCCGCAGCGCCGGCGGGAAGATAAAGTTCCAGGGCCGGGAAGTGGAGATACAGGAGGCCCGGGAGGACAGCTTTCAGGGCATGGACTTTGTGCTGGGCGCAGTGAAGAACGCCATGTCTAAAAAGTTTGCCCCTGCCATTGTAAAGAGCGGGGCAGTGTACATCGACAACAGCTCGGCCTTCCGGCTGGATCCGGAAGTGCCTCTCATAGTGCCGGAGATAAACGGGGCTGATGCTCTGGAGAACAAGGGGATAATTGCAAATCCAAACTGTTCCACAATAATAACGCTCATGGCAGTGGCGGGCATAGCTAAGCTCTCCCCCATAAAGTCCATGACGGCCTGTACTTACCAGGCCGTATCCGGAGCGGGGCAGGCGGGCTTTGCCGAGCTGGAGGGCCAGATGGCCGCAGCCGTCAATGGCGGGGATATGCAGTGCAAGGTATTTCCCACCCAGATAGCCCTGAACGTCATCCCCCACATAGGCGACGAGCTGGATAACCTTTACACCGACGAGGAGATGAAAATGCAGAACGAGGGGCGCCGCATTTTCCACCTGCCTGAGCTGAAGGTGAACTGCACCTGCGTCCGTGTACCGGTGATGCGCTCCCACTCAATTGCAGTCACGGTACGGACTGAGGATAAGATCTCTGTGGAGGATGCAAAAAAGGCCGTTGCCGCCTTCCCAGGCTGCCGCCTGATAGAGGACTACCAGGGCCGCAATTATCCTACTCCCCTGGATACCAGCGCTCAGGATCTGGTCTGGGTAGGGCGGATACGTGAGGATCTCTGCGATGAGAAAGGGCTGACGCTCTGGTGCTGCGGCGACCAGATAAGAAAGGGAGCTGCCAGCAATGCCGTGCAGATAATGAAGTATCTGATAGAGAACAAGTAAATGACGGAATGAAAAAAACCGGGCCTCATGGCCCGGTTTTAGCTTTTGGAAGAAGGCAATACCTTCTTCCAAAAGAATGATTGCACTTCGCTGCGTCGCTGCAAACTCCATATCCTTCGTAGCGGCGGCAGCCCACAAGGGCAGCCGCCACTTCTCACCCATTCCCTTGCAGCTCTTTCCCGAATCAAACCCGCCTTCGCTGGGCTTTGATTCGGGATAATTGTGTGAGAATTGTTTTCCGCAACGTACAGGCCGAAGCGGAAAACGATTTAAATTATTTTTCGCCGTGTTGAAAAAACTCTCCGAGGCTTTTTCGACAGCCTCAGACCGGGCCCAGAGGCCCGCCTTATTAAAATTGATAGGTCCGATTATATTCCCAGATGATACAAATAATAGTTTCCGTCTCTCGGTTGTTCCAGCACGGTGTCAAAATCGAACCAGGAGAGGCTTTCCGCATCCTGTACATTAAGTCTGAGGAGCAGACAAGTGGTGTAGTCAAGCACATAGGCGGAGTTGTTGCCCAGATCCTCCAGCAGGAGGCGCTGACCGTCAAAACTGCCGCGGCATGTGAGGTTGGAAGCGGGCATGGTATAGCCGGATACTGGGGTGAGAGTCCAGCTGTCCATATCCAAAACATAGCAATCCCCGTTTCCGCTGGTGCACAGGGCATAGGGACTGCCGGCAAACATGCGCTCATTGTACATAGTGGAGCTAAAGCCGGACAGGTGGGCAAAGCGCAGGGGCAGCGTGTCCGAACCGGATTGGAGCTGGGGCATCTCCATGCGCTGGAAGCTGCCAAGGTCGATGTACCAGAAGTGATAATCGCCTACATTTCCATTCCCGTATTCGGAAGCGCTCTGATTCCAACAGATTATCTTATCTTCTGCCAGGGTACAGGCTTTGACCGGCTCACCGGACAGTTCATCGAGGCTGTACATTACATTGTTGGAGATATCGTAGTAGTATAGGGCACCGCCTTCCTGGGCAATAAGCATTCCGGTATGATCCTCGGAGATGGCAATATTGCTGATGCTGGATATGCTGCCGAGCTTGCAATTGGACAAGAGATCCTGGATCTCATCTCCGTATAGATCCAAAAGCACGGGATAGTAATTGTAAACCGTGGAGCCGTCATTGCTCAAATGCTCTTTAAGCAGAAAAAGGCTTTTGCTCCCGCTGTCGGAAAGATACAGGAAGCTGGCATTCATGTCTTCGGATTCATAGGTAAGAACCTTTATTCCGCTGTTCTCCACCCAGCTGAAATTGAAATGGTAACGGCCGCTGCCTATGGTATAGGCGTTATTGAACAACTGGCTGTCCAGCAGCGTGAGCTGGCCGTTTTCATCCACGGTATAGGCATCATAATGACTGCCCTGAGGCTGTTCCACCGGATCGGTACACAGAAGAAAAACCCCGCAGCTGCCCACAGGTTTAATGGGTTTTTCCTGATAGAGTTCAGGTATGACGGCGGTGGCGTTGATGATAGGTATGGCCGGAGTGGAGGAGGGAGAGACGGCTGCTGCATAGGAGGCCGACCTTGCCATACCGGTTTGAGTTGGGGAAGAGCTGGGCTCCGCACCGGCTCCGCTGCACCCGGTCATAAGGCAGCAGAGGGCCAATATCAGCAAAATAAGCTTTTTCATGCCTACCTCCGTTGTTCCATAAGATTTACATAATCATGACGTATATAACTTTGATTTGTTCCAGCATATCACAAATTTTTTTTGAAGTATAGAGATAAAAAATTAATTTTCATTAGGAAAAGAATGAAAATTAACTTAACATAACTTTACAAAAATTGATGTAAAAAATCCCCGGCAAACTTTGAGTTTACCGGGGGATGAAAGCATTAGTCAACTTAAATGCCGTGCATGCGGAAATAGTCCATGACAGCGTTTATACCGGCGGAGCTGATACTCTTACCGTCGGCAGAAGCGCATTCCGCCAAGAGATAGCCGTCATCGTCATTGAGGATGGAGGCCAGATCTGCATAGTATACACCGGTGGAGGCGCATACCTGCCGTATCCACTCGTTAGCTTGGGAGATAAGCTCGTGGCTCAGACCGTCGCTGCCAGCATAGGCGGCGGTGACGGAACCTATGGTACAGCAGATGATTTTCGTGCTGGGGCTGGAGCTCTGTATAGCTTGTACAAGCGCCGTATACCCGGAAGTGAAGCTCTCAGCTGATGTGCCGGAGAGCTGGTCGGCCCCCAGATATATCACCAGGCGGGAAGGCTCATAGACGCTGGCTGCGTCGCCGGGGGTCTTTTCCGTGCCGTCCTGGGGATAGATAATGGTGGTACTGGATGCATTGGCGGCGGCCAGGCTGCCTCCGGCGGGAAGCCACACCTGGGAGGAGGCGGTGCTGCCAAAGTTGGCGCCGAAGCTGTTCACAGCGGAAAAGCTGTTGTCGCACAGGAAGGTGAGGTTGAAGAGATATTCAAGCCCCGTATCCTGGGAGCTGGGCAGCTCCAAAACACCGCCGGAAGAGCTCTGCCCGGCGTCTATCCCATTGGCCAGGAAATCGTCCTCCAGAGAGGAGGAGCTGCCCTCCAGATACATGGTACCGTCCTGATTGTCGCCGCTGTATCGCAGCACCATTGTGACAATGAGGCCGATAAGCAGTGCGGCCAGGGACAGCACTATGGCCAGGGCCCATATGATGTTTTTTAATCCAGAGATACCGTTATTCATAGCATCATTACCAATGTCACCAGTGTTGAACTTACGGGCGGCTTATCAAGGCCGCCCGTAAGATGATTTGTGATTTTGATTACTCCTGCTCAGCCAGAGCCTTTGCCTCTTCAATGACCTTCTGCTGGACATTGCCGGGGGCCTCTTCATAGCGGATGAACTTGCAGGTAAAGGAGCCGCGTCCCTGGGTCATGGAGCGCAGGTCGATGGTGTAGGAGCTCATTTCAGCCATGGGAACCTCGGCTTCCACAGTCTGCATTCCGTCCTCGGCATTCATGCCCAGCACGGTGCCACGGCGCTTGGAGCTGATGTCGCTCATGATGTCGCCCAGGTTCTCATCAGGGATGGTGACCTGGAGCAGGCCGATGGGCTCAAGGATGGTGGGCTTGGCCTTGGGGATACCGTCCTGATAGGCCAGGCGGGCAGCAGTCTGGAAGGCCATATCGTTGGAGTCCACAGGGTGGTAGGAACCGTCATACAGGGTGGCCTTCAGGCCCACCAGGGGGTAGCCGGCCAGGACGCCCTTGTTGACTGCATTGCGCAGGCCCTTTTCAACGGAGGGGAAGAAGTTCTTGGGCACGGAGCCGCCGAAAACTTCCTCGGCAAAAATCATGTCGTCCTGCTCATCCTGGGGCTCAAAGCGGATCCATACGTCACCGAACTGGCCGGAACCGCCGGACTGCTTCTTGTGGCGGCCATGGGCTTCGACCTTGCCCTTGATCTTCTCACGGTAGGCGACACGGGCAGGCTTGAGCTCGGTGTCCACACCGAAACGGCTCTTGAGCTTGGCGCAAAGGACATCCAGCTGGATATCGCCCAGGCCGGAGAGCACCTGCTGCCGGGTCTCGGCGTTGTTGACCAGGTTGAAGGAGATGTCTTCCTCGTTGAGTCTGGCCAAGCCGGCGGCCACCTTGTCGTCCTGGCCCTTGGTCTTGGGAGAGATAGCCATGGAATAGCAGGGTTCGGGAATGTCTATAGCGGGCAGCTCCACCTCGTTCTTGGGGTCACACACAGTGTCGCCGGTTTTCCAGTCCATCTTGCCCACAGCCACGATATCGCCGCAGCAGGCTTCTTTCACCTCGGTGCTCTTCTTGCCGCACATGGTGTACAGACGGCCCAGCTTATCGGTGCTGGAGGCGCGGACATTGCGCAGGGACATATCGGCAGTGATCTTGCCCCGAAGGACTTTGACAAAGCTGTATTTGCCGAACTGGTCGGAAATGGTCTTGAACACAAAGCCCAGAGTGGGGCCGGCGGGGTCGATGCCCTCCATCTCACCGGGGTTGGACACATAGTCCACAACACCCTGGAGCAGGGCCTCTGTGCCCACGCAGGACATGGCGGCGCTGGCAAACACGGGAACCACGCTGCGCTCTCTCAGGCCAACCTTGATGCCCTCCACCATGTCTGCCTCGGAAAGCTCCATGGTGTCGAAGAACTTCTCCATCAGTTCCTCAGTGGCGCCGGCGGCAGTCTCCATAAGGGCCTCACGGAGCTCGGCAACCTTACCGGCGTCGGCAGCGGGGACGGGCACCTTGCTGGTCTTGTTGCCCTTGGTCTGGTAAGCTATGTTGTGCACCACGTCTATAACGCCGCTGGCGTCGGAAGTGGGGACAGTGACGGCGCAGACGATGCTGCCGTATTTGGCTTTCAGGGAATCCAGCACCTTGAAGTAGTCGCCGTGCTCCTCATCACACTTGGAGATACAGAAAGCGGCGGGGGCCTTGGCGGCCTTCAGATACTTCCATGCCCGCTCGGCACCCACGGACAGACCGTCCTTGGCGGAGCAGAGGATGATACCGGCCTCAACGGCGCGGATAGCGGCCAGGGACTCACCCACGAAGTCAAAGAATCCCGGGCAGTCCAAAACGTTGATCTTGCAGCCGCCGTAGTTTACGGGGGCTACTGCGGTGGAAATGGTGATCTGGCGCTTGGTCTCCTCGGCGTCATAGTCGCAGACGGTATTGCCGTCACTGACTTTGCCCATACGGTCGATGGCGCCGGTGCAAAACAGCATGCTTTCGGCAAGGCTGGTTTTGCCGCTGTTGCCGTGGCCCAGCAGGCAGATGTTGCGGATGTTCTTGGTTTCGTAGCTCATGTGTTGCTTCCTCTCTGTGCTTTAGTTTATATATGGTTATATGCATATGAAAAATCTTATCAACATCCAGTCCATTATACACTATTGCCAAGGGCTTGGCAACAAAAATTTGTCAATATACACCGTGGCTTTAGGGGCCCTTATGGGGATATGGCGGCCTGGAAAAATACGGAAACACCGGCAGGAGATATCCCCGGCCGGTGTTCAAATTTTATATACCTGCGCCCGTATCAGGGCTTTGTACCTACATAGAGGCTGCTTATCAAGGCCGGGACCGACCACAGAAGCATGAACATCAGCAGGAAGCCTATGGTCACGCTGCCGGCAGTGAGCAGCTTGACAAATACCAGGATGGGCCCCAGCACTGAAGATATGGCGGCCAGCAACAGATTGAACTTAGTTGCAAGGTACATACTGCGGCCTACGTCTGCCACCTGAGTCACCGGGCCAAGCCCCTCGTTGCAGACTACCGCGGCGATTTTGCTGTCCTTGGGAGAGGGCTCCGACATGGCGAAGCGCTGGGCATAGGGCGGGAAGTCATAGCCGTCGGTAGCAATGTCAAAGGTATTGTGGAGCATCTCGGGGTTTACGTTAAAGTCCCGAAGGGCAAACACCGGGTGGCGGCCGGAACGCACCAGCTCCACCAGCGCCTGCCGAACCTGGGGCAGGGGGGTATATTTCAGGGTGAAGATACCGTAGAGTATGCCGTCTATGGCAAGAAGGACCGAGGTCTTGTCCGTAAGCCGGTAGGGGATGCGCACATTCATCAGGCGCATCAGCTCCATACTGCCGCAGAGCACCACGTGCCCTTCTATTATGCCCTTCAAGCCGCCGCCGGAGAGAAACTCAAAGCCGTCTGCCTTGCGCATGGCGCAGCCGTTTTCCTCCATGAGCTTTACAAAGGAGGCGGCGATACTGGAGCCGGAGGCACTGACCAGGGTTCCGGCATAGGAGATGACTTTTTCCGTGGACTCATCGGAAAAGATGCGCACGGTGTCCATCTCTATACTGCTCTCGGGAAAAAGATCCCAGTCGGTGACTATTATGTTGCGGCTGGCTCCGATGTCGCACAGGCCGGACCAGCCGGCGATTGCGGCGCCGCTTCTGAATATACGCATGGAGCCTATAAAGAAGGGAAGGGCAAAGGACAGCAAAGCGGACAGGGGCACGGCCAAAGAAAAGACGGCGGAGAAAATAAACACGAAATCCGAGACGCTCTTTTTGAGCAAGGCCAGTACCAGACTGAGCAGGAAGCACAGAGCCAGGAGTATTGGACCCATCTTTACAAACAGTGTCTCGTCCGGAGCCGCCTCTTCAATACGGCGTACAAAGCCATTGGCCGGACGCTGGGATTTGAGCAGGGTGAGCTCACCCTTGCGCAGCTTGGTCTCGGCGGTAATGGAATAGAAGTTCTTGCCTATGGCCGGGACACGCAGAGCTTTGCGTATACCCTTGGTACTCAGGGAAGAGGAGAGCAATATCCCCAGAAGGGACAGGCTGGACACGGCGCACAGGGGTGTGTGCAATGTCGCCGAGTCGGCCAGGGCAACTATAAAGCCGTCCGCTGTGGTAATGAGGCAGCTGAGCACTGCCAGAAATTCAGCGCCGAATCTCAGGCGGAAAGCACCCAGCACTGCCGTAGTCACTACATCCAGAGCCAGCAGCATCACGGCAAACTGGATGGCGCAGCAGGCTGCCGCCTTTACCGGCAGGTACTGAAGCATACCCGGCACCGGCAGGCCCAGGGATATATAACACAGCAGCAGCTCAAGGCCCGCGCCTATGCGCAGGCGCAGCTTCTGGGAGCGCATGAAGGAGCCGTAGTAACGGCAAGCGCTCTGGGCCGTCAGCTCCGGGCCCAAATCTTCACCGCTGTCCTCCATGGTGTTGGTGGTGACGCTGCGGTTCAAGCCCCGTATGCGCAGAAAGGCCGTGGCAAAAATTGAGGCCAGATATTCCCGGAAGCTGGGCAGATATTCGCTCTCGTCAAATTCTTCGCCCGGGCGGCTTTGCCGGTCGTCGGGAACCTCGTCGTAATAATCGTCGTCCAGGGCGTAATCTCCGGGAGAGGCGCTGTGATCCCGGAAGCTGCGGACGTAATCCCCGTCGCTCTCCCCGTCATCTCGGGGGAGAGTCTCATAGTCGGAAGCATAGTCCTCCGACGCGGACTTTTTCGTTTTCTCTTTGCGGCGCTTTTTGAATATACCGCGCTTTGGGCTTTCAAATTCGTCCTCAAGCTCAGGCTGGGAATCATCGTCCCCGTCGTACTCCGGGGCCCAGTGGGTGAGATTATAGTCAGTCTGGGCCGATGGGTTGTAGTCCTCATCGGCGCTCATATCCACGGAGCGGCTGCCGAAATGGAAGCCCTTGCTCTCACGACGGCCGCTGAGGTTGAAGCGGCTGTCTATCTCCTGGCCATAGTCGTCACTGCCGGGATTTTCGCGGCCTTTCATGGCGGAAAGTTCCTCGTCGCTGAGCGGGGCATAGAGCTCCTCCTGACTGAGGGGCTCACGCCTCCGGCTTGGTTCGGACTCTTGGATACTGGAGATATATTCCCTGGCCTGGCGCTCTATGGCGCCTATATTCCCGCCCCTGGTGGAGTATCCGGAAGAGGAACCGTAGTCCGGGGATTCATCTTTGCCGTAGAGATCGGCATAGTCGTCTTCACTGTAGCTGGAAGCACCACCACTGCGGCTATCTGCCCGAGACTTGGGGCTGTCATAATAACCGGCAAAGATATCGTCAAAAAGCCGGTCAATATCATCATCAGTACCGGAGGGGGTATAGGACTCCCGGCCATAGTCCGGCTCCGGCTCAAAGGACTGGGAATCATAATAGCCCTCGTAGCCACCCTGGGAGGAACTGTAATATTCGTCCCTGCCGTCCGGCTCCGGCTCCCGGTACTGCTCCAGGTTCTCCTCGGCCTGATATTCGGCGATGATATCTTCCAGGGAGAGATCTTCCTCTGATTCAGTTTTCAGTTCATGCTTTTTTTGCTTATGACTGAAAAATTTCATGCTGGCATCCTATCCGGCGGGCAGAGCCCGCCACGGCATTTACTTTATCCCGCTGCGCTGGCGCAGCACTTCATACATTGTGACGGCGGCAGCGGCAGAGGCATTCAGGGAACTGACCTGCCCCTTCATTGGCAGGCTCACTATAAAGTCGCAGTTCTCTTTTACCAGGCGGCCCATGCCGTCCCCCTCAGAGCCGATGACCAGGGCCATGGCTCCGGTAAAATCCGTGTGCCACAGATCCTTTTCCCCGTCGGCGGCGGTGCCGTATACCCACAGGCCCTGCTCCTTCAGCTCTTTCAGAGCTGCTGGGATATTTGGGACACGGGCAATAAGTACATGCTCGGCGGCTCCGGCTGAAGCCTTGTCCACCACTGCGGTGAGCCCGGCACTGCGGCGCTTGGGGATGATGATACCGTGGGCTCCGGCACATTCGGCGGAGCGGATAATGGCCCCCAGATTGTGCGGGTCGCTTATCTCGTCACAGACGACCACAAAGGGAGGCTCCTGCCTATCCCGGGCCAGGTCCAATATGTCGCCGATTTCACAGTATTCCCTGAGCGCGGCCAGGGCAATGACTCCCTGATGGGCATGGGTCTGGCTCATGAAGTCCAGCTTGCGCCGGTCTGCCTCTACCACCACAATACCTTTTTCCCTGGCCCTGGAGGCAATATGGCCCAGAGTTTTGTCCACATCGCCCTTGGCGATAAATATCTTGTCAATGGCCCGCCCGGCTCGGAGAGCTTCAATAACTGCGTTGCGGCCCTCAATGGTGTCATTTTTAATTTCAAAATCTTTTTCTGCCATAGTGGAAACTAACTCCGTTCACATGACGTCATATTCACATAATTGATCAGTTTACATATTATCACATACTCCCGGATATTGAAAGACCCAGTTTTTTGAATTTACAAATTTTTATAGACTTTATGGCTGCGCCGGGGTATATTATATGATAATATGAGTAAGCTTGCGGCAGAATGGAGAAGCCTATGAGAGACCCCATGAACAAAATTGAGCGCTTTTGCTATGACCATCCGAACTTCGGCATAAGGAATTTGATGCTGTATATCACCATAGCCAACGTGGCTTTTTGGGTGCTCAGTGCTATAAACCCGCTGATCCTCTCCTACCTGAGTTTTGATGCGTCCCTTATATTAAGGGGACAGGTCTGGCGCCTGGTGACTTTCATGCTCTACCCGCCCAGCACCGGGCTGTTGGCCTTTATTGCCTTTTACTTCTATTATTGGATAGGCAATACTTTGGAGCAGTACTGGGGCACCGGTCAATTTACCATTTACTTTTTTTCCGGCGTGATACTCACCATAATTTACGGCTTTGTCATTTACTTTGCCACGGGTTTAGTGGTCCGGCTGAACTCCAGCTATATCTACCTGTCCATGTTTTTCTCCTTTGCCAGCCTGTTCCCGGATACCACCGTTTTGTTGTTTTATATTATCCCGGTGAAGATGAAGTATCTGGCCATAGTGGACGCAGTGTTCTTTGCGCTCTCAGTTATTATGAATCCTTTCCCGCTGAATCTGCTGCCGGTGGTAGCGGTGCTGAACTTTTTTATATTCTGCGGAGGAAGCCTTTTGCGCAACCGGCCGGCGCGTGCCAGCAAGAGCACGATCAACTTCCGCAGGGAATCCCGGCGCATACGCCGGGAGCAGGAGAGCAAGCTCTACACCCACAAGTGCGCCGTGTGCGGCAGGACGGATGTGGATCATCCGGAGCTGGAATTCCGCTATTGTTCCCGCTGTCAGGGATATCACTGCTTCTGTAGCGACCACATAAATAACCATATACATTTTACAGAATAATTGCAGCATCGGTCTGCAATTTTGGAAAACACATAGAAATATGAGACGGAAAATACCCAATTTCAAAAAATAAAGTTTTTTGAAATTGGGTATTGCATTTAATGACAGTTTGTGCTAATATAATCGGGCGACAGAGATCCGGGTGTAGCGCAGATGGTAGCGCGCTTGAATGGGGTTCAAGAGGCCGCTGGTTCAAATCCAGTCACTCGGACCAAGTAAAACCCGCAAAGCATTGGTGTGCAGTGCTTTGCGGGTTTTCGCTTTATTCTCTTAAAATAAAAAAATACTGCCAAATATTAAAAAATATCTTCCTATTACTACTCCTGTTACTACTCATCAAATTGCGTCAGTTATCCTCTTCAGATCCTGGATGTCCACGTCCTGATAGTATTTAAGCATTTCTTCTGAAGCATGGCCGATAAGCTCCTGCTTGTCCTTGCTTGGCGCTTCAATGCGCTTAAGCAAGGTTGCGAAGGTGTGGCGGCAGCTGTGAGGGGTATATAAATGCCTCTCCACTCCTCCCCCTATAGTGACGATTGGATTATTGATTCCTGCGGCTTTGAGTACCGGATAAAATGCTGCATCTGTATAGGCTCGCAAGGACCAGGCTTTACCATCCGGCGCAGGGAACAGCCACCCGGTGGATCTCCCCGCAGCGGCCCCGATGATTATCGGAGCAATTTTAGGGGAAATCGTGACCACACGGTCTACGCCAGCGGCCGTCTTGGAGCCGCCAATAAGACAGACCCTCTGCCGGTCATAGTCTTCCACCTTTAGCTGGAGAAACTCAGATGGGCGGAAGCCAGTGTATATCATAGCTATAACCGTATCAGCGTATGGAATAAGGCCGACGCATCTTCTGATGGCTTCTATCTGTACGTCTGTAAAGCTGGGCCTGTGTGCGGCCGGATCCCCTCCCACCAGGATGTATGGAGCTAAATTCAGACTGTCTGGTATTGCCCGGCGGGGAATGCCGTATTTATACATCAGGCCGACCAAGGCCCGCATATTCTCTTGCGTTCGCCGCCCTTTTCCGCAGCCGTCCACACATTCCTGCAGATCATCAATACTCATGTCGCTCATGGGTATGCCCCATATGGGGCGAAAGTGCTTGAATGCGGCTTTGTAGCAATCAATGGTTGACTTCCCGGCTCTGTGCGTGGGAAGCCATGCGTCATAAATTTGCTGGAAAGTCAGGCCTTTCAGAGCACGAGACGATGGCATTGATAGCAATTCCGGTAATGCAGCGATTGCGTCCTTTTTCCTGATAAAGACTTTTGACCGGGTTTGTCTTTTAACTTTGCCGTCCGTGCCCATATAATATCTCACGGTCACAACAGCCTTGTACTTACCGTTTCTTAATTTGTAGACAGATCCCTGGCCGTTGCCTCGTGACTTTGGCGAGCGGCTTCGGAGCTGCTTCCTACCGCAGTATGTACAGTATACAGCAGTGTCAGGAAGCTCTGCATTGCACTTGGGATTTAAGCATATCACAGATTTTCTCCTTTACTTCTCTGTGCGCCCTATGATATTATAAAAGGGCGCAATAATGCCTTGTTTCCTACACACGGTTTTGCGCTGCCGTCTTTGGAGGTACCAGCTCCAAGGACGGCTTTTTTTGTGTCCAATTTGGACACAAGTCAGTGCTTAATATTTTTAAGTATTTTATCCTTTAACTTTATGTACTCGTCCTCATCTATTATGCCACTCGATTTGAGCTTATCCAAGTCCTGCAGCTCCTGGGGCTGATTGCTGCCCCAGCCTTTTATCAGCGGCTCTATAGGTATAAAAAGGATAATAATTCCGACAGCAAAAAAGATTGCGGGTAGGCTGCCTGAGACAGCGTCCCGGCTGAATAGTCCCCAGAAAAGCAAGCAAGCAGACAGGGCTATTTTAATAGCGTCCAACAAGCCAAATTTTCTTTCTGATGCGTCATTCGGACCCAAAAAGACATTTGCCAAAATGGGCCATGAGAGTAATCCCCAGCCAGCCACAATAAAAAAAGCCCCAAATTCCAGCCTGGTTTCACGACCGCCAGAGAAAGGCAAAGCATTCAAAAGCAGAAGGAGCCCTATCAGAATTCTTTGCCAGCCCAATCTTTTAGGCATCTTCAGCACTCCCATCCGATTCTTTATCCTCTATGTTTTTGTTTGCTTCTGCGGTTTTAGCGGCCAGATACTCCCTGACCATTCGTCGATCATCTTGGTTCTCGTGGTACTCAACCCAACGCCGGTACCCCACATAAATGCAGACTATCACCCAAAACATGGTGCCGAGGTATCTTATCCCATAATAGTATGCGTTGGTTATAGACCAATAAAAAAGAATCGCTGCCAGAGCCCACCAGAAAACATACTTCTTTTTCATATGTAATTCCCCATTTTAATGTGCCCAAATTGGGCACATTATTTTTTTATTTTTCTCCGAAGTTCGACCACGACTCCGGCAATTGACACAGGTAAAGACTCTATTTCCTCGGGACTGTAAGTCCTGGGAGGATATAACTGATTACGTGGCACGATGGTGAGGCTGTGGTCATCATTCAGGCGCACCTGCTTAAGCGTGGCCTCATAGCCATTGACGTATACCACGCAGTCCTCTCCGGACTGGCAGGTGGGCTGCTTGCGGACAATGACTGTGTCCCCAGGCAGATAGTCGGGCCACATGCTGTCACCCTTGACCTGAAGTGCAAAGTATTCTCGACCTCCTGTGGCCATGCTCTTGGGAAGATCTTCCCAGTCAACAATATCCTCAATTGCCTCGATAGGAATCCCGGCCGGGACAGATCCTAGCACAGGAATGCGAATACCTTCCGAGCTATGTGCAGCATCTCGCCCAAGAAGATAATCAAGACTAACGTCAAATATTTTAGCCATCTTCTCATAGGTGATTAGCTCGGCTTCAAATTTGCCTGTTTCATACCCAGATAACGCTGCTGGGCTTACATTAAGCAGCTTAGCAAGCTCTGCCTGTTTTAGATTGTTTTGGTTTCTTAATTCCTTGATCCTGTTCATACACTTCAACTCCGTTGATGTAACCATACTTCAAAAAGGTTGAATTGTAAATGATACTTCAAGATAATTGAAATTGACTGTTGACAATTCAAGTAAATAGGATTATTATATATGCAACTTCAAGTTACTTGAAATTAACGGGAGGTGATAATTTGATTATGCGAATAGCAGCGGTAAGAATGGCGGCGGGGTTAAGTCAGCAGGAGCTGGCATCTCGTATGGGGGTAGCTCCTACCGCCATTTCAAACTGGGAACATGAAGTTGCTTTGCCAAGAGCTCGTCAGCTGCCAATGCTGGCCGAAGCTGTCGGCTGCTCTATCGATGAGCTTTTTGCTCAGCCGGAACCGGTGGAACTAAGGGCTTGTGTGCCTTAACTGAAATAATTATACCCCATAGCGAGGCGAACCAACAGGCAGCCAGGCTAAGGGGTAAAAGGAAAAACATTTAATTTAATTAGGGGGAATAGCAATGAGCGGAATTTTTAATCCTATGCTGGCTTCAGTAAGCGAAGTCGAAGAAGTTCGGGACATGAACGAAGCTGCCAGTATGATGATGAAAAATGAATGGGTAATGCTTATGGCAACTCAGGACAAGGACGGGAGCTGGATATACTGCATGGGGAAGCCTTCCATGGAAAAACTTGCTCAGGTCTCTCATGTCAACGGCGGTAAATCGTCGTTTTCAACATTAGTCCTGCCAAGGCAGTATCGGAAATAGGCCTCACCAGTGGGGGTTGTCCCATGGGCAACTGATAGAAGCATCCAAAATTCAGACTTGGAATTAAGCAGGTCATTTACTTTGTCTTTGTCGTCCAATTCACGGACTTCAATAGTATCGTTTATATCCATATGCACACCTCCAATCTTTAAATCATTTTACCATGTTAAAGGCTGCGAGGCAAGCAAATTGCGAGGAGAGAACATGAGCGCTAATACTGAAAATATTTACAAGCGTGCCCGGGCCACTGCCGGTCTGACCCAGGAGCGCTGGGCAGAACAGCTGGGCATAAGCGTGGAGAGCGTGAGGCTTTACGAGACCGGAACCGGTCTGCCATCCGATGAGGTGGTGACCCGGATGATAGAGGTGGCGGTACTGCCGGTGCTGGGATATTGGCATCTGATGAATAAATCAAGGGTGGCGGCGGAGATCCTGCCGGAAGTTAAGACGGTACCCCTGGCCCAGGCCGTGGTGCAGCTGCTGCACCGCATCCGGGAATTTGATGAGCAGCACCGTGTCCGGGAGCTGCTGAGTATCGCAGAGGATGGTCAAATAGATTCGGCCGAGCAAGAAGTTTTTGGCAGCATAGTCAAGGAGCTGGACGGAATAGTCCAGGCTGCTATGGCCCTGAAATTTTCAGAAGGTGGCTCTAAATGAAGACTTTGGAAGAGATTGAAAGGTCATCGGCAGAGATGCTGACCCCTATGGACATAGCACCGATTTTTCCGGCAAATCCTCAGAGTATAAGACTTCAAGCCAGGGAGAATCCGGACGCATTGGGCTTCCCGGTTATTTGCATCGGCAGCCGAGTATACATACCCAAGCAAGGCTTCATACGCTTTTGTAAAGGCCAACAAGGGAGGGAGGGGGAAGCCAGCTATGTCTGAGCAAATAAAAAAGCCCCTACAGATGCGGGTACATCTGCAAGGGCCGCATGTCGTGAAGGTCACAACATGAGAACATCTGTATTATATCAGATCCCCGGCGGAAAAACAAGGGGGTGATAACAATAGACGGCATTACCGAGTTTACCGGCCAGTGGGCCATTCTACCGGCCAGAGTGAGATATGACAAGCAGCTTCCGGCCAATGCCAAGCTGATATATGCGGAGATCGCCGCAAAAATCAATGAGGAGGGCTTCTGCTTCTGCCACAATTCCTACTTTTCAGAGCGTCTGGGCATCAAGCGGGATACGGTGAGCACGCTTATAAAGCGGCTTGAAGATGCTGAGTATATCCGCATTGATGTGGATGTGTCCAGGGTCAACAGCGACCGGCGTAGGATATATCTCACGTCAAAACCCTACGAGTGGGGGGTATCGGATTTAAATAGGGTACCCCCTATAAAGGGGGGTACCCCAGAAAAATCCGGTACCGGAAATAAATCCGAGGGGGTACCGGATTTAAATCCGATACCAATAGAAAATAATAATTTAAAATATAATACCCCCTATAATCCCCCTGAGGCCCCACTGGCTCCAGCGGAGGAGCATGGCCCTAAGTGGAAGCCGGAGCGCTTTGAAAAATTCTGGGCGTACTATCCGTGCCATAAGAGCAAGAAGGCTGCTGTGAAAGCCTGGGACAAGCTCAAACCGTCAGACGAGCTGCTGGCCATAATCGCCAGAGCCTTGACGAGGCAGATGGCCACGGAGGAATGGCAGCGGGGGATCGGTATCCCCTATGCCAGTACATACCTCAATAACGAACGCTGGACGGATGAATTTGGGCCTGCAGGCCCAAAGCCAGAGAGCCCACCTCCCGGAGGTGACGTGCCCACATGGACCTGATCCACTATTACGACGCCCAGGTGGCCGTGCTTGGCAGCCTGCTCATTGAGCCAGACAAGCTCAGCGGGGAGATTATGCACAGAGTGCGGCCGGAGGACTTCGGTGACGCCCCGCTGCGTAATATCTTCCGGGCAGCAAAAGAGCTATATCTGGACAATGCTCCTTTGGATGCCGTGACCGTGGTAGAGAGGGCAGGCAAGGGCTATGAGCCACTGGTGCGCCAGATCCTGGAGGCCACCCCTACCGCTCAAAACTGGGAGGCCTATCCAGCTCGTTCAGATAAATGTTTGCAAGGATGGGGCTGATGATAGAGCCTTGCGGAGTACCGGAGTAAGTATTG
>CALWWB010000014.1 GCA_944385175.1 uncultured Oscillospiraceae bacterium | reverse complement strand
GAAAGCGCATTGCGCCGATATCACAGCCGCATCTCCCGCCCCCTGCTGGACAGGATAGACCTGATAGTGGAGGTGCCCGCCCTGGACTACCAGGAGCTGAAGAGCCGCCGCCCGGGTGAATCCTCCGCCGCTATAAAGAGACGGGTAGACGCCGCCCGGGAGATACAGCGCCGCCGCTACGGCAGCGGAGCCATGTGCAACTCCCTCATAGGCAGCCGGGAACTGCGGGAGTTCTGCGCCCTGGAGGGTGAGAGCGAGGCGGTAATGAAAGCCGCCTTTGACAGCATGGAGCTCTCTGCCAGAAGCTATGACCGCATACTGAGAGTTGCCCGTACCATAGCCGACCTGGCGGGCAGCGAGAACATAGGCCCGGAGCATGTGGCCGAGGCGGTGCAGTACCGCACCTACGATTTCAGACAAGGCTGAAAGATAAAAAACGGCAGCCCGTACAAAAGCTCGGGCTGCCGTTTTTTGACTTTATGTTCAGTATATAAGAGAGAAGTGTTCCGGTTTCAATTTGTATTTCACTCCCGACACCAAACCCATGGCGCCGAACATGGTCACCATGGAGGAGCCGCCGTAGCTGAAGAAGGGCAGGGTGATGCCGATAACGGGAGTTATGCCGATGTTCATGCCTATATTTATGAACATCTGCACCGTGACGGCGGAGGCCACGCCTATGCATATAAGCATATCAAAGGTACGGCCGGACTGGAGGCCGATGCGCACACAGTGTATTATGATTATAAGCAGCAGAAGGATTACTGCCAGGCAGCCTATCATGCCCAGGTTTTCTCCCACACAGGAGAAAATGAAGTCCGTGTGTTTTCCCGTAAATATGGAGGGGGAATGCCCCTCCTCCACGCCGGTGAGCCGGCCGGAAGCCAGGGTCAGTTTGCTCTGGGTAGTCTGCCAGGTTATTCCCCAGCCGTCCGGGTCTATACTGGGGTCATAGGGCGCTATAAGGCGCTGCTTCTGATAGTCCTTCAGAAAGTAGTTCCACAGCAAAGGTATGGCCGCCGCCACTGCGGCGCCTCCGGCGGCAAACCAGTACAGCCTGGCACCTATGGCGAAAAACATGACCAGGAAGATACCCAGCAGGATCGAGGCGCTGCCCAGGTCAGAGGATACCACCACTATGGAGCCGAATACCAGCATGAAGTGGGCGGCCATCTGCACTACGGAAAAGAAAGAATTTATATCCTTGTATTCTTTCAGATAGGTCATCTGCTTTGCCGCCACGATTATATAGATGACCTTTATGACCTCCGAGGGCTGTATGCCGATGCCGGCAAATCGTATCCAGCTCTTGTTGCCGGTGCCGTCATCCTCGCCCAGGAGCACCAGGGCTATTAACAGCAGCAGGTCAAATACCATCAGCAGCTTCCACTGCTGGGCAATCAGGTCCACATCAATAATGGTAAAAAATACGAAAGCGCCGATCCCGATAAACATGGATGCAATCTGCACCGCCAGATATTTGGAGGGCTCGGACATGTTCCAGCCGCCCTCATACATGCCCGTCACGGCTTTTTCTATCATGGTTATACCAAAGATGGAGCTGATGATGCATATGCACAGCAGGAAGATATCTGCCCGCCGGAAAAATTCTTTTATATATGGCTTGAATTTTCTGATTTCAGGCACCGCCTTTCCATGGACGTCCGTCATCAGCCCCAATTTCCCTAAGGGCGGAGCAGATGTATACAAGATATTCTGACGAGACAAGGCTCATTTTAGCATATAATTGCTCTTTACGCAACGGGGCAGGCAGTGTTATAATAACCCTCGGACCGGCAAAATTATTTGACAAATTGTGAAATTTATTCTATATGGGGAATACTATGACAGAATTTATCAGCCGCAGTGAGCGTGACACCGAAGATCTGGGTGCAAAACTGGCCTCAAGCCTCCCCGGCGGGGCTGTAGTGGCCATGTACGGGGACTTGGGTGCAGGCAAAACCGCCTTCGTCCGGGGGATGGCCAGGGGCCTGGGCCTGAACTGCCGGGTGTCCAGCCCCACCTTTACCATAGTGAACGAATATTTGGGGGAGCGGGAGCTCATCCATTTTGACATGTATCGCCTCTCCTCCGCTGAGGAGCTCTTTGATATCGGCTGGGAGGACTATCTCAGCCGCGGCGCCATATGCGCCGTTGAGTGGAGCGAGAATGTTCAGGATGCCTTTTTCGGTGACGAGGTAAAGGTCACCATTGAAAAGCTGTCGGACACGGACAGGAAAATCACTGTGGAGGGGGCTGAACTATGCTGACACTTGCCTTTGAATCTTCCGCCAAGGCTGCCTCCGTGGCCCTGGTCCGAGACGGCAAACTCATCTCCCAGTACAGCCAGTGCAGCGGTCTGACCCACAGCCGTACCCTGCTGCCCATGGCGGAAGACCTGCTGAAGAATGCAGAGATGAGCCTGGATATGGTAGATCTCTTTTCCGTGGCCCATGGCCCCGGCTCCTTTACCGGCATACGCATAGGCGTCTCAACGGTGAAAGGCCTGGCCTGGGCTTCAGACAAGCCTTGCATTGGTGTCTCCACCTTGGAGGCCATGGCCTGGCACGGTTTGGCCCATGGCGGCTATATCTGCCCGGTGATGGACGCCCGACGTTCCCAGGTATATAATGCCCTCTTTAAAATTGAAGACGGCAAGCCCCTGCGTCTCTGCCAGGACAGGGCCCTTGCCCTGCCCCTTCTGGCAGAGGAACTCAAAGAGCTGGATAACCCTGTCTTTCTGGTGGGAGACGGAGCGGAGCTTACCGCCGCCTTTCTCAGGGAGCAGGGCCTGCCCCATATCCTGGCCCCGGAGAACCTGCGCTGGCAGAGCGCCTGGGGCGTAGCCATGGCTGCCATGGACAAGGCCCCCGGTTCCTCCCAGGAACTTCTGCCGGTATATCTGCGCCTCTCCCAGGCGGAGCGGGAGCGGCAGGAACGCCTGGCGGCGGAAAACGCCGCCAAATAACAGGCAGCCTTACCACACTGTGATAAAGGCCCTGGCGGGGGATACGCTGCCGTGTCCTCTGTCCTGCCCGCCGGGTTTCCCCGTCCGGGAGGGCCAATAGATAACAAAGGAGAACCTAACATGAGCAAAGTATGCGTTTTCGACCACCCTCTCATCCAGCATAAGCTCTCCATCCTCAGAGATAAAAACACCAGTGTAAAGGAATTCCGGGAACTGATATCCGAAATCGCCATGCTGATGTGCTATGAGGCCACCAGAGACCTGCCTTTGGAAGAAGTGGATGTGGAGACCCCCATTGCCGTTGCCAAGTGCCGCCGCATAGCCGGCAAAAAGCTGGCCGTGGTGCCCATACTCCGGGCCGGTCTGGGCATGGTGGACGGTATGGTAAATATGATGCCCAACGTAAAGGTGGGCCACATCGGACTGTTCCGTGACCCGGACACTCTGGAGCCTGTGAAATACTACTTCAAAATGCCCCCCGATATCAAGGAGAGGGACATCATCGTGGTCGATCCCATGCTGGCCACCGGCGGTTCAGCCTGCGCCGCCATCCATTTCCTGAAGGAGACCGGTGCAAAGCACATCAAGCTCATGAGCATTATCGGCGCCCCCGAGGGCGTGGAGCGCATGCAGAAGGAGCACCCGGATGTGGACATCTACGTGGCCGCCCTGGATGAAAAGCTCAACGAGCACTGCTACATCGTCCCCGGCCTGGGCGACGCCGGCGACCGTATCTTTGGCACAAAGTAAATTAGCTGATTAGCTGAAAAAGACGGAGCAAAACTCCGTCTTTTTTATGCTCAGTTCTGCCCCCTGCCCCGCTGGGTGTAGTCCCGGTCTATATCCCGTTTCCATTCCGCCCTCAGAGGCGCGCTGGAGCGCAGCTTGCTCAGGGCCTGCCCCAGCACCTCATAGTTCAGCTGGGTACCTTTACTGTCGGCATTGTAATTTGCCGCCCTGTCGGCGCCGATCCCGAGCCGGCCCGCAGTTCCCACCGCGTCGATGTTGGCCCCCAGGAACAGGAACTCCCAGCCGTACCTGGTCTTTTCCTTTTCTATCATCTGCCTCACTTCTTCGGCAGAATATTGGCAGCTGGCATTTTCCATACCGTCGGTGGTGATGACGAACACCGTGTGCTCCGGCACATCCTCCGGCCTGGAATACCTGTGGATCTTCGCTATATGGTGTATGGTCCCGCCCACTGCGTCCAGCAGGGCGGTACAGCCCCCCACGTTGTAGTCCCTCTCCGTCATGGGCGGGACCTTCATCAAATCCACACGGTCATGGATGATTTGAGGTTGGTTGTCGAAAAGAACTGTGGTCACCAGAGCGCTGCCCTCCACTCCCTTCTGCTTTCTTATCATGGCGTTGAATCCGCCCACGGTGTCCGCCTCCAACCCGCCCATGGAGCCGCTTCTGTCCAGGATGAAAACCATTTCCGTCAAACCTTTTTTCATAGAAAAAACCTCCCTGTAATGTGTTGTGTTTTTTGTTTACAGCCACATTATAGGGAGTTTTCTTTATATTATGGTCGCCCGCCGGGCGACATTTCAGGCCCCCAGCAAACTCTGGTCAAAAGCAAAAAGAGCCTCGTTGATTTCATAGATATTGAAGTTCCCTCTGCTTATAAAATACTCAATGATGATGTCGAACTTGCTGCTGCGGGAGAGGGCAAAACCCGCCTTCATCAGCAGTTCCCTGGTCTCCTCCAGGCTCAGCTCCAGAGCAACGGCAAAGGCCAGGGCCGTGGGCTTGGAGGGCTTGTAATTTATATTGCCCCGTATCTTTGAAAAGAGCTTGCGGTCGATGTTTGCCCTCTTGTAACATTGGGCATCAGTCATCCCGGCCTCGTCAATCTTACGCAGCAGCATTTGTGAAAAGCTCTCGTCCACCTGGCTGACCAGTTCCTCCAGAGAAGGGGCTCCGTCTGTAAGCTTGGCCGCCGGAGCGGCCTGGCTTTGCATCGGGAGAGCGTCAGTCAGGCTTTCGTCGGACTCTCCTCTCCCCGGGCGCAGTCTGAATCGGAGCTCACTGAGCCTCAAACTCCGGGCCTGCTCCTGCACATAGTTGTCGTCTATATAGCTTTTAATATCGGAAAAAAGCTCTGAACTTATCTGATAGGCCCGGCGGTCGTACACTACCAGATATATGTCCATATCGTTTTCCTGCAGGAAGTCTCTTATGGTGTCAACAGCCGTTTTCAAGGCCCTTTCCTTGGGCCAGCCGAAAGCCCCCGAGGCTATCAGGGGGAAGGCCAGGCTATCCAGCTGTTTCCTCCGCGCCAGCTCAAGACAACTGCGGTAGCAGGCTGCCAGCAGTTCTTCCTCCCCCTGTTCCCCGCCCTGCCATACAGGGCCCACGGTGTGGATCACATACCTACAGGGCAGGCGGAAAGCCCGGGTGATTTTGGCCTCACCTACCCGGCAGCCGCCCAGTCCCATGCAGGCAGCAGCCAGCCCCGGGCCGGCCGCCCGGCGGATGCTGCCGTCCGCCCCGCCGCTGCCGGAAAACTTCCCATCGGTGGGACTGACTATTGCCTCCACCTTCATTTTCGTTATGTCGTCTCTCACCATCTGCAAAGGCATAGCTTTCCTCCCCTCCAGGCCGAACCGGTATACTGTTTACAGGAACAATCTGTTTTCTTTCCTGCCTTCGCAAGCGCTCTCCAGCCGCTGTACCATAGCAGCCAGAGCCTCCGGGTCGAGCGCCCTGGCTCCTGCCGGGCAGGCGGCTATACAGGCCATACAGCAGATGCACTTATCCTCATCCACCAGTTTGGGTTCGCTCTTGGGTATCGCCCCCACCGGACACCGCTCACTGCAAAGGCCGCAGCCGGTACAAGCTCCGGTAGCCGCCGGTATCATACTTATAACTCCGTACTCCCTGTAGGGCCGGTTGCCGGGAATGGCTATATCCACGCTGCCATGGTTGCGCCCTAACTCGGTCTTTATTCGCCGGGCATAGTTTCTCAGCTCCTCCCGGTCGGCCTCGTCCGGTCGGCCGGTTCCGAAGCGGTGCATTATGGAGTGCTCGGCGTTGGCAGCTACTCCCGCCGCAATTCGAAAACCGCAGGCAGTGAGGATATCCTTAAGCTCCAGCAGGGCGTCCTCAAAATCCCTGTTGCCGTATACGGCCACGGCCACCGCAGCGGCGCCCCTGCCTTTCAGTTTTGCCAGGCGCTCATAGGCAACTCTCGGTACCCTGCCTCCGTATACCGGCACGCCTACCAGACACAGGTCGTCCTCGTTGAATTCGGTGTGCTCCGGCTCCCCATCCCTCATCAAATCTATCCTGGTCAGAGGGGCAAAAGGCTCCCCCAGGATATCCAGCACTTTGTCGGTGCCTCCGGTGGGGCTGAAGCTTACGATGTATGCCGCCATGTGAATTTCTCCTTTTCCGTTTATTGTATCCATTATACAGCATGATCCCGGATTCTCAATCCCCTTTTGTCTTTTATATGAACAGGCCCGGGTGAAATTTTCACCCGGGCTTTGGATTTACACTTGTTTCTTTTTATTTGGTCTTTACATACTCGTTCATGGGCCTGACCATGTATTCGTTATAGGGGAATTGGTCGGTGGTCACATAGCCTGCGGGAGCATCTATCAGCTGGGGGATACGGTTTACCAGGGTGGCGCAGGTCAGCTCCACCGTGGCGGGCTGATTGACTATGCAGGTGGTATCCGGCTCGCCGTAGAGGGTCCAGACATTGGTGTCCATCTCGTCCTTGTTGTAGATTTTACCCACGCATTCGGTCTCCAGGGTTATCCCCTCTTCCGTCTCCGTGGTGACTATGGCCCGCATGCCGGTGGCATATCCGGCCTTCACCACCATACCCAGAGTCTCGGAGCTGAGATCCTCCTTGTCTACGCAGGGGATGCACTTCTGGGTCTGGGATTTTACGTGCAGGCCCATCTTGCTGCACAGCCAGCCGTTCTGGTTCCACATATAGGAGGGCACGTACTGCCCGCTCTCCACCAGCACCTTCAGTTCGTCGGAGGGCAGATCATTGTAGCAGCCTATGGTTTTGTTGAACTCCTCCACGCTGAGTCCGGCGCCGTGTCCCTCCGCCAGAGCCACGCCGTAGTCCTCCACATTGTACCAGCTGCTGCCCACGATCTTGGTGATCTTGTGAGACGATCCCGCCAGGTTGGTGACCATGGTTCCCCAATACAGGTCGCAGTAACCCACCCCTGTGAGAGTGCAGCCGCCCTCCTTGGCCAGCTTGTCCAGCTTTTCGGTGAGGGCCGGGGAGGAATTCCAGGGGTACAGTGCCTCCTCACAGGTGGTAATGGCGTTGATGCCCAGCTTTGCACATATGGTGAATATCTCCTCCAGCTCTGCTACGGTGCTGCGTGTGGCGATTATGCACACGTCCGGCCTGAGCTGGGCCAGGACGCTCTCGGCCTGGGCGGCAGGCTGGACTGTTACTCCCACAAAGGGGTAGCCGTTGCCTATTATCTCTGAAACGTCCCTGCCGATGTGGCCGGGATTGCGGCAGAAAGCGGCCACCAGCTCACCCTCGTGTTCCATGACGTATCTCATGAGCCAACGGCTCATACGTCCTGCGCCGTACTGTGCAACTCTGATTCTGCGTTCCATTTTCAATAGCCTCCTTAAAAAATATTTTCCGATCCTCTGAGACTATAATACAAATTGCAGCTGCTGCAAGGTCAAGAGGCAGATCCTCAGCGTTTTATCCAAAGAACCTCACGGGAATTTGTGTCTTATAGAACATCTGACGCCGCTCAAATTCCAGCACGGGGAAGTCTATCACCACCTCGCACAGATAATCTCCCACTATCTCGCATCTGTGTTCCCGCACATAGTCCATAAGCCGCCTCACGTTTTCCGCCTCCTGGTTCAGCTCATGGGAGCATATGCAGATATAGGAGGCTGCCGGCACCGTCTCCAGGTCAGGCAGTGAGCTGTCCTCGTCCACAAATACAAATACCTCGTTGGAATAGAGTTCACCCTGCCTCAGACTGTCCTTTCGGATTATGGTGCCAATGTTTGTAAAATAGGACAGCGGCATATTGCTCACGGCCAGGTGCCGTTTCAGCTGCCGGAGCATATATTCGTAGCCCAGCTCATCCTGCTCGAAATAGTTTACCCCGCATCCATAGCGGTAAATATGCCTCTCTCCTATGAATTCAAGGAATATTTCCCCGTTTTTGGGCATAGCATCGTATCTCTTGTAATTTTCCATTGCCCTGCGTATGGCCCGGAGAGACCTGTCAAGCTGGGCTATCCGCTCCTCCATCTGTCCGGCCTGCTCCGCCAGCAGATGCCGCAGCTTATCGCCGTCATCTCTTTCCAGGAAATCCCTTATCTGCCGCAGGGTCATGCCGTATACCTTCAGGTTCTGTATTAAATCCAGCCTGGCAGACTGAAGGATGTGATAATATCTGTAGCCCGTGCGCTCGTCGGTAAGCCGGGGCTTCAGAAGACCCTCCCTGTCATATAGCCGCAGAGTCTGTTCGGAGACATGATTGAGTTCCGCCATCTGGCCCACCGTCAGTTTTTGCAGATCCATGTAACCTTCCTCCTGCTATAAGCTTGTGATAATTATATCAAGCCTCCGGTCGAAAAGTCAAACCCTATGCCGCAAAAAACGCTGCCCTTCCCCAATGGGGAAAGACAGCATTTTCCCGGGCAGGCCAGCAGCATAAGCGCCGGACTCTATTCTCAGTCGTCTTCATCCTCCAGCACGTCTACAAGCACCCAGGAACTGTTTTCGGGGATATAGTTTTCCACCACAGGCATCAGCCGGTCATACACATTGCCCAGCTCGACGTTGGATTCAATATCCGAAACATTGTAGGAATAGGCGGACTTGTCCGTCTTCAGATACACCCGGTCATAAAGTTTCATGAAAAAGCGGGCATCCTGGCCGGTGGTGAGATCAGCTTTCACCAGGCCGGGTCTGGTATCACAATATATGGAGAGATAACCGCTCTCCCTGTCCTCCAGCTGTTCAGCCACGCTCTTTGCCATGCCGCAGACCGCCACCTGGGTACTGCGCTCCGTGGAGATCTCCCGGGTGTACATAAGGGGGATCGCCTCGGTAAGGGTGGGGTGGGCAACGTCGGCAAGCACCACCTCGTCAAAGCCCATGTCAAAGAGCTCCTGGGCCATCTGGGCCACGAACTTCCTCACTTCGAAGTTGTAGGCATCCAGCCACATGCCGCTCTCATCCTGGTAGGCCAGCCCCGTCTCGGTCTTTATGTTGTAGTTCTGGGTCCTGGTGGGGAGGGTGTTGTCTATGCAGCAGCTTATCTGAGCGGCCAGATAGATATCCTTGTCCAGGCTTTTCAGCTCGTCAATGAGAGACTGCATGGAGCTCACCTGCTCCGAGGGCGTGACCAAGCTGTAATTCACAGCCAGTTCCGCTTTGGAATCCCACATCAGCTGACCGCTGCGGGGTTTCATCTCCAGCAGAAGGGCATTGCCGTCGTTCAGGCGGTTGGCGTACTCCATGAGCTTGTCATGGTTCAAATCAGTATAGGGCACAAAGATTGCCCTCATGGGCGGCACATCCGCCCCGGCGACAGCCTCCACCTCGGAATAATCCGGCTCGTCAAATACGATGCTGGCATTAACCGGCTCAAAGCTCACCACTTCATGGCCCTGGCTGTCCACCGCGGTGTTTTCGTCGGAAAGTATAGGCAGTTCCACGGTAACGCTGTCGTCGGTGATGACGGCGTATTTCTGCAAACCGTAGAAAGTGACCATAGTCACCGAAACCAGAGCCAAAATCACCACAAAGGGGATAAAAAGATAATTGCGTCTTTTTCTCCGGCCCTTATAGAATATCTGTATTCTTGCCAAATTGCTTTACTCCTCTATCATGGAAATACGGCGCAGATGGCGCTCATCCCCGGAAAAGGGCGTGTCCAGGAAGGTGTCCACGATCTTCATTGCCAGGCCCTCTCCCAAGACCCTGGCGCCCATGGCCAGGATATTTGCGTCATTGTGTTCTCTGGTGGCCTGGGCGGAAAAACAGTCTGAGCACAGGGCCGCCCGGATACCTTTCACCTTGTTTGCGGTGATGGATATACCGATCCCGGTGCCGCAGATCAATATGCCCCTATCACACTCACCGGAGGCCACAGCCTCGGCCACAGCCCGGCCATATACCGGGTAATCGCAGGAGGCCTTCGAATAAGTCCCAAAATCCTTGTATTCCAGGCCCCGATTTTCCAGATGCTTTTTCACCGCTTCCTTCAGTTCATAGCCGCCGTGATCACTGCCAATAGCTATCATTTTACGCCTCCAGCTCACAATAATAGGCACAATTCTGAGGGTATTTTAACACCAAGGCAGAAGCAGTGCAAGTGCAATTCCTTTCCGTTTTGTAAACAATGGTTCCAAAGCCTTGACTTTAATCGATACAATTCTTAAAATATAATCAATCTGAAGGGGAGCGACTATATGAGAAGCTGGTTTAACAATCTATTTATCGGCAGGCAAGGCATGGATGAGCTATCCAAAGCCATGTTCTGGTGGGGCTTGGCTTCTCTGGTTCTGTCCGGACTTTTGGCCGCCTTTCTCAACGGGATTCTCAGTTCCCTGTTCAGCTGGGTGGGCCTGCTTCTTATAATTCTCTGTTTTGTGCGGGCCTTTTCCCGCAGGCTGGATCAGCGGGAGCTGGAAAACAATGCCTATCTCGCCTTTCTGTGCCGGCAGCGCCGCCGCTGGGAAGGACGCAAGGAGCGCTTCCGCCAGAGGAAGGACTTCCGCTTTTTCAAATGCCCCGGCTGCGGCACTATATTGAGGGTACCCAGAGGCAAGGGAAAAATACACATCAACTGCCGTTGCGGCTATATCCTCTACCGCCGCACCTGAGCCCGTTCAGCATATTAAAAAGGAGCGATGCAAACCATATTGCATCGCTCCTTTTTATTCCTGCATTGTCTCAGATGAGAATGCCCCGCTTCTTGGCTTCGAAGCGCAGCTCATCCCGGAAATCGGGATGGGCAATGGCAATGAGCTGTCTGGCCCGCTCTCCCAGGCTCTTGCCTCTGAGCCGGGCAATACCGTACTCCGTGACTATGCAGTCCACGTCGTTTTTACTGGTGGTGCACACGGCCCCAGGAGTGAGTATGGATTTTATCTTGCTTATGGTGCCGCCCTTGGCAGTGGAGGAAAAGGCTATAAAGCTCTGGCCACCCTTGCTCTGGCAGGCGCCTCTGACGAAATCTATCTGTCCGCCGGAGCCTGACATATGCTTTGTGCCCACGCTCTCGGCGCAGACCTGTCCCCACAGGTCAACTTCCAGCGCCGCATTTATCGACACCACGTTGTCGTTTTTACATATGACATTGGGGTCGTTCACATAGTCCACCGGCAGCAGCTCTATGGCCGGGTTATCGTCAATATAGTCGTATATGCGCTGGGAACCGTAGGCAAAGGTGGTGATGCTCTTGCCCCGGTGTATCTGTTTTCTGCTGTTGTTCACTGCCCCGCACTCAATAAGCTCCACCATGGAGTCGGTGAACATTTCCGTGTGGATACCCAGGTCATGCTTGGACTTCAGAGCCAGGCCCGTGGCGTCGGGTATGGCGCCTATGCCCAGCTGTATGCAGGCCCCGTCAGGTATCTGCTCGGCAATTAGATTGCCTATGGTTACGCTCACATCGTCCAGCACTGCCGGGGGCAGCACCGGCAGTTCAAAATTGTTCTCCACAATGGCATCCGCCTGGCTTATGTGGATCTGGGGCCCGCACACTGCCCTAGGCTGCCGTTCATTTACCTCCAGGAAAATACGCTTGGACTTGTCCATCATGGCCTGGGCATAGGAGGCGTTGTTCCCGAGGCTGAAATAGCCGTGCTTGTCCATGGGTGACACGGCGACACAGAAAGCGTCATACTCGTATTCCCGGCGGATATGGCCGGGAATGTCACGATAATAGCCCGGGATAAAGTCAGCCCATCCCCCGTTTATTGCCTTGCGGGCTCCCCCACTGGAAAACCAGGAGTAGCCGGTCATCATACCGGCCAGGCTGTTGTCAGTGTAGAAGTCGAAGGGATAAACATCCAGAAGAGTCTGCACCTTTATACCCTGGAGCTTCTTCTCCCGCACCCGGCAGGCAAAGGCCGCCATCAGCGCCGGAGTCTGGGAAGGGCCTGAGTCCATCCCCAAAGTCCAGCTGCTCTCCAGACATTCTGCCAGTTTTTCCGCTGTGGTGAGCTTTGCGGCATACATTTCTCTGTAGTCCATATCCGTCTCCCTGCCTTTAGGCATCCGTGCTGCAGCCAGCCCTTACATTGTGCTTGCAGCTTTTTCCTCTCAGCGGCGGCGGCTGCGCTGCCGTCTGTCTGCGTACATCCTGTTGTCGGCTATCCTGCTGTCAGACTCCTGCATAAAGCGTTTGAGCCTGTCTTCAAAATCCTGGTTGCCGGTGGGCGGGGCCACCTGTCCCTGCACTGCGCTTTGAGCCGGGCGAGCAGCCGGGGCCTGCTGGGGCTGGGACGGACGCCGGTACGCCGGAGCCGGATTTGCCCTGGGGGGCTCCTGGGCCCGTTTGATGGACAAATTGATTTTTCCGGCCTCACCCAGGCTCAGCACCTTGACCTTGACCTTCTGGCCTATTTCCACATGGTCGTGCACATCGCTAACATAGGCGTTGGCCACTTCCGAAATATGTACCAGGCCGCTTTTTCCGCCTTCAAGACTGACAAAGGCGCCAAATTTGGTTATTCCTGTCACAGTGCCCTCCAGCACCTGTCCGACCGCCAGTTCCATTGCTTATCCCTCTCTGTCTGTTGTTGAAAAATAAAACAGTTTCTCCCCGGGCAGCACCAGTCCCAGGCGTTCCCTGGCCAGCTGCTGCATCTCTTCCGGGCTTTTCTCCTCTGTGAGTTCATCTTCCAGCTCCGCATTCATTGCCCGGAGCTGCTCCCTGTCCTGCTGCATATCCGCCAGCATAAGTTCCGACTGCCTCAGTTCCCGGCCCACGGCCATCAGGCTGGCCATAGAATAGAGCAGCAGCGCCACCAGGATAATGCGCACCAGTGTTTCCCTTGTATCCATGTCTCCTTACGGCGGCGTAGCCGCCCGGCATAGGGCGATGGATTTTGATTCTCCGCCGGCCATCACCCGGGGCCGGCGGGACCGGGGCATGCGGCAGTACTCCCAAATTCACACAGCCGCACTTTTCAGTTTTTTATTTTAAAACATTCTCTTATTTTTGGGAAGAGCTTTTTTAATAAATCTTGAACTTTTTTTACGTTCCTACCCATTTGGGCAGCAGATTTACCAATTAACTGGAAAATTTTCTCCAGAACCGGCAGTACCCGGCAGCTGATAGCATGCATATAAACCAAAAATCCCAGCAGGGCAGCCACCAGCTCCCAGGTGCCCAGGCTCCCGCTCTCCGCTCTCATGGCAAACAGAAACAGCCCGAAGGCAGAGACCAGAGCAAATATACAATCCGTTGCAGCCGCCAGCAGCTTGCCCCCGTGCCGCCGGGGAGGGCGCAGAAGATCGTATATAAGCCCAAGAGCTATGCCTATTGCCAGGGCAAGGGCCAGTTCCAGAGCCTGTTCCCCTACACGTATTTCCATCAGCCGAAAAGACGTGACCAGAGAGAACCGGAGCGCAGAGGTTCACCGTAGCTCAGTTCCTGGATATGCCCCCTCACCTCCAGCTGTCCCGCCTCAAGGTCTATCCTGTCTATGTGCAGTTGCTCTCCTCTTATTGTCAGATCTCCCTGGGAAGTGGTGAGCACTATCAGGTTCTCGTCAAAGCCGGACACATCCTCCACTCCCCCAAGGCTCAGCTTTTCCCGGTTCTCCATACTCAGGCTGTGGCTTTTTATCAGAGCCTTCTGGGCTTCTTCATAGGCCATGGTCTATCACCCCCACAGCATATATATGCGCTTGTCCGAAAAAATATGCCGGGGAAGCTACGTCGCCGCAAACTCCATATCCTTCCCAGCGACAGCAGCCCACAAGGGCAGCTGTCGCTTCTCATCCATTCCGTTGCAGCTCCTTTCTGAATCAAACCCGCTTACGCTGGGCTTTGATTCAGCCTTGAAAACAGGAAAGATGCCGGGGGAGCTCTTTCGCTTCCCCGGCATATAAGCTGCCGCTTTATTTTACCCGCTTTTTGAAATATACCGCCGTCACCGTCAGCAGCTCCATAACGTAGACTGCGGCAAAGATGCCATTCCTCTGCCTGACAATAGCCCGGGCCCTGTCCAGCTCCTCATAGGTAAAGGCTCTCAGTTCCAGCAGCTCATCCCCACGAAAGCTGGCCTGCACCGAACAGATTGTGCGATTATTCTGCACATACTCCAAAATCACCTTTCCGTTTCCGTCGGTAAGGTATTTTCGGTTGGCCTCCTGAGAGCTTATCTCTTTGCCCTGTTCGTCGTAGAACTTTGCGTTGTAATCGTAGTCGTGCAGCGGCATTCCCTCTTCTTTCTCCATAAATTCTGCAAAGCTGTTCAGGTCGTCAAATTCTATGCCCTCCATTATTGTCCCCGGCCCCCATATCTGGGTGAGGGACAGGTGGGCAAAGCCCGTCACCAACAGCAGCGCCGCAAACACGAGGCCAAGCCTTCCCTTCAGCCTGTGGTTCTCCCGGTAAACTCTGTCCGCCTTTTCTCCTTGGCTGTAGCCCTCTTTCCCTCTCACCCAGAAGTTTATAAAATAGCAGCCTACACAAAGGGCAAGAGCTGCCGCTGCCCCACAGGCACCGCCATACCTCAGCCAATCCGCCCCTGCCATTCCCGCATTTGTCTGGCTCAGTGTCCCCAGGGGCAGCGTGGCGGAAAACAGCACAAGATCCAGTCCCAGACAAAATTCCGTAATATGAAGTACCCGCAGCCGGAAACGCCCCAGGCTCTCCTCCTCTTCCAGCTCTGCCACTGTTCCAAGGGCATTGTTCCTGAAAATCATCTGGCAGAAAACGGCAGCCAGGAAAAACGGCAGTCCCAGAAAGAAACCCAGCCGGCCACGATAAAAGCCGAAATTCGCCACCATGGCAGCTGTCAGCCCGCCCACAGCCAGGGCCATGGCCACATAACTGCGGTTCTTGAAGCGGTTGAAACTGGCAGTGAGCAAATGTCTCCTCTGTCTTTCCGTCCTATCCCTGCCCCTCTCTCCAGCCTTCTCCCTATCCTCCTGAGGGATGCGCTCCCCCCTCAGCAGTTCGTCGCAGCTGACGGAGAATATCTCCGCCAAGACCGGTATTAGTGACAGGTCCGGGCAGCCCTCGTCTCTCTCCCAGCGGCTTACCGTCTTGTCCGACACGTTCAGCATTTCCGCCAGCTGGCGCTGGGTCAGGCCCCGGGCCTTTCTCAGCACGGCAATAAAAGCGCCTATGGTTTTTCTTTCCATTCTGCCGTCTCCTTCCCGCCTTTATTATCGCTCCCGATTCTAACATTCAGTCAGTGAAAATACCAGCCAAGGCGCCGGGAATCTCTCTCGCATTATGAGAATCTACCCCTTGCAGGTAATGGAAAGGGCCTGCCGCGTCTGCGCCAGGCCCTTTCTATTAAATTTTTATGATTAACGGTTCAGTGCTTTCCGCCCTTGTCGCCTACGCCGAAGTGCAGTTCCTTCATGCCGTCTACCTCATCGCAGATGTCCTTCAAGGCACACACCGAACAGTCGGTGGGCAGCCCCTCCAGAATATGGGTGAGGGTCCCGGTGACGGCGGAGGCTTTTTTTGCCATGGCCTGCAGGGCTTCATAGTCCGCCTTGGGGTCGGTGATGAATATCACTGTGGCCTTCAGGACATTGGCGTCCTTCTTATATTCGGCCAGATATCTGTTCCCCACAGTTCTGAAGCTGATGCCCTTTTTCAGGGCCTGCCTGCTGACCCGGACCTGCTCTCTGTAGCTCTCCGGAGACATACGGATCATGTAGCCCTCCGGGTACACATGGTACTTGGAAAACTCAATGTCCTTCAAAGTGCGGTAAACCGCTTCATCATCATCGTCCAGGACGCCCACCTGCAGCAGTACTATCCTGGCAAAGTCACAGTCGCCCTTTATCTGGCCCAGATCCGGCCCGATTAGGATGACCTTGTCCTCCTGAACCAGCTCAGCGCTGGAGGTAAAGAGGACATAGTTTGCGCTGCCCTTGCCCTGAGCGCCCAGCTCATAGGCAGCGTCCCGCTGGAGCACCAGCTCGCTGGAACCGGTGTCGGCCCAGCATGCAGCCGGGGAATAGTCCCAGGCTTTTCCGCCAAGTTCCTCCAGCTGTGCCTGGGTATCCTTTATCAGGGAATTATAAAGCTCCATACCTTAGAACTTCAAATCCACCGGCTTGCGGTCGAACACCAGGTTGACCTGCTTATATACCCAGCCCAGCAGCTTCTGATCCAGGTTCCAGAAATAGACCACGAACAGAGCCACCACAGCAACTATCAGCACCATGGCCATTTTCTTAATGAATTTCCACATCAGAGGATTTTCTCCTTTCCGTAAAGTGAGGGCTCAGACCATTCTTACTTTTTGGCCATGCCCTTCTGGCGGGCGTACTCGGCAGCGCCCAGAGCACCCATCAGCTGCGGGTCGGTCTTCAGCTCTACCACCTTCAGCTTCAGCACATGCTCTATGGCTTCCTTCAGGCCGTCGTTCTTGGCACAGCCTCCCGTCAGGGTGATGGAGTCCGTGGCTCCTGCCTTCTTTGCCATGACAAAGCAGCGCTTTGCAACGGCCATCTCTATGCCCGCAGCTATCTCGTCCGTGGCCTTGCCTTCGCCCACCAGGGTGATTACCTCAGACTCCGCAAACACCGTGCACTGGGCCGTGATGGGGATCACGTTCTTTGCCGTCAGGCTCAGCTTGCTGAACTCAGGCAGGCTCAGCTCAAAGCTCCTGGCCATGGCCTCAAAGAAACGGCCCGTGCCTGCGGCACACTTGTCGTTCATGGCAAAGTTCTTCACCGTGCCGTCCGTGTCTATGGAGATGCCCTTTACGTCCTGGCCGCCGATGTCTATTATCGCCTTCACGTCCGGATTCGTCACGTGCACGCCCATGGCGTGGCAGCTTATCTCAGAGATGTTCTCGTCGGCAAAGGGCACTTTGTTCCGCCCATAGCCAGTGCCTATCAGATAGGCCAGCTCCTTGCTGTCCTTCAGGCCAGCCTGCTTGCACACCTCTTCCATTGCCGCTATTGCGCTCTGCTCGGAATTTATCTTGCTCCTTATGGTGGTGTCCGCCACCATCTTCCCGTTCTCGTCCAGTATCACTGCCTTCGTATAGGTGGACCCTACGTCGCAGCCGCCATAGTATTTCATATATCTTTCCTCCATTATTATTTTTAGTAGTGCATGAACGGGGCGTCCGCCCTTCTTTTTCCCGGCCTCTTATTCCGGGGGGGAGGGGGCCCCGGCATTTTATTTACATGCAGACCTCGTCTTCAAATTCCACCAGGGACGGGTCAACAGGCTCCGCCTTCATGACGGTGCGCATATATTCGCTGACCTTGTCGCGCATGGTGCGGCGGGAAACGGTACGGGGGTCCATAAGGTCGTGCTCCACCCAGATGAGGTCGTAGCCTCTCTGACGGCCCTGCTCGTCCAGTATGCCCTGGACGGTGGCCATGTTCTTGCAGGCCACGTTCTGGTACATGATGATGAGCTTTGCGTTCCAGTCCTCGCACTGGCGCCACAGCTCGTCCACCACGTTCTGGTATCCGCCGTTGGTGTGACGGCGCATGACCATACGCTCGTAGAGGCGGGCCAGATCCCGGAGGGCCTCTTCCTTGTCCTCGGTCTCAAGATGCTTGGTGAAGTTGAGAGACTCCATCTCCACCAGCACATTGATGCCCCAGCAGTTGGCAGCCCAGTTGGAGAAGTTGGCATAGTAGTGGGCCGGGCAGGACCAGACTATAGCTCTGTACTTCATCTTGCCGGGGAACGGCTCCTCCCGTTTCTCGTAGGCCTTCATGAGGATCTTGTTGACCTTTTCGGAGGTCTTGAGCACTCTGGGATCCAAGCCACCGTCCATCTCGTAGTTCCACTTGCGGAACAGCTCGTAGCAGGGGCCCAGCAGCTGAGGATAGGCGCTCTTGTTGACTTCCCACTTCTGAAGCTCGTAGTCGGTCTCCTGGTTGAAGCGCTTCATTGCGGCAAAGTATGCATCCCAGTTCCACTTTGCACCGGTTATCTCCTCAACGAACTTTATGCAGTGGCGTATATCCTCGGCGCCCATCTGCACGGTCTCCTCATCCAGATAGCGCACCGGGAAGCACAGATGGAAGGTAGGCAGGTTGGGGAAGCGGCGGCTCATGTAGGAGGAAGCCATGGTGGAGCCGTCGCAGGGCATGGAGGAGGAAATGAAGCAGCAGCCGGCGTGGGGCAGAGCGTCCACAACGATGGCGCCGCACTCGGAGGAGGGCACGGGGCAGGTGTCTGCCGGCAGGCCGTAGGACTCCACCGCGTCTATGTAGGGCACACAGGTGAGCTGGTCGATCTCAGACACCAGGAACACCGGCAGCAGCTGATAGGGTATACCCAGCAGGTCGGGGAAGCCGGCCATTATCTGGCCCATAGTCATCTCGTCGAAGAGCACCAGCTTCTGGTTCAGGGCCTCGCAGTTGCCGTTCTTCCTGTCGCACTTGGCCAGGAACACCAGGTTTTCGGCCACGTAACGGAACACATCGAAGAGGAGCATGTGGCTCATGCGCAGGTTGGAGCCTCTCAGGCCCATGGTGTTCTTGTCCAGGAAGCCGTGGCAGCAGAAGTAGGAAACCATCCAGCGGTAATACAGGGTTGCGTTCAGGGCGGGGATCAGATCCTTGGAGAAGCTCATCAGCAGCATACCCCAGGTGTAGGCCCAACGGTAGAAGTCGTAAGCCGTGTCCCTGATACCCTTCCACTCACGGCGGACGGTGGCCATGGCGCCTTTACGGTACAGGCGGCCCAGGCTCTTTTCACCGTTAATTATGCGGTCTATTTTTCCGGCCTTGTCCAGAGCCATGAAGTCGGTAAACTCCTCCTTCACGCGCTGGCCGTCGGCCTTGATGTCATTTATTCTTTCTGTGCCGAACTGTTTCCAGTCGGTCTTTTTGAGCATATCCCAGGCGATGCCGCCGAACTCCTTCAGGTTCTCCCATTGGGCGCCCCAATGGATCTCGTCTTTACATTTCCAGAATTCGGGGTTTGGGTATTTTATCTTTTCCTTCTTTGCCATTATTTTTTGCCCTCCTCTTTGTGAATGCGTTTGATCTCAAGGGATTCAACAAAGGCCTGGACACGGGTGCGCAGCTGGCCGGAGTTGCCGTTATTGTACAGCCTGTCAATGCTCAGCACCGGCCAGCCGTATTCGTCGTGCATAACGTGGCTGACCAGAGCCCGCTCAAAGCCCCAGTAGTCGCAGTACTTCATCTGCTCATAGATGATGCCTTCGGCCTTATACTCTTTTGCCAGGCGGTCGGAAGTCTCCCGGCGCTGCAGGACCTTCTCGTCGGATATGTAGCGGGCGCACTCGGAATGCTCCATGACGTGTAGGCAGATCTGGGAGAGGGCGTCCTCGTCGTCCTTGAGCTCAATGACCTCCCGTCCGGGAGTGGAGCCGAAGCAGAAGCGGTCGGATACCACCAGAGCGCCGCAGCCCTCGATGAGCTTGGTGAGGTTGGGGTCGTCTATCTCGGAGCCCACGATAGCCACTCTGGCACGGTAGGGGCTGACCTTGTCGGGCTTGCGCTTTTTCAGCTCCTCCAGAGTCTCCCGCAGGTAGGGCAGTATAAGCTTCTTGGGGCAGGTGTAGGACACCAGATTTATCACATGGAACTCATAGCCGGTGATCACGGGGTTGTCGGCCTTGCGCATCTCGCCCATTTCGGAGATGATGGAACATACCTCGTTGTGCTCTTTGACGGCCTCACGGATGGCGGCGTCGGAGGTGTCTACGCCGAAGGTCTCGGTGAGCCTGTCCAGCACCCGCAGGCGCATCTGCTTTACATAGGAATCCAGTGTGTAGTCCGTAACCTTATAGGGGATGTCGCAGTGAGTGACGAAGAAGCCTGGCTTCTCATTGACTTTAAGGATCTCGAAATGCTCCATGGCCCTGTTCATCATGGAACAGGCGTCCACGCCGATAAGGGCATCCAGGAACTGATAACCGCCCTCAATACCTCTCTCCACCAGAGCCCTGGCATATTCGCAGGTGTAGTTGGACATGTAGTAGGTGGCGATATCGATGGAGCCGGTGTTGGGCGCTCTCAGACGGACGGAGAAACAGTTACCCACGTTGAGCAGTGCCTCGGGAACATGGTAGCAGGTGTAGCCCAGCGCCAGCTGTCCCTCGGCCTGGGCCTGTTTTACCAGTTCGTTGTTGGCATTCTCAAGCAGGCTCTCAAAGTAGATAAGATGCTTAAGATCTTTCAAATGTTACACCTCTTCTTTATAGAATTTCTATTTTTTGGAGTGCCTCCCGCACTCCCTTGAGCATATCGGAATCTGCCGGCAGTTCCATAACGCTCTTGCCCTTTATGTCGTTGGCGGCAAAGGCACTGTCGGCGGGGATAAGGGACAGGATCTCCACTCCCGGGATCTGCATCATGTCCGCGAGCTCGGGATTTGTGACCCGGTTTATAATCACTCCTATCCTGTCGTAGGCAATGAGTTCATCGGCCACGCTCTTGATGGTGGTAACCACCTGGCCGCCCTTCTTGCTCTGGTCTGTCACCAGCAGCAGATGAGTGACCTTTTCCATCACCCGGCGCTGGATCTGCTCTATCCCGGCCTCACCGTCTATCACCACATAGTCGAAGCTGTTGGCAAGCAGCCCGATAACTTCCTTCAGATAGGAGTTGACCTTGCAGTAGCAGCCGGAACTCTCAGGCCTTCCGATTGCCAGAAAAGCAAATCCCGGCATCTCCACCAGTGCATCGAATATCCTGAACCGGGCCTCACTGAGAAGCTCCAGGGCCTCCTTGGTGTCCCCGTTCTCTACACTGTCCACAATGCTCATCCTGATGTCGTCCAGCGTCAGCTTTACATCCACTCCAAGAGCTACGGACAGGCCCACGGCCGGGTCGGCATCGATCGCCAGGATTTTCTTATCCGGAAATTTTTCCACCAACAGCCTCACCATGGATGCAGAAATGGAAGTTTTTCCCACGCCGCCTTTGCCTGCCACCGTGATTATCTTGGCCTTTTCCTCCATATACGTCCCCCCTGTCAAATGCGAATGGATACGGTTTAACCATCGTCATCATTTTAGCACAGTCCCTAATAATATGCAAGTTAAACATATATAAAAAGGTTTATTTATATGTTTTGGTGCAAAATATCAAATTTTTCATGCTTTTTCTTTCTTGTGTTTAGACACGCGCAGGCATATGGTAAAAACAGTATGCAGAGTCCATGTCATAATATACAAAAAAAGCCACTGCCGGGGCTCTCCGGCGGTGGCTTTTTACATTCATAGCAGCAGTCTCTTTCGTCTTAATTAAGCAGCCACACTCCCAGATTGAGGTACAGGGCAAAGGGCAGCCACAGGAGATAGGGCAGCAGCAGTTTGCCTGCGGTGCTGCTGATGTGTCGGAACAGCAGCTGCGTAAACAGCACCAGGGCCAACAGGAGCAGCAGCCAGAAGAAGGCTGCGCCGTAGGCGGACAGTTTGAAAAATATCACCGGCCAGGCGAAATTCACCGCCAGCTGCAAAGCATAAATACTCAGCGCCCGCTCCCGCCTGTCCCTGGAGGCCGGGGACAGAGCCACCAAATAGGAAGCCAGCCCCATGAGTATATACAGTACGGTCCAGGCCACCGGGAAGACCCAGCCCGGCGGAGACATGGGTGGGGTTTCCACCAGGGAATAGCTCTCCATGGCGCTCCCTGTGAGCAGGGCAGCCAGGCCCCCTACGGCCAGGGGCAGCAGCACTGCCGGGATCAGCAGCCGCCATTTTATTTCATGCTTCATTCATATCGCCCTTTCCTGATATTTGAACTCCCGGCCTCCGTGCCCTTATAAAGCATAAGCTGAGAGCTTGGTTCTGCTCTCAGCTTATGCTTCAGTAAATTTTTTTATTCTTTTTTTCAGTATTTCAGCACTGCTTTATCACCCGCATGAAGAACTCCACAGCCTTGCCTATAGCCTCCAGGCTTATGCGCTCGTTGTTGCCGTGTATCAGTTTCCGCTCCTCAGCAGTGAGGGCCATAGCGGAGAAGCGGTAGACCTTGTCGGATATGGCTCCGTAATGGCGGCTGTCGGAGCACTGAACCATGAGATAGGGGGCCACCAGGGAACCTGGCCAGGTGCCGGAGACTGCGGAACTGACTATGCGCCAACCCTCACAATCAGTGCGGGATATGGGGCTGGGCTCCATGCTGTCCAGCTTTGTGAGCTTTACTTCCTTGTCTCCCACAACATTTTTTATGTACTCTATGGCCCCTGCCACACTGTCCTCCGGGTTGAGCCGGAGATTTGCCACCATGGAGGCCCGGGGCGGGATGACGTTGGGGGCCTGGCTGCCGCTCATCTGGGTAAAGGCCACCGTGGTACGCAGCAGGGCATTCAGCTCACCGCCGCTCTTTTTGCATATCATGTCCAGCACCCAGCCGAAGCACCAGAGATTGGCGAATATCATCCTGTAGGCAAAGCCGGAGCGGCGGCCCAACACGTCGAACATCTCCAGCACCGGTTTGCTGAAGTGGACTTTGAAGGGCTTGCGCTCCACCTTGGCACAGGCCAGGGACAGCTTACCCACGGGGGTGTGAGGTGCCGGAGCCGAGGCGTGGCCTCCGCCCCCGGAGACGGAGAACTCCAGGTTCATAAGCCCTTTTTCCGCAATACCTATCAGGGCGCAGCTCTCCTTCACTCCGGGGAAAACATCCCGAACCACAGCGCCGCCCTCGTCCAGGACCAGGGACAGCTCTATCTTGTTTTCCCGGAAATACTCCACTATGTTCTCGGCGCCCTTGCCGTTTATCTCCTCCCCGCCGGAAAAGGCAAAGTAGATATCGTGCTCCGGCCTGAAGCCCTGCCTTATCAGGTTTTCTGCGGCAGAGAGTATGCCGTTGAAGGTGACCTTGGTATCCAGAGTGCCCCGGCCCCACATGACTCCGTCCTCTATCAGAGCTTCAAAAGCGGGCTTTTCCCAGTTTTCCGCATCCACCGGTACCACGTCGTAGTGGGCCATGAGCACAGCGGCAGCCCCCGGTTCCCTGCCCTGCCAGCAGTAGAGCAGCCCCCTGTCCGGCAGCTTTGTCAGCGGGCAGGTCTTGCTCACATTGGGATACAGCTCCGGCAGCAGGGCGATGAGCTTTTGAAACTCTCCCTCGTCCTCCAGGCTCTTGTCGTAAAAGCTCACGGTCTTGCAGCGCACCAGCTGCCCCAGGGCCTCCACCGCAGCCTGGGCATCATAGTCCAGCTGCTCCGGTTTCTCCTCCTTCTGCTCCCCGGGTTTAAATGCCAGGGTGCGCGCCAGCACCACCAGCACCAGAATGGCCAGTACAGCCAGAATAATGTACAGCAAAGCCATCTTTCTTCCTCCTTTTTACAGAAGTCCCTTTTTATACATTATGCGGGACACGCCCATAGTGAACAGCACACCCACCGGCACCATAATACCCACGGTGCTGGAGTTCAGGGCGGGCACAAAGATAAAGAGTATCAGCATCAGTGTCACCGGGGCTATGGCAATCTTCCAGTTCTTGGAGATGAACACCACCCCCAGGCCGCCGAAGAGGGCGGGGAGTATCTGGGCGAAGGCCGGGGCAAGCACCGGAGCGTTGAGCACCGGGGTGAGGGGTGTTATGAGTATGACGCCCAGGACGATTATCAGGGTAGTGACTATGCTGGAGACGGCAATGGCTATGGTGGAGATTATCTCCCCCTCCTCGGAGCTGGCCTTCACCCCCGCCTGCTCCAGGGCGTTGAGGGCCACGGGCAGCTTCAGATTGGAGATGTTGCCGGTAACGAAGGACAGGTAGGAACCCCCCGCTCCCAGCATGGGCACATAGGTGAGCACCTCCACCACCGCCACGGCCCAGTACATGGGGGCAGTGGCTACCAGGCCCAGAGCGAACCCCCGCCAGTCCGGTAAAGCATTATAGATTACCCCTACGGCAATGGGGTACATGAACAGCATCAGCATCATGGACAGGTTCCAGATGCGCCCGTCCCGGTGGACGGAATCCATATAGGAGAGTTTCTTCTTCATCTTTTTTCCTCCTCTCAGGCCAGCCATCCGGTGATGGGTATGGCGCTGGCCATGCCCAGAACCAGGCTGATAGGCAGGGCGTAGTCGGAGACCCAGCGCCACTGGGTCTTCTTTACCAGCAGTCCTGCCAGGCACATTATAAGAGCGGACACCGCCATAACCAGGGCCGGAATCAGGCCGCTCCAGTCTCCCTGAAACACCAGGGAGAAGTCGCAGAACACATAACCCACGAAAGCGGATATCATGCCTATGAACATGGAGGCTGAGAAGATATCTCCCCACTTTTTATCCCTGTTCTCCAGGGAGATTATACCGTTTTGCAGCTTTTTGCCTATGAGCGGCACCAGCCAGATACCCACCATAATACTGAGGGTCATCACCCATGCGATGGTCACATACTGAGTTGCGTTGAGGCTGCTGACCTGGCCGAAGGTGAGGCCCATGGCACTCTCGGCATTGGAGGCAGCAATAGTCTCATAGGACAGTGAGCCCACCACGCTGAGTCTGAGCCAGGGCAGGGGTACCCCAAGATCCTTGGCCAGAGTGATGACACTGATGACTATGGCCACGGCCGGAGCGATTGTAAAGACCCCTGCTGTAATTGCCACACGCTTGAGCTTGTCCTTGCCCATGCCTATCTCCACTCCACGGCGCCAGGCCTTTATCAGGAAATAGACGGACTGGGCCAGCACCGCCGCCACGATTATGCCCGCTATGACAAACAATATCGGGCTGTTGACGTCAAATTGCAATTTTACCACTTCGCTTTCATTTTTCTATAACATACTAATAATACTTTCCTCCGTCCAATAAAGCAAGGGGAAAATCCCGGCGCTTCCTTTTATCCATTCGATGTGTTATACTCTCCCATATGATTTAATAGAGAGGTACACTATGGACAAGCGCACTCTGGGAAAACTTAAACTCGTCGGTTCCATGGCCATATGGGGCAGCCTTGGCCTGTTCATCCGGGGTATAGACCTGCCCTCCTCGCTTATCGCCAATTTCCGTGGGATTGTGGGCGCGGCCTTTTTGCTGCTGGTGATGCTGCTGGGGAAACTGCCCTTCAGCCGCCGGGCGGTAAAAGAGAACAGAATATGCCTGATCCTATCGGGCCTGATGCTGGGATTCAACTGGATACTTCTCTTTGAAGCCTACCGCTATACCACCATTGCCGTGTCCACACTGTGCTACTATCTGGCCCCCATCATCGTTGTGGCAGTATCCCCTTTGATGTTCAGAGAGCGACTGGGTCTGTTCCGCTCCCTCTGTGTCGCTGCCGCCCTGGCAGGAATGGTATTCGTCTCCGGCGTGGCAGACAGCGGCCTGCCCTCCCCCGGCCAGTCCAGAGGCGTGCTGCTGGCCCTGGGAGCAGCATTGCTCTATGCGGCCATAGTCATCGTCAACAAGAAGATGAAAAACATCTCCGGCCTTGAGCGGACAGTAGTGCAGCTGGGCATCTCCGCCCTGGTGCTTCTTCCCTATAATTTTCTGACTGTCCGAGGCCCTCTGCCCGTTATGGAACTTCCGGCCATCCTCCTGCTTCTGGCCGTAGGTGTCATCCACACAGGGCTGGCCTATTACCTGTACTTCGGCTGCATGGAGGATCTGCCCTCCCAGACCGTGGCCATTCTGGCTTATGTGGACCCGGTGACGGCGGTGCTGCTGTCGGCCCTGGTGCTGAGAGAGCCCATGAGCGGCGGCATGTGGCTGGGAGCCTTCCTGGTCATCGGCGCCGCAGTACTGCTGGAACTGCCGCTGAGAAGAAAAACGAAGGCAGACGATAAGCAATAAATATCTAAAAAAGGATGCGCCGAGAAGGCGCATCCTTTTCGAGACTGTCAAAAAAGCCTCGCAGAGTTTTTTCGCCCCAACGAAAAAATAATTTCAATCGTTTTCTGCGGCGACATGTGCGTCGCAGAAAACACTTCTCACGGAGCGAAGTGTCGAATTGTACGCCCCCGGCGTACAACCGAGGCATGGAGCGCAGTGCAAACCCTTTTTGCCAAAGAAGGCTGTGCCTTCTTTGACAAGCTGAAAAAGGATGCGCCTTCTCGGCGCTTCATTTTCATATATCCCTTTCCAGCTTAAGGATTGTCATGTTCACATCCCCCTCTTTGGCATTGGCAGAACCACTATAGGTGAGGCTGAGCACCGTGGAGGTGGGGGCTCTGATTATAAAGAAGGCCGAGCCGGCAGCGCTGGAGCCGTTGGCACTGGTAGCGAAATATATACCCGTCTCAAGGTGGGAGGTCCCGTTGTAGCTGGGCGTAACCTGCATGTAGTTTGGGCTGTCAAAAATACCGGAAACCTTGTAGGACACCAGGTAATAACCTGGAGCAAGGCTTATGCGCTGCAAATCTGTCTGGACTATGTTCCCGGTGCTGTCGGTGACATCCGGGAACAGGGCAATCATACTGTTCCGGGTGAGAGGAAACTGGGTATTTATAAATGAGGCAAAGCTCTGCTCCGGTGCCTGCCCCGGTTCGCCCTGTATGCCCTGGGCTCCGGTTGCCCCGGTAGCGCCCGTAGGGCCTGTGGGACCTGTTGCACCTGTTGCGCCCCTGGCTCCTGTAGATCCCTCCGGGCCTATCCTTCCCTGGGCTCCTGCGGTGCCTGCCGGTCCCTGGGGGCCGGTTGCTCCGGTAGGGCCTGTAGGGCCGGTTGCTCCGGTAGGCCCGGTTGCTCCTGCCGGTCCCTGAGGGCCCATCGGCCCCTGTACTCCCTGAGGTCCCTGTGCCCCCGTGCCGCCTTCCGGGCCTGTCGGGCCTGGAAGCCCCGCAGGGCCTTTCTCTCCCCTGGGTCCTTCCGGCCCAGTAGGCCCCGGCGGCCCCATAGGTCCGGCCGGTCCTATACAGCAAACACAGCCGCTGCCGCAGCGGCATGACTCCCTGCTACCTCGCTCACATTCCTTCAAATTTATCCCCCCAGTCGCTGCTGCACTTTGCCACAATATATGCCCACCTGGGGAGGAATATACCGAAAAGGGATGCGCCGGGCAGCGCATCCCGTGAGACGGCTATAAGACTTTCAGAACACCAGCTGCACCAACAGCATATAGCAGACCGTGCCCCCCAGTATGCTGAGTATGGAGCTGCGCTTCCAAACATGGAGCAGGGCCACAACGGCGCAGGAAATAAGCTCGGGAGCCCCGAAGGGGGCGGCTGCAAAGCCGATGTTCCTCAGACAATAGACCACCAGCATGGCCATTACGGCGTAGGGCAAAAGCCTGCCCAGATAGCTGATATAGGCCGGTGTCTCCCGTTTTCCCCCGAAAATCAGAAAGGGTATAAAACGCAGTACCGCCGTCACCACAGAAGTTACGGCTATGACAAGGATGGCATGATTCACACCCTCGCCCCCTCTCTCTTTCGATACAAGGTCAGCCCCAGCAAAATGAGGAGCATTGCAGGAATAAGGAAATTGTCCGCCCCGAAGACGAGCAGGCACAGCACCGAGGCCCCCAGGCCCATAAGGGCGGGCACATGGTCTTTTGCGCTGAGCCACTGCTCCACGAAAACGGAGACAAACAACGCCGTCAGGGCAAAGTCAATACCTTCTGTGCTGAAAGGCAGCACCGAGCCTATAATGGACCCCAGCACGCTGCCCACTATCCAGTAAATATGGTCCAATGCCGACACCAGTATGTAAAAGCTTTTTTCATCTTCAGCTTTCATTTCCGGGGGATTGCACACCAGGGAGTAAGTCTCGTCGGTGAGGGCAAAGATGAGATAAGGCCGGGCCCTGCCGGTATTTTTATACCTGTCCACCATGGACAGGCCGTAGAACACATGACGCATATTCACCATCACTGTGGTCAGAGCCACGGTGATGAGACTGGCGGCACTGCTCATCAGCTCCACCGCCACAAACTGCATGGAGCCGGCGTAGATGAAGGCGCTCATGGCCGCCGACCACAAAGCCCCGTAGCCCCGGCTCTGGAGTACCACGCCGAAGCTGAGCCCGATGACCAGGTAGCCGGAGAGCACCGGCACCGAGGCCACAAAGGCTTTTTTTATAACTTCCTTTTTCATATCGTATATGTCTCTCTTTTAAAACTGGAAATAGATGAAGGGATTCTCCCCTGTATAGGCCAGGCCCAGAGTCAGGCCCACAAAGCAGAAGAATACCAGCAACCCCGGCACCGTATTCAGCTCCAGCTGGGGATAGTAGCCCTCTATGGCTATGCCCAGTTTTCTGCTCCTTATCCAGGCGGCCAGGGTGGCGATGGCCAGGCAGCCCAGGCCCAGCAGTGCCCAGCTGCTGGGGTGCATGACTCCCTGCTGCCAGGTGAATATGGCGGCAAAGACCTCCATGGCGGTTCTGAAGTCTCCGGCCCTGAAGAATATCCAGCACAGGCTCACAAAGCAGAAGGTGCCCAGTACCGACAGAGCCGACACCAGGGCATTGTCTCTCATTTTTCCGTAGCCCGGCCGTCCCATGAACAGCTTGTGCAGGCACAGGGCCAGACCGTGGAGTCCGCCCCAGGCCACAAATGTCCAGGCCGCCCCGTGCCACAGCCCGCCGATTAGCATGGTGAGCATCAGGTTAATATACCTTCTTGCCTTGCCCTTCCGGTTGCCCCCCAGGGGTATGTACAGATACTCCATCAGCCAGGTGGAGAGGCTGATGTGCCAACGTTTCCAGAACTCAGTGACATTCCGGGAGATATAGGGGAGGTTGAAGTTTCTGGACAGGTCGTAGCCCAGGCACTTGGCGCAGCCCACGGCCATGTCGGAATACCCGGAGAAGTCGCAGTATATCTGCACCGAATAGGCGGCCACCGCCAAGAGCACGGTGATGGCGTGGAACTCCGCCGGGCACTCATATACCGCATCCGCAAAGGTGGAGATATTGTCGGCAATCACTATTTTTTTGAAAAGGCCCAGGGCAAAGAACTGTATGCCCATCTGGAAATTATTCAGGCTGATATTCCTGTCCTCATAGAGCTGGGGGATATACTCCCCGGCCTTGACTATGGGCCCGGCCACCAGCTGAGGGAAAAAGGCAATATACAGCGCCACGTTTTTAAAACTCTTTTCCGCCTTTATCTTTCCACGGTATACGTCTATGGTGTAGCTTAGGGACTGGAAGGTATAGAAGCTTATGCCAACAGGCAGCAGGATATTCAGACTGCCCGCCCGACTTATGCCGAAAACGTCGCAGAAGGAGTCTATAAAGAAGTTGAAATATTTGAAGATGCCCAGGATGAGCAGGGGGAACACCACCCCCAGAACCACATAGAGCTTTCTGCGGCTCCTGCTGTAGCTTCCGGCGCAGATATAGGCCACCAAGGTAAGTCCCAGCATGAGCAAGCAGCATTTCCAGTTCCACCAGCCGTAGAACACATAGCTGGCCAGCAGCAGCACCCAGTGCCGCAGCCGGAGGATGTGGTCGGACAGCTTTGCTTTGATGGCATTTATGTTTGTCAGCGCCATCAGTCCGCAGACTATGGCAAAGAATATGGCAAAAGTGAGGCTGTTGAATGTCATGTCAGCCCTCCAGCTCGTTTATGGTTTGGAATACTGCCCGGGCGAAAAGCTCATGACCCCAGCTGTTCATATGCCCCATGCCGGGAGAGGTATTGTAAAAGCCGTAGGGCAGCTTGTGCTGCTGCTCATAGCCCCGGAGATAGCTCTCCGTCAGATCCACAAAGACCACTCCCGCCTTCTCGCAGCAGTCCGTGACCATTTGCATATCCTCTTCCGCAGTCTGAGTGTAGCCCCTGCCCTCATCATCGGCGTATACCGTGGGGTCATAGACCAGAATGAGCTGCACTCCCCGCTCCCGGCAGAGCTGCCCGGCAGTTTCCAGAGTTCTGCCCAGAAGCTCCGCTTTCAGCGGCTGCTCCAAAGCCTCGCCCTGGGTGGACTGGGTCTGCTCCTCCCCGCCGCCCTCGTCTCCGCTGAGATATTTGGTGTACATCAAACGCAGGTAGGGCAGCTTCTGCAAAAGCTCCACCAGCCCCCCGGTGTGGGACTCTATGGGCTTCATTTCCCCGTTCACCAGCGCCGCCAGATCCCCTGTGGTAAAGCTGAGGGTGCGGGTCTCTATCACCACATACTCACTAGGTTCATAGGTATCCAGAGCTGCTTCCAGATTGCTCAGACAGTATTCCATAGTGTGGCCGGAGGTGCCGATGTTGTAGGTGTACTTTTCCCCCTCAAAGAGCCGGTTCAGCACTGCGGCGGCGTTGTCCTCCTGGGCGGTGTTCATCCCCTCCATGTGGGAAGAGCCCATGAGCAGTATTTCTATCTCCTGGCCCGGTTCATAGTCGGAGAGGTTGTTGAAGCCCTCGTTGTTGGTGCGGCCGAAGGCAAAGCCCTCGGTGCCCTTGCGGTAGAACTTATTACTCTCCCACCTGTACTCCGTGGCTCCGGTCTCGTTGGTGTAGTGTACTGGCACGTTATAGTAAAAATAACACCAGATATTCAAAAGCAGCAGAGCCGCAAGACCGGCGGCCAGGGCTTTCAGTATCCAGGCTGAAATCTTCTTCATGTCTTACCTCGTCACATTTTGATAGACAGTTTATTATATAATCCCCTCCCTTTCAAGTCAAGAAGGCGTAAAGAAGATGGGGAGCGCTCATGTAGGAGTACAATAGATATTGGACAGTTGAATAAAAAAGGATGAAGGATAAGGGCCTATCGGTTATAGTTGGAGTT
>CALWWB010000013.1 GCA_944385175.1 uncultured Oscillospiraceae bacterium | reverse complement strand
CCCATCGATTTCGGGATGGTCCGGGACGCCAAAGGGGTGGTTTTTGAACGGGTGCAGCTCGGAAAGATTGAGATAGACAATCTCCTCTTTCACGCCACGGGCAGCGTCCCGAGGGGCGGGCGGCTGCTCGGCTGCAGCCGGGGCCTTCGTCATAGCGGGAGCGCCTTTCCCGGCAGGCGGTTTGCTTTGGGACATTTTGTCCCGAGGTTGCGGCTTGGCCTTGTCGGGGGCCGTCTTGTCCGCCTTGGGTGGGCGGCCCCTGCGGGGCTTGGCCGCATCCTTTGCTTTGTCCGTCTGCTTGTCTTTATCCTGGGCCACAGCCTTTTCCGGGGGCTTGCCCTTCGTCGCCCCATCCCGGGCAGCGGTAAAATCCACCACCTTTCCAGCAGGGGCGGGATCTCCCATGCCGAGGATCGTGGTCTGTTTCTCGTTCTTGCCCGGTGGCGCACCCTCCATAGACGGAGCAGGAGCGTCCTTATTTTTGGGAGCCTCCTTATCCGCCGGAGCCGGTTGCTCCGCCGCAGGGGGCGTTGCCACTTTGGACGCACCCTCTACCACGGAGGCATCCGCCTTGGCCGGAGCGGGCTGATCCTGCACCGGGGGATCAGCTTTGACAGGCTCTACCTTTCCCGGCTTGGGGGGCTCGTCTACCTTCCCGGCGTCGGGAATATTCTTTTTATCGTCAGCCACCTAAAAACCTCCTTCGTTGTGAAATAGAAAAAGCCAGCCCAATGGCTGGCAAGTGGGGAGCACCCCTCCTTTCTCGTTGAGATATATGAAAACGCCGCCCGTAGTCCTGTTTGGGTAGCGAATACCTATGTGATATGATATAATTTTTATATAACTTGATTGGAACTATGGAGGCTGGATATGGGAAAGGAGCAAAAACAATTTCCGTTAGATAGCAAGGAAAATTGTTGTATTTATTTGTGTCGCATTATCTCTTCCTGTGAGCTCTGCATGGATAAATTCAAAAAGTATAATACTCAAACCAAAGATGAACTTGAAAAGAACAAGCATGCAGAGGTCATATCGCACGATACATATAGCGAACTATGTGACAAAACCTATAATGTCATGTCCTACTTGCTCAACTTGTTAGGTGATTGTCAGACTACTTCAATTTCATATTTCAAGTATCGTCAACAAATTCAAAAGAGGATAAACCGTGGAAGTGTTGACATACCCCTGGCTACAATCTCGCCTGAAGTATCAGAGCTACTGTCAGCGTTCAACAAAATGCGAAACTGGCAGAACCATGTTCCAGAATCATTATTGATTGCTGAAATGGATATGGTACGAGCTGGAACAATGGAGTTTCCGATGAACCCCGTAGAAATAACGCATTATCAATTTGTAACTTATCAGTATTTTGAACACCTGTATTTGTCAAACATGGAGTTTTACGAGAACGCTCGAAAAGTTATACAGGCAGCAAAACGGGACTATTCACTCTTAATGGGAGAAAGCATCGTATACCCAAGAGTATATTCGGCTATACCTCTTGGGATTGGGAAAAGTAAGCCGACCAATGTTTCAGCCAAAGTGCAAGGGTTACATGCAGAAAATGATATTGAAAATTAACCCCACAGTTACGAGAGTGTGACCAATGGGTTTGAAAACCCAATCTAAAGTTCCACACTATTCGTATTATGAGGTATGGAAGCGCCGCCCGTAGTCCTAATGGGCGGCGCAATCCTAAAAAGGGAAATTTAGGGATAAAAACCTCTTGCTTACTGCGCTAAAACCATTGATATGACTGGATTTTTCCAAGTCCTATAATTACACTCCGACCAACGTCGGAGCAAAGTCCGCTTTGCTCCGACGTATTTTTTATGCCTACGGCAAAAAAACGTCATCCGCCCGCTCCCTTGCTCCTCCTCTCCAAATCGAACCCGCTTGCGCTGGGCTTCGATTTGGTTTTTGTTTCCCGGAAATCTGAAGTCCTATAATGTCACTCGGACCAACAGGAAGCATCTTTTGATGCTTCCTGTTTTTTTATTGCCTGAAGCAATAAAGATGCGGCAGCATGAACCGGCGGCCTCTTGAAATTAAAATAATGGCCGCAGAGCGGCCAAGGCGGCGTAAGCGCCACCGGTTCAAATCCAGCTGCTGTGCCATTGAAGATAAAGCAATCTGAGTTATTGCTTTTTTTTATGAGGTGTTAGAACATGATTATCGAAACAGAAAGACTGATTTTACGCCCATTTTTGCAAACCGATGCAGCGGATGTATATGAATATCTGAGAGAGCCCGCTGTGAACTGCTTCGCCTACATGAAGCTGAACTCGCTTGACGAAGCTGAGAAAAAAAAAAAAAAGCGTATCGGAGAGACTGAGTATTATTTTGCCATTGTCTTGAAAGAAAGCGGCAAGGTGATAGGGGAGATAGAGGCATATCCGGAAACAGGAGAACCCCACGCTGATGAGAATGCCGTGAGGGATACATTCAGCCCATGCTGGATGCTTAATATAAACTACCAAGGCAAAGGCTACGCTTTTGAGGCCGCATATGCTTTTTTTGATTATTTGTTTCAACAAAAGGGTGCAAGGCGTATCTATGCCTATACAGAGGACTACAATCGTTCAAGCCAGCATTTATGTGAAAAACTGGGCATGCGCCGTGAGGGAGTTTTCCTGGAATTTGTGTCATTTGTGAAAAATCCGGACGGTACACCCAGATATGAAAACACTGTACAGTATGCCATTTTGAAAAGAGAGTGGGATTGGCAACGGCGTCCCAATAAGGTGCAAATATGAAATACGCTCTGTGGCAGTAAAAAAGATTTGTTGACATCAGGGACTTTCAGGTATTGAAAAATAATAGTTTCTATTGCCGGGGTAAGGTCTATGGCGCTTATCCCGGCTTGTTTTGTTATATCCTCCATGCTATAATTTTTATTAAGGCCGATTCAGAAACTAGGAGGCTGAAACATGTATGCCTGGACGATTATTTTCCTCGTTGCTCTGTTTGCCTTTGACAGGGGGATGGGTAAAAGATTCCCTAAATTTTATAGATGTATCCAGCTGCCGGTCAATATAATTGTCAGCGTACTGGCGACGGCCTATTGCGCCTTACTCATATATGCCTTGCATGAAGTGCTGAACAGCGGTGTGTCCAGTGGGGACAAGCTGTTCTTTGCCTCACTTGTCCTGGCCTCCCTGGGGGCCTTTGCCTATATGACGGCAAGCCTTTGGCGGCGGTGGCTGAAAGAACGGAAAGGGGATGGGGATGGAGTTTAAAAGGATAACGGGGGCTTATAACCTATGAAAAAACTTTTTGACAGGCTGAATTATAAAAGACAGTGTTGGCTGGCCGTGGGCATAGTGCTTTTCGGTTTTATCTTGGCCCGGCTTACAGGCTGGTCCATAGCCTCCAATGTGGGCTGGGTCTTGGCTGGGCTGATGTTTATAGTCCATCCCATAGTGCCGGAATCGGCAAAGTGGAGATATGCCGGAGACGAAAAGAAAATGGCCAGAGACTCCCGTATTGCCGGAGCCGTGGTGATAGTGGTGGGCCTCATTACGAGGTTCGGCGTCTGAGAGGCAGACGTCAGGCTTGGGATTGCATCGGGCAGGGAGAGCATGGAAGAAATGCTGCAAGAAGCCTTGCAGGGATTTTGCCGGGGAGAAAGCTCCATTGTTTACCTCGGCGGTATATGTACCTAAAAAGCTTTTAGGCTCCTAAGGCCAAAAAGCTGACGCCTGTATTAAAAACCGGCAGCCCTGGGCGGCTATGCAAGCCGCCCAGGGCTGTCAGTTTTTCTGTCGTCCTTTACGCAAAAATAAAAAAATCTTCAAATCTGCCCTTGACAAATTTCAATTAATATGCACAATAAGAATTAGAATTATTCTAAAAAGCGGATGATGAAGATGACCAAATACGCCGAGAAAATTTTGGATATAGTGGAGCACTCGGACTGCCACATGACGGCGGAGCAGGTCTTTGACCGGCTGCGGCGTGACTTCCCCCGGGTAGCGCTGGCCACTGTGTACAACAACCTCAATCGTCTTGCGGAGGAGGGGCACATACGACGGCTGTCGGTGGAGGGCATGCCGGATAGATTTGACCGTACACAGCGCCATGACCATCTGCTGTGCAGGCGCTGTGGTGCTTTGGCAGACATCAGATTGTCGGATCTTACTGCCTGGCTGGAAAAGGAGACCGGCATACCCATACTGGCCTACGACCTGAAGCTGCTTTATCTCTGCAATGAGTGTAGAAGAAAGGTGGAGGAGCAGGGAGAAAACTGAGTCTGCCTGTGGATGGATTTATCAGGAGCTTGAGGCTAACACGGTTTAGGAAGAACCTGGGAGCCTTAATATAAGCGAGTATAGAACGTAAATAAGGAGGAATGACCATGAGCAAATGGATCTGCAGTATCTGCGGATATGTCTACGATGAGGAGAAGGAGGGCAAGCCTTTCCAGCAGCTGCCGGAGGACTGGGTCTGTCCACTCTGCGGGGCGGACAAGAATATGTTCTCCCAGGAGCAGCAAAAGTCTGCGGCCCCTGCCGTGCCGGTGGAGCTTGGTGGAGATATGAAGCAGCTGGGGCCGGGAGAGCTATCGGCCCTGTGTTCCAATCTGGCCCGGGGCTGTGAAAAACAGTATAAGGACAGGGAGGCGGCGCTGTTCAGAGAACTGGCGGACTTCTTTTCTGCTGCCGCTCCGGCGGAGCCGGACCCCGGCTTTGATAAGCTGATGGAGCTTATCAAAAAGGACCTCAACCTGGGTTATCCCGCCCTCAGCTCTGCCGCCAAGGCGGAGGGAGACAGGGGAACCCAGCGCATCTGCGTCTGGGGGGAGAAGGTGAGCCGCATCCTGGAATCCCTGCTCAGTCGGTATAAGCGGGAGGGCGAGGCTTTCCTGGAAAACACTCAGGTTTGGGTATGCACCGTGTGCGGCTTTGTCTACGTTGGGGATGAACCGCCGAAACTCTGCCCGGTATGCAAGGTGCCGGACTGGAAATTTGAGAAAGTGTAAGGGAGGCGCTGAGAATGAAGAAGATAGCTGTTAGGAACCTCCGCCTGTGTACAAAGGACTGCTTGTGCCTGTATGTATGTCCCACCGGGGCAACCGATACGGAAAACAGCATAATAGATACAGGCAAATGCATCGGCTGCGGCGTCTGCGCTGATGCCTGCCCCAGCGGCGCCATATCAATGGTGCCTGAGGAATACCCTCCCCAGCAGAAGAAGACCGATGGTGTAGTAGCTCTGGCAAAGGCCATGGCGGGCAGCAAAGCTGCCCAAGAGAGCGTAGCCCGGCAGCTGGCCGGGGATGAGCAGGCACCGGGATTGGGGCGGCTGATGAAGGCGGTGGAGAGGTCGGTCCGTCTGGTGAACGAGGATTTGCTGAGGGAGTCGGGATATATGCTGCCCCAGAGCGCCAATACACGTGAGCTCTTGAAGAGCTGGGCCAAGGAGCCTCCTGCCTCCGGTTTCCCGGGGGATGCGGTAAGGGAACTGCTGGAGCTGATACCCTGCAATGAAAATATAGAGAAAAAAGGAGACGCAAAACAAATGAGCAAATGGAAGTGCAGCATATGCGGATACATCTATGAGGGCGAAAGCCTGCCTGATGACTTCAGATGCCCGGTGTGCAAGCAGCCCGCCTCGGCTTTTGAAAAGCTGGAAGAGACTCCCGCCGCTTCCAAAAATAAATATGCCGGAACAAAAACCGAGAAGAACCTGATGGAGGCTTTTTCCGGCGAATCCCAGGCCAGGAATAAATACAGCTATTTTGCCTCAGTGGCCAAGAAGGAAGGCTATGAGCAGATAGCCGAGCTGTTCCAGAAGACTGCCGATAATGAGAAAGAGCATGCCAAGCTCTGGTTCAAGGAGCTGGGAGAGCTGGGTGATACCGCCCAGAACCTTTTACATGCTGCCCAAGGCGAGAATTATGAGTGGACGGATATGTATGAAGGCTTTGCCAAGACCGCTCAGGAGGAGGGATTCACTGAGCTGGCTGCCAAGTTCCGCATGGTAGCAGCCATAGAAAAGCACCATGAGGAACGCTACAGAGCTCTGCTGCACAATGTGGAGACAGCTCAGGTATTTGAAAAGAGCCAGGTAAAGGTGTGGGAGTGCCGCAATTGCGGACACATCGTTGTGGGTACTGCCGCTCCCCAAGTCTGCCCCACCTGCCTGCATCCCCAGAGCTACTTCGAATTGAGGAGCGAAAACTACTGAGCTTGTAGCTGATAAGAGAAGATCATCCGGGAGCCTCATTGAAGCTCCCGGATTGTTGTTGATTTTTAACCATTCCCATTGTATCCTATAGACAAAATCAAAACCGGAGAGATGAGCTGACATGAAGCTGGAGCGGGAATTCTACTTAAGAGACGGCCTGACGGTGGCTCGGGAGCTTATAGGAAAGAAGCTGGTACACCGGAGCCCGGAGGGCCTTGCTGCCGGGATAATAGTAGAGACGGAGGCCTATATCGGGCCGGAGGATGCCGGTTCCCATGCCTATAAGGCCCGGCGTACTAAGCGCACAGCTATACAGTACGGTCCCGGGGGCTTTGCCTATGTGTACAGGATATACGGCCTGCACAGCTGCATGAACGTGGTGGCTGCCCCGGAGGAGCGGCCGGAAGCCATACTTATACGGGCCTTGGAGCCTGTGGAAGGTATAGAGCTGATGACGGGACGCCGGGGCACGGAGGATATCACCAAACTCTGTAAGGGGCCGGGAAACCTGTGCCGGGCCATGGCCATAGGCATGGAGCACTACGGCATGGATCTCTGCGGCGATGAGTTGTATATTGAAAGCGTGGAGGGGCCGGAGGCGGAGATCTGCACCGACAAACGGATAAACATCGACTATGCCGGGGAGGCGGCGGATTACCCCTGGCGCTTCCTGCTACGGGGCAGCGGTTATATCTCTGCCTCACCCAAGGGCTGGAAGGTCTTCAGATAAAAGGCTTTGAAGCAGAGAGCTTGGTTCTAAAGAGGGGGAGTTACTGTGAAAAAACCTGGTGGAGAGTACCGGTCTATTGCCTGGCGGCCAGCTGGATTTGCTTCCATCTGGAAGTATGGTGCTTGCTGCAACTCACCATAGTCACCATGCCAGACGGCAGCATCAGTGCGGATAACACCCGTTTACTGATAATGCACGGAACCCTGTTCTTTGCCGTTGTGCTTATTGGCGGCCTGTGCTTCTTTCGGAAAATCAGCCGGAAGGATTTGCTGCTCTCGGCTTTTTTAATGATCATGCTGGATTTTTACATGATGCTCAAAGCCTGGACAGACATGGAATTATTGGACTTTTATTGGGGAGAACTCACGGAGTGGAGTATTTTTATTCTCCAGCTTCTTTACAGACTGGGCATGGATATAGAGGATTTGCTGCCCAGGGTACTGCGCGCCCTTGCGCCGCTGCTCTTTGTGCCATTTGGTAGAAAGACAGGTAAATACTTATGAAAAATCCGGCCCCGATCGGGGCCGGATTTGAGACTGTCAAAAAGTCTCGCAGAGTTTTTTCGCCGCAGCAAAAAATAAATTCAATCGTTTTCTGCGGCGGCGTGTACGTCGCAGAAAACACTTCTCACGGAGCGAAGTGTCGAATTGTACGCCTCTGGCGTACAACCGAGGCATGGAGCGTAGTGCAATCCCTTTTGTCGAAGAAGACAAAGTCTTCTTCGACAAACCAAAATCCGGCCCCGATCGGGGCCGGATTTTTCAGCGGCTGTAATATATTATCATGCTCAGCTCCGCCGTGTCCTCGCCGGCGTTTTTATAGGCGTGGGGCTGGTCGGCAGCAAAGCGGATTGAGTCCCCCTTGGAGAGCAGGAAGCTGTCCTCCCCGGCACAGATTTCCACCCGGCCGGAAAAAACGGTGATATATTCCTCTGCCCCTTTCAGGTGGGCCTGGGCGCTGAGAGCTCCTCCGGCCTTTATAACTATGCGGTAGGTTTCAAAAAGGCGGCTCTCGTCAAAGGGGAAGATGGGATAGTTAAGATAGCGCCCGCTGTCTTCCGCCAGGGGTTCGGAGTCCGAAAGGCGCAAGACGGAGGCGGTACCGCATCGATTTTCTACCAGGGAAGTAAAAGAAACTTTATAGCCATTGGCCATCTTCCACAGCACGGAAATAGTGGGATTGACCTCTCCCTTTTCTATCTGGGCCAACATGCTGCGGGACACCCCGGTGAGGGCAGCGGCGCGATCCAGGGTAAGACCCTTATGTTCCCGTATCTCTCTGGCGTTGGCGGCCACGGTGCTGGTTACATCCATTTTATTTCCTCCCGGCTATTGACAGTATATTAGACTAATAGTATTATATACAAGAAAACAATATAGTGGACTGTTGTTTCAACATACTAACATCGACGGGGGGCATTGTCAATCATGTTCAACTGGTTTTCCTTTCTCACCTATGCCGTTATCACGGCGGCCACTCCCGGGCCAAATAATATCATGTCCATGTCCAACGGGGCACGCAAAGGTTTCAAAGCCGCCCTGCCCTTTAACCTGGGGATATGGACCGGGTTTTCCGTAGTGATGCTGTTTTGCACGGCGCTGTGTGAGCTGCTGGGAGCGCTGATACCTAAGATAAGACTGCCCATGCTGCTGCTGGGGGCGGCGTATATGCTGTACCTGGCCTGGGAGACTTTCCGCAGCAGCGGCAGCATAGAGGAGGGCCAGGCCAGGGAGGGCTTCCTGTCCGGGCTGTTTTTACAGTTTGTCAATGCCAAGATCTACATATACGGCATAATGTCAATGGAAGCCTACATACTGCCTGTGTACCAGGGCCAGATCCTGCCTCTGGCGGGGTATGCCCTGCTGCTGGCCTTTATCGGCTTTGTGTTTACATTGTGCTGGTCAGCCTTCGGCTCCCTTTTCAAGTTGATTTTCTCCAGGCACGCCAAGCTGGTAAATTCCATCATGGCTCTGCTGCTGGTCTATTGTGCGGTATCCCTGTTCATGTGAGGGACACCGGGCGGCTCAAGGGCAGGGAAGTTCTGTCCCGCCCCAGTTCCCTGTAGCTGGAGATTATCAGAAAGACGGCAATAATAAAACTGAGCAGGTCTGATACCGGCATGGACAGCAGTATGCCGTCCAGCCCGAAAAAGACCGGCAGCAAAAGGGCAAAGCCCACACCGAACACCACTTCCCGGATCATGGACAGGGCTGTGGAGGCCGCTGCCTTGCCCATGGCCTGCCCGAACATATAAAAAGGGATGCCAAGGCAGATATAGAAAAAGTATTCTCTGGAATAGTCAAAAGTCTCCTGATTCACAGTGCCGCCGAAAAGACTGATAAGCCCGTTTTGGGAACCGAGGTACAGGGCGGTAAGAACCAGGCTGACGACAATGCTCAGGACGATGGCATTGCCAACACTGTGCCGGGCCCTCTCCTTTTCGCCCTGGCCGAGGCATATGCTCACATAGGCACAGCAGCCGTCGCCTATCATGACGGCCAGGGCCAGGGCCACCACCGTCAGAGGAAAGACCACGGTATTTGCCGCATTGCCGTAAGAGCCCAGATAAGAAGCGTTGGCAATAAATATCTGGTCTACGATGTTGTAAAGAGCTCCCACCAGAAGGGAGATGATGCAGGGGATGGTGTACTGCTTCATCAGCTTTCCTATCTTTTCTGTCCCAAGATACAGATTTGAATTGTCCATTGTGCTGATCCTCCATTGAAAAAGTGTGCGGCCCCTTTTACGGCAGGCCGCACACGTTTGCTTTAATCAAGATAATTTCCCACAGGTACGGCATTATACTGGCGGATAACCTTAATGATCACCGAGCCGTCCTCCTGCCGGGTTTCTTCTACGATTCGGTATTTGGATGAGCCCTGCTCCAGCCATTTTTTGTACTGCTCAACTTCCCGCTTGACCAGTGACAGAGCATAGTCCCGGCTCATGTCCTCTTTCAGCATGAAATGCAGTGTCTGACAAATGCAGGCGGCCTTTACTCGTTTCATATTTTCACAACTCCTTGCGATAAAAATAACGTGTGGCTCAGCGCAACCGGAATTACGCACTGAGCCACACGTTGTTGATTAGATTATAAACCCGTTAGAAAATTTTTTCAAAGGGACTTTTTAACAAAAATCGGAGATAAATCCCCGGGTATAGTCGGGGATTTTTTTAAGGGCTTGTGTACGCCAGGCGAGAGAGGTATAATTATATAAAAATACTGAAAAGTGATTTGTGGCCCGGAAAGGGCGTTTTTGAAGTACGGCGGAGGTGTGTAATGCTCAATGTAAAGACCCCGGAGGAAGTGCTTAATATAATAGACTGTGAATTCCGGGAACTGCCCGGGCTACGGGAACTTCTGCCTCTGGAACAGGCTCTGGGCAGGGTACTGGCAGAGAACATTTACGCCGGGGAATATGTGCCTGACTTTGACCGCTCTACCGTGGACGGCTATGCTCTGCGGGCAAGGGATACCTTCGGCTGCTCCGAATCAATACCGGCTATGCTGGAGCAGAGCGGGGAAATCCTTATGGGGCAGGCCGCCGGACCGGAGCTGGGTGAGGGCTGCTGCCGGGCGGTGCCCACAGGCGGCGCCGTACCCGCTGGGGCAGATTGTGTGGCTATGCTGGAGCATACCCAGGACTTCGGAGACGGGTTGATCGCTGTCTTAAAGCCTGTGGCGCCGGGCGAGAATATGATATTCCGAGGGGACGACGTTTACCCGGGGAAGCTCTTGCTGAAAAAGGGCCGGGTGCTAACGTCCCGGGATATAGGTGCCCTGGCGGCTATTGGCAGGCCCATGGTACCGGTGGTGAAAAAGCTCTACGTGGGGGTGATTTCCACAGGTGATGAGCTGGTGGCGCCGGGAGAGGAGCCGAAAGCCGGACAGGTGCGGGATGTGAACGGCCCTATGCTCAGTGCCCTGCTTGTGGCTTTTGGGGTGCGTACGGTGAATTACGGTATCGTGCCTGATGACGAAGAGAAGCTCCGGCAGGTGCTGGGGAGCGCCCTTGAGCAATGCGATGCAGTGCTGATGTCGGGAGGCAGCAGCGTAGGAGCAAAGGACGCAGCTTCCCGGATAATCGAGGATATGGGGGAGCTGCTGCTCCACGGCATAGCCATCAAGCCGGGAAAACCCACGATCCTTGGCAGAATAGAGGGAAAGCCGGTGGTGGGGCTGCCCGGGCACCCGGCGGCGGCATGGTTTGTGGCCCGGGTCTTTGTGCTCCCTTTGCTTGCAAAGCTCATGGGCCGGCAGCAGCGCAGCTTCACGGTGACTGCCCGGCTGGCCAGGAGCGTCAGTGCAAACCACGGCCGGGCCCAGTACCAGGGAGTGAGACTGGAAAAGCAGGGAGAGAAATTGATCGCCTGGCCCATACACAGCAAGTCCGGGCTTATAAGCGACCTTGCAGGTGCGGATGCCTACTTCTGCATAGACAGCGACTGTGAGGGAATGCACGAGGGCGCGGAGATACAGCTTAGCGTGGGGGACTTTTAATGCCTTTTAAATATTTGACCAATCTGCCTCTGGAGCAGGCGAGAGAAAAATATACGACTTTTATTGAAGAAATGGGATTTATCCCGGGACGCGAGTCTGTGCCGGTGCAGTCGTCCTGCGGACGAATAACTGCCGGGGCGGTATACGCCCATATCTGTGCGCCTCACTATGCCGCCAGCGCCATGGACGGCGTGGCAATAAGGGCGGCGGACAGCTTCGGCGCGACGGAGACCACGCCGGTGAAGCTTGGGCCGGACAAGTTTGTGGAACTGGATACCGGGGACCCTATCCCCCAGGGAATGGACGCGGTAATCATGGTGGAGGACATTGTGAGGGAGCATGACGGCTCCATAAGCCTCCACGCAGCTGCAGCCCCCTGGCAGCACATACGCCAGATAGGAGAGGATGTATGTGCAGGGGAAATGATATTGCCCGCCCATATGGAGGTACGGCCCGCCGCCATAGGCGCCATGATAGCCGGGGGAGTCACGGAGATACAGGTTCTCAAAAAGCCGCTGGTGGGCATTATACCCACAGGGGATGAGATAGTGCCGCCCTGCCCCGACCCCAAGCCCGGGGACATACTGGAGTTCAACTCCTCCATCTTTTCCGCAATGGTGAAGGAATGGGGGGCGGAGAGCCGCTGCTATCCCATAGTACCGGATGACCCGGAGAAGATAAAGGCGGCTTTGAAGCAGGCTTCATCCCAGTGCGACATCGTCATACTGAACGCTGGCTCCTCTGCAGGACGGGAGGACTATTCCGCCGAGGCCATAGAGGCCCTGGGCCGGGTGCTGTGCCACGGCATAGCCATAAAGCCGGGCAAGCCTGCCATTCTGGGGGCCGTGGGCAGCACGCCGGTGCTGGGAGTACCGGGCTATCCGGTGTCCGGCATAATAGTGGTCGAGGAGTTTCTCAAACCCCTTATAGACCGCTGGTTTTACCGCTCTGCCCGCCGGGAGGAAAAGGCTGTTGCCACCCTGGCCCGGCCGGTGGTGTCCGGCCTCAAATACCGGGAGTTCGTAAGAGTGCGCCTGGGTTATGTGGGCAGCAGGCTCATTGCTTCACCTCTAAGCCGGGGCAGCGGTGTGGTCAGTTCCTTTGTGAAGGCCGACGGAATTTTGACCGTGCCCCAGGGCTTGGAGGGTTATGAGGCAGGGGAGCAGGTGGAGCTGCGGCTGCTGAGCCGGGAGGACAGGCTGAAGAACACTCTGGTTATCATCGGCAGCCATGACCCGCTGCTGGATGAGGCGGCGAACCTGATGCACCTAGCAAACCCGGAGGTCTACATGAGTTCCACCCATGTGGGTTCCATGGGCGGTATAATGGCCCTGCGCCGGGGAGAGGCTCACGCCGCCGGGTGCCACCTGCTGGATACGGAAACCGGAGAATACAACATAAGCTATATAAAAAAATACTTCCCCAGAGGCGGAGTGAAGCTGCTGCGCTGCGTTGGGCGTACCCAGGGGCTCATGCTGCAGAAGGGCAACCCCCTGGGAATCAGGGGATTTGGAGACATAATCAAAGAAAATGTACGTTATGTAAATCGGCAGAAGGGCTCGGGAACCAGGATATTGGCAGATTACCTGTGCCGTAGAGAGGGATTGGACCCGGGAAAAATTTACGGATATGAGCGGGAGGAGCTGACCCACACCAGTGTGGCGGCACAGATAGCCGGGGACTCGGCGGATGCGGGCATGGGAATCTTTTCGGCGGCAAAGCTGTACGGACTGGATTTCCTGCCGGTATGCACCGAGGAATACGACCTGCTGATAAATGAACAGTCCTGGGATGAGCCGCTGGTACAGCAGCTTGTATCCACACTGAAAAGCCCCGCTTTCCGAAAACGGATGGAGGAGCTGGGGGGCTATACCCTGGAGAATCCGGGGGAGCTTATAGAGATCGACTTTTAAAAGCCGGAGCGTAGAGAGCGGCTTTGACTGAGGATAGCGAGAGGAAGGGAAGGGGAATGACGGATCAATACGGGCGGCAGATAAATTACATGCGCATTTCGGTGACGGAACTGTGCAATCTCCGCTGCCGCTACTGCATGCCGGCGGAGGGCGTGTGCAAAAAGAGCCATGAGGATATGCTCACCGAGGACGAGATGATAAGGGCGGTGGAGGCCGCCGCCTCCCTGGGCGTGAACAAGCTGCGCATTACAGGGGGCGAACCTCTGGTTAAAAAGAACATACTGTCCATCTGCCGCCGGGCTGCGGCGGTGGAGGGGATAGGGGAAGTCTGCCTGACCACCAACGGGCTCAGACTGCCGGAGCTGGCAAAACCTCTGCGGGAGGCGGGAGTCCGTCGGCTGAACATCAGCCTGGACACTCTGAACGGGGAGAAGTATGCCTATATAACCCGGATAGGTCGGCTGGAGCAGGCAATGGCCGGAATAAGGGCCGCTCTGGAGGCGGGCTTTGAAAAAATAAAGATCAACACCGTGCTCATAGGCGGTTTCAACGACGACGAGATAGGAACCCTGGCGGAACTGACAAGGTACTATCCCATAGACCTGCGCTTCATAGAGATGATGCCCATGTATGACGGCGGGGACTTCGGCAGGGAAGCCTTCATACCCTATACCCGGGTGCTGGAGCAGCTGCCGGAGCTGGAGAGCGTGGAGCCGGACGGCGGGGTGGCCAGGCTCTACCGGCTGCCGGGGGCCCTGGGGAACGTGGGGCTTATAAGCCCGGTGAACGCCCACTTCTGCGCCGAGTGCAACCGCATACGCCTCACGGCGGACGGGAAGCTGAAACCCTGTCTCCACTCGGACAGGGAGTACCCCATAAAGGGCCTGGACTTTGAGCAGATGCGCAGGGTGATGGAAAAGGTGATATACGAAAAGCCCGCCTGGCACGGGCTGCTGGATGCAGACAACCGCAGCCACGCCGGGCGGAACATGAACCAGATAGGAGGCTGAGCATGGGAGACTTCACCCATTTTAACGACCAGGGCCGGGCAAAGATGGTGGACGTGGGGGAAAAGCCACCGACCCGGCGCAGCGCAACGGCGGCGGGCCGGGTGCTGATGAATGAGGAGACCTTCCGGCTCATAGAGAGCGGAGGCATGAAAAAGGGGGACGTGCTCACGGTGGCCCAGGTGGCCGGCGTGATGGGGGCAAAGCGCACCCCGGAGCTGATCCCCATGTGCCACCCCATACTCATTGACGGCATAGACCTGAAGCTCTGTCTGGACCGTGAGCGCCTCTCCGTGGAGATAGAGGCCACGGTGAGCTGCGACGGCAGGACCGGGGTGGAGATGGAAGCCCTCACCGCCGTGAGTGCCGCGGCTCTCACGGTGTATGACATGTGCAAGGCCGTGCAGAAGGACATGGTGATAGATGACATCCGCCTTATACGAAAGAGCGGCGGTGTCCACGGAGATTTTGAGAGGGAGGCAGGGATATGAACTACAGTGCCGCAGTGATAACCGTCAGCGACAAGGGTTACAGGGGGGAGCGAGAGGACACCAGCGGCCCGAACCTGTGCAGGCTCCTGGAGGAGAAGGGCTTCCGTGTGGAGTACACCGCCATGGTGCCCGATGAGCGGGAGCTTATAAAGGCGGAGCTTTTAAAGTGTGCCGACGAGCTGGGCATTGCCCTGGTGCTCACCACGGGAGGCACCGGCTTTTCCCCCAGGGACATTACTCCGGAGGCCACCCTGGAGGTGGTGGAGCGCCTGACCCCGGGCATACCGGAGGCCATGAGGGCCGAGAGCATGAAGATAACCCCCAGGGGCTGCCTGTCCCGTTCGGCGGCGGGGATAAGGGGCCGCAGCCTGATAGTGAACCTGCCGGGCAGCAGAAAGGCTGCCCAGGAAAACCTGCTGGCGGTGCTGGAACCCATGGCCCACGGCCTGGAGATGCTCCAGGGAGAGGGCAGCGCAAACTGCGCCGGGGACAGATAGCCAGGGCAGGAGCATAAGCATAGAGTCCCGGCCGCGATTTACTGACCATCGCGGCCGGGACTTTATGTATGTTCAGTTGAGTTCCTTTTCGGTGACACACTCGTTTTTGAGACGCCCCACCAGATATTGCAGGGCCTCTACCACCCGGGGACGGATGTCGCCGCCTATGAGCACCAGCATGATGTCATCCCCGGTTTTCAGTTCACCCTCATTGAGCCACACCCGTATATAGTAGATACCCTCCATCTTATAGGCGTCGGCAACGGCGGCATCCACCTTTTCCTTGTCGTAGGAAAAGAACATGCCGGTAACGGGTTCGGCACTGCCGCCCAGGCCCCGTACCTGGGCCTTGGGGCTGCGGCGCACCACGCCGTTGTGAAAAAGATACATGCCTATTTGCGGGGCGCTCTCGTGCTCCTTGGCCGCTTTCATCCACAGATCCATTGAAGGCATGGTCATGCCCATTTACATCCCGTCCTTTCCTTGGGTCAAGCCCGGGGCAATTATACCTCAGGGAAGGGGAAAAGAAAAGGAGAAAAAGTTGAAAGAGTGCCGTTTCTGTGGTATAATCCCTCCATATATCCGAAAAGCATAGATAAACCGGAATTTCTACGGAGGAAAGAATGAAAAAGATACTTGCACTTTTATTGGCTCTGTGTATGAGTTTTGCCCTCTGCGCCTGCGGGGCCCGGAGCGAGACCCCGGCGGAGGAGAGCCCCGCCCAGGGGCCTGCCGCCCAGGAGGAGCAGCAGGCCCCAGAAGCCGCCGCCTCAGTGGACACATGTATCCTCTATGAGGAGGACGAGAGCATGCTCAACACCTACACCCTCATTGCCGCCTCCCCTGAGGCCCCCTTTACCGATGCCGACGGGAACCCGGTTGGGGATGTGGCAGTGAATGCAGCGGGGGCAGAGGCCCTTGTACGCTGGCTGCTGAGCCCGGAGGCTCTGGAGCTGGCAGGGAATTACGGCGTGGAGGACTACGGCGAAAAGCTCTTTTATGTGCTGGATGAGGCCCCCGTATATGAGGGGGAGATAGCCCCCGCCACGGAGGAGACAAAGACCGTGCGCCTGTCCACCACCACTTCCGTAAACGACTCGGGACTGCTGGGCTACCTTCTGCCCATCTTCCAGGAGGAATACGGCTACACGGTGGAAGTCCAGTCCGCCGGTACGGGCAAAGCCATAGCCGCCGCCCAGTACGGCAACGCAGACCTTATCCTTGTCCATTCCAAGTCCCAGGAGGAGGCCTTTGTGGAGGCTGGCTATGCCCGCTGCCTGGAGGGCTTTGAGACTGAGCGCCTGTCCTTCATCTATAACTACTTCGTGCTCTGCGGCCCCTCTGCCGACCCGGCCGGCGCCGCCGACTGCCCCAGTGTGAAGGATGCCTTTGCCGCCATAGCGGAGGGCAAATATAGCTTTATCTCCCGGGGTGACGGTTCCGGCACTCACACCAAGGAGCTGTCCCTCTGGCCGGAGGAGCTGGGCATCAGCGCCGAGGCGGAATCCTTTGCCGATTACACCGACTGGTACATCTCCGCCAATGCGGGTATGGGCACCTGCCTGGTGATGGCCGAGGAGATGGGGGCCTACATCCTTACCGACAAGGCCACCTTCCTGGCCTTTGCGGCCAACGGCGGACAGGCTGCCTGAAGCTGAATACGGATGATACGAAATTTCCCCGGGGGAGCCAGGCTCTTTCTGGGGAAATTTGCTCAGAGAGGTGAGAAGATGACAAGTGCAGCGGAAAAGGCCCTGGAACTTATACTCACGGCCGACAGGGAGCTTTGCAATATACTCTCCGTCACTGGGCGCATGAGCCTTGCCAGCTCCCTGCTGGCCCTGCTCATAGGGCTGCCCCTGGGCGTGTGGCTGGGGGCCTGCCGCTTCAAAGGCCGGGGTGTGCTGCTGATTTTGAACCGCACACTGATGGGCCTGCCGCCGGTGGTGTGCGGCCTGATATTCTACATGCTTTTTTCCGGGGTGGGCCCCTTCCGCCAGTTCAAGCTGCTGTTCACGGTGGAGATAATGGTGCTGGCCCAGGTGGTGCTCATAACGCCCATAGTGGTGGGCAGCATGGAGAGCTACGTGGCCTCCCTGGCCCCGGCGGTGCGGGAGACGGCAAGGGGCCTGGGCCTGGGGGGCGGGAAAACCCTGGCCCTGCTGATGAACGAGTGCAGCTATCAGATATGCTCGGCCTACCTGCTGGCCTTTTCCCGGGCCATTGCGGAGGTGGGTGCGGTGTCCATGGTGGGCGGGGCCATAGCCTGGAAAACCAACGTAATGACCACCGCCATAATGCAGTATACCAACCGGGGGGATTTCTCCCTGGGCATTGCCCTGGGGATGATACTGCTGTGCCTGTCCCTGCTGGTCAATCTGGGCGTATCACTGCTGCAAAGGGGGCTGAGCCGGTGAAGATACAGTCTTTTACCAAGAGCTACGGCGGCCGCCGGGTGCTGGATTTGCCGGGGCTGGAGCTGGAGCGGGGAAAGATATACGGCGTAATTGGCGCCAACGGCAGCGGAAAATCCACCTTTGCAAAGGTCCTGGCGGGGATAACGTCAGCGGATCAGCCGGGCCCAAAGACGGAAAAGGGCCTGAGCCTGGGCTACATGCCCCAGAAAAACTATGCCTTCCGCATGAGCGTCAAAAAGAATATTATGCTGGGCAGCCGGGACAGGGCCAGGGCCGAAAGCCTTATGGATGCCCTGGGAATAGAGCAGCTGGCGGATAAGGGGGCAAAGTCCCTCTCCGGCGGGGAGACGGCCAGGATGGCCCTGGCAAGGCTAATGATGAAGGACTTTGACCTGTTGATTTTGGACGAACCCACTGCCGCCATGGATATGGAGAGCAGCCTGAAAGCCGAGGGGCTGATGGCCGATTACTGCCGCCGCACCGGCTGCACCCTGGTGCTCATCACCCACAGCCTGCCCCAGGCGGAGCGCGTGGCGGATATGCTGCTGTTTTTCCACGAGGGACAGCTGCTGGAACAGGGCGAGAAGCAAAGGCTGCTGGCTGCACCGGCCTGCCTTGAGCTGCGCCGCTTCCTGTACTTTTACGGCATGGGAGACGGACGATGACCAATCCAGGCGATTTGTAACATATAATTCAATTTAACTGTAAAATAAGTACATATTAACGGTATAAAAGCGCCAACTGGAACGGTAAAATAGTTTCCGGAAGGCGGGTGTTATATGGACGCGCAAAAAAGACTCCAGCAGTTGCTGGACAGCAAGGGTTGGACGGCCTACCGACTGGCGAAAAAATGCAACTTATCCGAATCCACTCTTGCCAACATATTCCGGCGCAACACCATGCCGTCGATCTCGACTTTGGAGGCAATATGCCAGGGATTGGGAATATCCCTGGCCCAGTTCTTTTCCGAGAACGACATGGTGGAACTGACGCCGGAGCTGAAGGAACTGTTTGACGGCTGGGCGCTGCTCTCCCCGGAACAGAAAAAAGCGGTGCTTAAAATCATCGAATTGTACAACGAATAGATATATGCTGGAGGATAGAGGGTATTTATATTACCCTCTATAGTTTTACCCCAAATATACTACGCTTGTAAATATTCTAAGATAAATTTATAATTTGATATATTAAAAATTAGCCGAGAGGTTTGCGGGATGAATACGATTCAGAGAAAGCTGTTTGAGCTGCTGTATATGGAATATTATGAAAATCTCAACCGCTATGCCTACAGCATACTCCACGACTGGCAGCTGGCGGAGGATGCGGTGCAGAAGACCTTTGAAGTGGCCTGCCGCAAGGCCGATGATATAAACAAGGTGGAGCGCCCTCTGGGCTGGCTGATGGAGATAATGAAGAACGTCCTGCGCAACATGATGAGGGAGAGACTGCGCCGGGAGAGGATAATATGCATGATGCCGGAGGACGGGGAGAAGCTGCTGTATGCGGCGCCCATGGAGGAGAGCCTGCAGCATATAAGGCCAAGGGATATGAACCGGAGGGATTTTGAAATCTTCGTGCAGGTGGCGGTAAACGGCTACACCAGTAGGGAAGTGGCCAGAATGTATGACATGGGCGTGTGGGCCTGTCGCAAGCGAATAGAGCGGACTAAAAAGAGGCTTAAAAATTTTTTTGAAGAAATGGAAAAATAAATGTCCAATTTTGACCGGATGCGGACACTACATAATTGAAAGGTGGAACCAGGTAATGGGCACAGACACCAAACCTTGCAACGGGGACTTTTCAAAATACAGGGACATGTCCACAGAAGAGCTGGAGGCGATACTGGGGGCGGACTTCCTGCTGGACAGTGACGGGGCCGACCCGGAACTGGTGGAATACATACTGGAGGTGATTACCGAGCGGGATGCCCTGAGCATCAGGGAAAACGTGGGCACAGCCCAAGAGGGCTGGGAGCGTTTCAGCGAGGGATATCTGAGGGACCCTGAGGAGCGGGAGAGGAAGCACGGCCACGGCGGCAGCCGCCTGGCGAGGCGGGCGGCAGGCTTGGCCGCGGTATTTGCCGGGCTGCTTGTCCTTGGCTCGGCAGGGGCCTATGCGGCGGGAATAGACGTGCTGCAGGCTATCGCCGGCTGGACGCAGGAGACCTTTACCTTTGTGAGGCCGGGGGAACCGGGGACAGAGGGCGTACCCCAACAGCTGGCAGGGCTTGCGGAGGAATTGGAGAGACAGGGAGTGACGGAGAAGGTCATACCCGGCTATCTGCCCGAGGGCTATGAGCTGGTGAGTGAGAACATCTACCAAAGTAAAGACATGTTTAGCTGTGATATTAATTTAACTAATGGAAAAGATGAAATCATTTTTCTATATATTATCCATGGAGAAAAAATAGATTTTGGACAATCCCAGAAGGACAAGAATTCCCCAGACATTATTAATTTTAAAGGAATTCTATACTACGTTTTCGAAAATAATGAAGAGAGTGTTGTTGCATGGGTAAATGGAAGGATAGAAGGACTTATAACAGGTCTTCCAAAAAGTGAAATAGAGAAAGTAATAAAATCCATTGGATAGGGAGAAAACGTTATGAGAAAGAAAATAATTACAGTAATTGCTTTAGCACTAATATTCTCTTTCTGCTTAAGTGTGCCAGCTTTTGCATGGGATGTTAGGTCTAACCCAATAATAAGCTATACATACGGTAGTATAGGTGATGGTGGGAATGGCAATATAATAATTACATTTTATGTGTTAGCAAAAGGAGAATGCTCAACTATAGGTGCCAGTCAGATAGATTTGTATTCTTCAAATGGTGCCTTTAAAAAGACATTTTATTCAGATGCATACGTTACAATGTTAACACAGGATAATTACTCTTATATGAGTAGTGTAGACTATCCAGGAACTGATGGAGAAAAATATTATGCCAATATTACGTTCTATGCTGTAAAGGATGGAGAAAGCACTACATATGTTCATACTACTTCAGTAGGTCCATAAATTAAAAGATAGTTGTATAAACAGATATCCTGCCTATAAATCCCCTAGCAAAAAGCACAAAACCACAAGCCTGGTTTTGTGCTTTTCGCTATTTTGAAAAAATTTAAGAAATTATGTCCAATTTCGGCCGCTTCGCTACACTACATTAGTGAATAAGAGAGCGGCAGCCCCCGCCCCTGCAAGAGTAAAAATTGCAGGGGGTTTTTCTGAGACCGGAGCGCGCCCCTCTCCCCAGGGGCGGACGGGCTCCGGAGGGAGGGCCGGTCCATGGCCCGGCAGGCGCTCTCCGGCGCCGATAAGGCCGCCTGCCTTTATATTGGCCCGTCTGCCATTATGTTGGCATTTACCCCAAGGCGCCGTTTTTTTATGCTTAGCATAAGGAGGTGGTTTGCTTGAAGATACGAGATAACCTGGCGGCCACAATACAGACCATTATGAAAGAGAGGGGGCTGAGCCTGGAGGAGGCTTCGGAGGAATTGTGCATTTCCCGCACCGCACTGCAAAGCTATGTAAAGGCCCATTCCAACCCCAGAGCGGACACCCTGGAGCTGCTGGCGGAAAAGCTGGGGGTCAGTGTGGCGGAGCTGGTGTCGGGCACACCGGAAACGGAATTGCCCGGACGGGAGAAAATGCATCCCCTGTTTGAACCCTTTATAGAGGATATGCTGCGCATGTCCGATATTCTGTATGCCTGCGGAGTGCCCACCAAAATGAAAGGCAGGCAGAGGCATGGATGAGGCGCTGAGAGCGGAGAGCTACCGGGTACCCATGGCCGTGCGCACCGTGCGCCTGATAGGCAGCGGGCCAAAGGCCAGCAGCTATCCCATATGCCCGAAATGCGGCCGCACCATGGATCGGGAATACCAGAATTACTGCGACCGCTGCGGCCAGGCCCTGGACTGGCGTTACTTCAAAAGAGCCCGGGTCATGGAGCTATGAAAGTTTAGCCCCGCTGTCCATTATATGTAAGCCCGACGGCCTCCTGCCGCCGGGCTCAGCTTGTCAAAGAAGGCATGCCTTCTTTGACAAAAAAGAGCTTGCACTTCGCTTCATGCCTCGGTTGTACGCCGAAGGCGCACAATTCGACACTTCGCTCCGTGAGAAGTGTTTTCCGCGACGTACACGCCGCCGCAGAAAACGATTGAATTTATTTTTTCGCTGCGGCGAAAAAACTCTGCGAGGCTTTTTCGACAGCCTCAAGCCCGACGCGGGCAGCCCCCCTCCGCAGAGGGAGCACCTTTGAAAGAAGTATACGGTTTAAAGCGAAAAAGTGCTTGCCTGTCTACATTTATAATAATATACTATTTTTAGTATTTATAAAAATCGTATAGGACATAAAGAATTGTAGTTGAGGGAAATTTCTGGTATAATCAAAAAAATGTCAAACCCGGCACCGGGTAGATGCCATAGAGAGATAGGAGGGCCGCCATGGCGGACAAGACATTATACACCGTTATCGTGGCAGACGATGAGGACGAGCTGAGGGAAGCGGTATGTACCATGATCCCTTGGGAGGAATGCGGTTTCAGGCTGGTGGGCAACGCCAGCAACGGGCTGGATGCCTTGCAGCTGGTGGAGAAGCTGGAACCTGACCTGCTCCTGACCGATATCCGTATGCCCTTTATCTCAGGAATAGAACTGGCCCGCCAGGTGCGTGAGGTGCGCCCTGCCACAAACATCGCCTTCCTCAGCGGCCATGACGATTTTGAATATGCCAAGCAGGCCATCCAGTACAATATCATCAGCTATATGCTCAAGCCCCTGACCATGGAGGGCCTGTGCAGGGAGCTGCACATCATCCGGGAAAAAATAGATTCCCAATACGCCATGTTCCGCCAGAGTTTCCCACGCCATGGGGGCATGGAGCTGAAAACCGCCATGCTCATGTCACTGGTGCTGGACGGTTACGGAGAGGCGGAGGAGGAACAGGCCAGGGATTACGCCTACAGATGCGGCTTGCTGCGGGATATGGGGGACAGCCCCGGCTATGTGGTCATGGTGTCCAACCTGTTCAGGGAGGATGGGAGCAACTGTACCGCACCCAGCTTCGTGTCCTCCGTGGACAGGCTGGCCGCGAAATATTTCCGGGCCGCCCATTTCTTCGCCTCCGGAAAGGTGATCTCCGTGCTGCTGGGAAATCCCTCCGACTTTGAAGAATACCTGCACATCCTGGCCGACGAGATACCCCAGATGGCCGACAGGGTGCTGGGCAGATGCTGCCGCATCGGCATAAGCCGGGCTGTGGACAGCCTCACCGCTCTCCACGGCGCCTACCGGGAGGCCATGGTCGCCCTGCGCCAAGGGGATAAAAGCGAGAGCGGCGCCCAGTTCATAAACGACCTGGCCCCTGCCGTCAGCGGTGGGAACCGGCTGTGCAAGCGGGCCCTGGAGACGCTGGACAGCCACTATATGGACCCGGACCTGTCCCTGGTGTCTCTCAGCGGCATGCTGGCAGTGAGCCCGAACCACCTGTCATCCTGCCTGAAAAAATGCACCGGGGAAACTTTTATCAACATACTCATACGCAAGCGCATGGAGGCTGCCCGCCAGCTGCTGGAATCTTCACAGCTGAAAATCAACGAGATCGCCCAGCGCTGCGGCTACATAGACCAGCACTATTTCAGCTACTGCTTCAAGAAATACTGCGGCGAATCCCCCAACGCCATGCGCCGGCGGCTGGAGCGGGAAAGGGCGGGTGAGACGGTATGAAGGACGGAGTTTCCCGCACAGGGCTGCGCATCACCACCATACTTGTATCCATGGTGGTGGGGGTGGTGGCGGTGATACTGTGCTGCTGTATCATTCTGTTCCTGAACCGCTACCGCAGCGCCATGGTCCAGAGTGCCCGCACCAGCACCGCCCAGGCGGTGTCCCAGGTGTCCAATACCGTGGGCAGCTACCTCCAGGGTATGAACCAGGCCATGTCTATGGTGGAGTGGTCTCTGCTGGAGAGCGACGAAGACCGGGACCGTATGCTCACGGCCTTTCTCATATTCCGGCCGGATGTGGTGGCCGTCACCGGCTACTCCCATTCCGGGGAGCTTATGGACTGCTGGTGCCTGGACAGGGAGCCACGGGAGAATATTTACCGTAACCTCTCCTTTGACCTGGAAAGGGCCCGCTCAACCGGCAGTTCCTACATGACCGCACCCCACGTGGAGAGTATATTTGAGGGCTACTATCCCTGGGTGGTAACGATGACCGCCCCCCTGGAACAGGGCAACAGTATGGCCTGGGTCTCCCTGGATCTCAGCTTTTCCAGCATATCAAGCTATATAAACAATGTGAGTATAGGCCAGAGGGGCTACTGCTTCCTCATGGACGGGGAGGGCGGTATTGTCTATCATCCCCAGCAGCAGCTGCTGTATGCCGGGCTGAAAACCGAAAACAGCGCCGCCCTGGCCGCCCTGGAAGACGGCTCCTATGCCGACGACACGGTTATATACGCCGTCACCAGCGTTCCGGACAGCGACTGGCGGGTAGTGGGCGTCAGCTATGTGGACGAGCTGGTAAACCGCAACGTCAGCGATATGATACGCCTGACAATACTGCTTGGGGCGGCGGTGCTGCTGGCGGCCCTGCTCACCAGCTGGCTGCTGTCCCGGCTGCTGGCCCAGCCCCTGCGGGCTCTGGCCGAGGCCATGGGGAGCTTTGAGAGGGATGCCGACCACTTCACGTACCGCCCCGTGGGAGGCACACGGGAGGTGCAGGAACTCTCCGGCTCCTTCCGGCATATGGTGCTGCGGATACAGCAGCTCATGAGCACCGTGAGGGAAGAGGAAATCAATCTGCGCAAGACCGAGCTCAAAGCCCTCCAGGCCCAGATTAATCCCCACTTCCTGTATAACACCCTGGATTCCATCGCCTGGATGTGCGAGCAGGGCCGCAACGCCGACGCGGTGAAAATGGTCCACGCCCTGGCGCGGCTTTTCCGCATCAGTATCAGCAAGGGCCATGAGCTCATCCCCATATCCAAGGAGATACAGCACGCGGAGAGCTATCTGCAAATACAGAAATACCGATATAAAAACCAGTTTACCTATGAATTTGACGTGGACCCGGCCTGCCTGGATTACTACTGCAACAAGATCACCCTCCAGCCCATTATAGAAAACGCCATAAACCACGGCCTGGATCTGCTGGTGGAGGAGGGGCGCATAACCGTTCAGGTGAGACAGGACGGGGAGGACATAGTATTTACCGTCAGGGACAACGGGGTGGGAATGAGCCGGGAGCTTATCGAATCCATCCTGGAACAGGGGCCCAAGGATCGCACCGGCATAGGCATCAGAAACGTAAATGACAGGCTGCAAATATACTTCGGCAAGCAGTACGGCCTGCATATCACCAGCGAGCCGGACGTGGGCACCTGCGTGGAGATACGCATGCCCAAGATACAGGAGGGTGAATATGAGGATAAATAGAGTTTCCGCCCTGCTGGCGGCCCTGCTGTTCACACTGCTGCTGGGGGGATGCAGCTCAAGCGGGGAATACTCCCGGCAGCACACCGTGGCCCTGGTGGCCAAGTCCACCCAGACGGAATTCTGGCTGTCGGTCTTTGCCGGGGCGGAGGCTGCCGCTGCGGAGTATAACATGAAACTGAGCATCATCGGCCCGGAGACAGAAGAGGACTATGAGACGCAAAACCTCATGGTCGCCCAGGCAGTGGAGGATGGGGCAGAGGCCATAGTTTTCTCCGCCATCGACTATGAGAACAACGCCTCCGCCATCGACCAGGCCGCCAAGGCCGGAGTGAAGATCGTAGCCATAGACAGCGGCGTTGCCTCCCAGATGGTGTGCACCTACATAGGCACCGACAACTATGCCGCCGGAGAAATGGCGGCCCAGGCCGCCCTGGACAGAGTGGAGGGGAAGCTGAAGGTGGGCGTGGTGAATTATGACATCAGCAGCGCCAACGGCCAGCAACGCCAGCAGGGCGCTCTGGATGTGCTGGAGGAAAGCGGAAGGGCGGAGATAGTTTCCGTCATAAATACCCTGGCGGATGCGGAACCCGCCCGGGACGATACCGTGGAAATGCTGAATCTGTTCCCGGAGATAAACGTGCTGCTGGCCTTTAACGAGCCCACCAGCGTGGGTGCCGCTCAGGCTGTAGAGGAGCTGGGCCTCTCGGACACGGTTTTCCTCGTGGGCTTTGACTCCAATGTGGAGACCGTGGACGGACTGCAGGAGGGCTCGGTGGATGCCCTCATCGTCCAGAACCCTTATGCCATGGGCTACCTGGGTGTGGAGAGCGCCTACAGGCTGCTAACGGGCCAGGATGCCGGTATGGAGCGGGTGGTGGATACTTCCACCCAGACCGTAGACAGGGACAACCTCTTTACCATGGACAGCCAGAAGGTCCTGTTCGCTTTTAACTCCGGCTGACTGGACAAGTTGCACAAAAAAGTGGCCGCATTTTTTACATCGCAATGGAAATTTGTACTTTTACGGTGATTTTTCACCTTGTTTTTGCAGGGATTTTCCTCTAAGATTAAAATCAACAGGGCGGGCTTTTCTGCACAAAACCCGCCCGAGGCAAAAGTTTATTTTTGAAAAGGAGAATCATGATGAAGAAGTTACTCGCACTTGTTCTTGCAGCTCTGCTGGTATTCAGCCTGGCTGCCTGCTCCTCCGGCGGAGATACCCAGACCGCCGATACCGGCAGCACCGAGGCCGCCGACACCGCCGCAGAGACTGCAACCGTTGCCAACAAGGACAAGCCCCTGGTATGGTTCAACCGCCAGCCCTCCAACAGCTCCACCGGCGAGCTGGATATGAACGCTCTCACCTTCAATGAGAACACCTACTATGTGGGCTTTGACGCCAACCAGGGCGCCGAGCTCCAGGGCACCATGATCCTGGACTACATCAAGGCCAACATTGACACCATCGACCGCAACGGCGACGGCATCATCGGCTACGTGCTGGCCATCGGCGATATCGGCCACAACGACTCCATCGCCCGTACCCGCGGCGTCCGTGCCGCTCTGGGCACTGCCGTTGAGGCAGACGGCGTTATCAACAGCGATCCCATAGGCACCAATGCCGACGGTTCCGCTACCGCCGTTCAGGACGGTACCCTGGAAGTGGACGGCAAGACCTACATCGTCCGTGAGCTGGCCTCTCAGGAGATGAAGAACTCCGCCGGTGCCACTTGGGATGCCGCTACCGCCGGTAATGCCATCGGCACCTGGTCCGCCTCCTTCGGCGATCAGATAGACATCGTCGCTTCCAACAACGACGGCATGGGCATGTCCATGTTCAACGCCTGGTCCCAGGCTGAGGGTGTCCCCACCTTCGGTTATGACGCCAACGCCGACGCCGTGGCAGCCATCGCTGAGGGCTACGGCGGAACCATCAGCCAGCACGCCGACGTGCAGGCTTACCTGACTCTGCGTGTGCTGCGCAACGCCCTTGACGGTGTGGATATCGACACCGGCATAGGCACCGCCGACGATGCCGGCAACGTGCTCAGCTCCGAAGTCTACTACTACGACGAGGCCGCCCGTTCCTACTACGCACTGAACGTGGCTGTCACTGCTGACAACTATCAGGACTTCCTGGATTCCACCAAGGTCTATGCTCCCGTTGGCAACCAGCTGGATGCTACTGCTCACCCCCAGAAGAGCGTATGGCTGAACATCTACAACGCTGCCGATAACTTCCTCAGCGCTACCTATCAGCCCCTGCTCCAGAACTACGACGATCTGCTCAACCTGAAGGTGGAGTACATCGGCGGCGACGGCCAGACCGAGGCCAACATCACCAACCGTCTGAGCAATCCCAGCGCTTACGACGCCTTTGCCATCAACATGGTCAAGACCGACAACGCTGCATCCTACACCGCTCTGCTCAGCCAGTGATCCGGTTTCAGGCTTGAACATCAAGTAACAGCAAATGCGAACGGGGAGAGGGATATTCTCCGTCATTGGGGAGGGGTTTCTCCGTGCCGAAGAAACCCTCTCCCTCGTCGCACTTTTCCAAGGCAGACCGGGCGTACCCTCCGGCGCGCCCGGCCGGCCAATATTGCATAAACGGGAGTGATGAGAATGGCAGATGCGAAAGACGATATTGTTCTGTCCATACGCGGTATGAGCAAGTCCTTCGGCCGCAACCGCGTGCTGGACCACATCAATCTGGATGTGAAGCGCGGGACGGTCATGGGGCTGATGGGCGAAAACGGCGCGGGCAAGTCCACAATGATGAAATGCCTGTTCGGCACCTATCAGAAGGATGAAGGGAAGATATATCTCAACGGAAAGGAGATAAGTTTTTCCGGACCCAAGGACGCCCTGGAAAACGGAATCGCCATGGTGCATCAGGAGCTGAACCAGTGCCTGGAGCGCAATGTGACCGATAACCTGTTTTTGGGCCGTTATCCCATCAACTCCGTGGGTGTTATCGACGAAGGCGGCATGAAGAAAAAGGCTTCGGAGCTGTTTCGTAAGCTGGGCATGACGGTGAATCTGAACCAGCCCATGCGGAACATGTCCGTGTCCCAGCGCCAAATGTGTGAAATTGCCAAAGCAATTTCCTATAATTCCCAGGTCATCGTTCTGGATGAGCCCACCTCCTCCCTCACGGTTCAGGAAGTGGACAAGCTCTTTGAGATGATGAGGATGCTGAAGGAGCAGGGCATAGCCCTGATATATATCTCCCACAAGATGGACGAGATCTTCGAGATATGCGATGAGATCTCCGTCCTTCGCGACGGTAATCTGGTAATGACCAAGCCCGCCGGGGAGACAAACATGAACGAGCTGATCACCGCCATGGTGGGCCGCTCTCTGGAAAGCCGCTTCCCGCCGGTGGACAACACCCCGGGAGATACCATACTGTCCGTGCAGCACCTGTCCACCAAGTACGCCCCCTACCTCCAGGACATCAGCTTTGATGTGAAGGAAGGGGAAATCTTCGGCCTCTACGGCCTGGTGGGCGCCGGGCGCACCGAACTGCTGGAGACAATCTTCGGCGTGCGCACGAGAGCAGCGGGACGCGTGTATTTTAAAAACCGGCTGATGAACTTCAACAGCGCCAGAGAGGCCATTGAACATGGCTTTGCAATGATAACCGAGGAGCGCAAGGCCAACGGCCTGTTCCTCAAATGTGACCTCACTTTCAATACCACCATTGCCAATCTGGAGCAGTATAAGGCCGGTCTGGCCCTGTCCGATGCAAAGATGGTGAAGGCCACCAACAAGCAAATCAAGACCATGCATACCAAGTGCATGGGCCCCGACGATATGATAACCAGCCTTTCCGGCGGCAACCAGCAGAAGGTGATATTCGGAAAGTGGCTGGAGCGGGAACCCCAGATCTTCATGATGGATGAGCCCACCCGCGGCATCGATGTGGGAGCCAAATATGAGATCTATGAGCTGATTATACGTATGGCAAAACAGGGGAAGACCATTATCGTCGTCTCCTCGGAAATGCCCGAGATCCTGGGCATCACCAACCGAATCGGCGTAATGTCCAACGGGCACCTCTCCGGAATTGTGAACACCAAAGACACCAATCAGGAAGAGCTTTTGCGCCTGAGCGCAAAATATCTGTAATGGGAGAAATCGCTTATGGTAGCAGAGAAAACAAAAATACTTTCGGCTGAGCAGGAAGCACAGCTCCGCCAGCCAATCGACGAATATGTCGGCAATGTCCAGGATAAAATCAACCAGCTCCGTGCCGAAGGCACGGACAGAGTGCTGGAGATTCAGAATGTTCTGGACGGCCTGAAAAGGGATAAGATCTATACTCCCCAGGAAAAGGCTGAGAGAACCAATAAGCTCCGGGCAGAGCTGGAAAAGGCAAAGGCTGTGGAGAACCAAAACAAGGCTGAGGTCTCCGCACTTATAGCCGATGCGGAAGCTTATTTGAAGGCCCATTTCAAAACAGATTATTATCAGGCCGTGGTGGCCAGCTGCAAGGAAGAAAAAGCCCTGGCGGAGGAAAATTATCATGCCGCAGTGGCAAAGCTGAACCAGGAGCACCAGAGCAATCTGTCCAAGCTCAGCGATGCCCAGGAGATAAAGGACGAGAAATACGTCCATAAGAACCGCCTTTTCGATGCCAAAATGCAGCGGGCAAAGGAGCTGCAGGAGGTAAAGGACAGGCAGCATGCCGCCTTTGACTATAAGTTCCATCTCATTGATCTGCTGCGTATGTCCAGATTCACCTTTGGTGAATCAATGTCCCAGCGCTGGGAGAACTATAAGTATACCTTCAACCGCCGCAACTTCATGCTGAGAAACGGTCTGTACATAGCCATTATCATTATCTTCATTGGGCTGTGTATCATCACACCAATAGTCAAGGGCCCCAATGTGCAGCTGCTGACTGTTAACAATATCCTGAATATCCTTCAGCAGGCTTCACCCAGAATGTTCCTGGCCCTTGGCGTAGCCGGCCTGATCCTCCTGGCCGGCACCGACCTGTCCATTGGCCGTATGGTGGGCATGGGCATGACCGCCGCAACCATAGTCATGCACAATGGCCCCAACACCGGCTCCGTGTTCGGACATGCCTTTGACTTCAGCACCATGCCTGTTCTGGCCCGGGTGTTCCTGGCCCTGGTGGTATGTATCGTGCTCTGCACCGTGTTCACTACCATTGCCGGTTTCTTTACAGCCCGGTTCAAGATGCACCCCTTTATATCCACCATGGCCAATATGCTGGTAATCTTCGGCTTGGTGACCTATTCCACCAAGGGCGTATCCTTTGGCGCTATTGACACCACCATACCCAACATGATCATCCCACGTATAGGCAAGTTCCCAACGATCATCCTGTGGGCAGTGGCTGCCGTGGTCATTGTTTGGTTTATCTGGAACAAGACAACCTTTGGTAAAAACCTGTACGCCGTGGGCGGCAACCCGGAGGCGGCCTCCGTTTCCGGTATTTCCGTATTCAAAGTCACCGTGGGCGCTTTCGTCATGGCCGGTATCCTCTACGGTTTCGGCTCCTGGCTGGAATGCATCCGCATGGTGGGCTCCGGCTCCGCCGCATACGGCCAGGGCTGGGAGATGGACGCCATCGCAGCCTGTGTTGTGGGCGGCATCTCTTTCACCGGCGGTATCGGTAAGATATCCGGCGTTGTGGTGGGCGTGTTCATCTTCACCGCCCTGACCTACGCCCTGACCACCCTGGGCATAGACACTAACCTGCAGTTCGTGTTCTCCGGCATCATCATCCTGGTTGCCGTTATGCTGGACTGCCTCAAGTATGTCCAGAAGAAGTAAGCTCTGAACACAATCATACCAAGCAAAAAGCCGCTGCAAGGCAGGGGAGAAGTCCCCGCTTTGCAGCGGCTTTTAATATGGCGGATTATTTCGGGGGACGCGGAGAGGGATGCGGCGAAATAAAAGGAGAGACAGCTGCCTTTTGGAAGCTGTCTCTTTTTAAAAAGAGGATATGTATTTTGAAAACTCATTTATCCAGATATGCCAGAAGGCTGTCCAGATGGTTTCGTGCGTCATAATAGCCCAGGTAATAAAATTCGCCCAGCTTTTCCATGTCCTTTTCCAGACGGCTGACAGTTGTGGATGAGCTGGGACTGATGACGTATACGCGCCCTTCCTCTTTCAGCCGCTCCAACTCATCGCACTGACGGTTATAGCGGGCATCGCTGTCGATGATAGCTTGGGCCAGGGCCGGGGAGCTCTTATAAAATCTCCTGGCCAGCCTGCCCGACCGTTCGCTTTCACGCTTGCGGAAGGATGCGGGGCGGGTACGTACAACGATTATTTTTTTATACCCCTCATCCAGGGCCCACTGGAAGGGGATGGCATTGGAGCAGCCCCCATCCAGGCAGGGGATGCCGTCCACAATGACGGGCCTGGAGACATAGGGCATGGAGGCGGAAGCCTGGATGGCCTTTATGATATCACCGCAGCAACCTTTTTCAAAGTACAGAGGCTGGCCGCTGAGGCAGCTGGTAGCCACAGCTACCAGACGTCTGTCCGGCCGCTCAAAGGTGTCACGATCCAGAGGGTCATCCTTATCATATTCATCAAGCACAAAATTAAAACCGATTATACCCCTGTTGGAGCGATAGGCATGTATCCCCACATAGCGGGGATCCCGGCGAAACTCCAGATTGATGCGGGCGGAGCGGCCTATCTGCCCCGAGACATAGTTCATGCCGTTGAGGGCACCGGCGGACACGCCTATGGTGCACTGCATATTTATATCCGCCTGCATAAGAGCATCAAGCACCCCGGAGGTATATACGCCGCGAAAGGCACCGCCCTCCAGAACTATACAGCCGCCGCTTATTTTGTCCGAGATTTGCCCACGAGGAAGATTATCTATGCCGGAAAAAATAGGCTTTTTGCTCATATATCAAGCACCTTTCAAACAAAATTAAAGTATCAAAATTCCCTGAATGAACGGGGAAACTCTGCATCCCTTTTTGGGAACCGGACCATAAAGCAAGATAATGACTGCTTAATTATATTACCATTCGGCTCAAAGGTCAACTATCCCTTTCAGCCCGGGTTATATGCCATTGTAGGAGTACAATAGATATTGGACAGTTGAAAAAAAGGATGAAGGATAAGGCCTTATCGGTTAAAGTTGAGTTGCGACACTTAACTTAACGAAAGGGGGCCATATCCTTCATGAGTAAGAGTATAACACAG
>CALWWB010000012.1 GCA_944385175.1 uncultured Oscillospiraceae bacterium | reverse complement strand
GGCTTTGGAAGGGAGGCGGTCCTCGTGGCCGATTATATTGAGGCATACGGCGCCTATCTGCGCCAGGTGAAGCGCGCCTCAGAGAACACGGTGACCTCCTACCTCCGGGATGTGCGGCAGTTCGAGGGATATCTGCGTGCTGTGCCCGAGGTTCCGGTGGAGGCGTGTACACAGGAACACGTGGAGGACTATATGGACTACATGACCGGACACGGCAAGTCCAATGCCAGCGTGGCCCGGGGGATTGCCTCGCTCAAGTCCTTTTTCTCCTACCTCATCTCTGTTGGCGTTGTGGAGTCCAATCCTGCAAAAGGCGTCTCTCCGGTGCGGACAGAACGGAAATACCCGCAGATTCTCACTGGGAAAGAGGTGGAACTCTTTCTGGAACAGCCTCAGTGTGTGGATGCCAAGGGCTACAGGGACAGAGCTATGCTGGAGCTGCTGTATGCCACGGGTATACGTGTCAGCGAACTGATAGACCTGAACATTTCGGATGTAAATTTGGGGGCCGGAGTCATCCGCTGCTGCAGCCGAAATAAGGAACGGTTCATCCCCATGTACAGCGCCGCTGTGAAGGCTCTCAGCGAATATATAACTCTGGTACGGCCTCAGATGATATCCAGGCCGGACGAGCAGTCACTTTTTGTGAATGTCAGCGGAGAGCGCATGTCCCGACAGGGCTTCTGGAAAATAGTGAAGTACTACCAAAAAAAGGCAGGCATAGAGAAGGATATCACTCCCCACACCCTGCGCCATTCCTTTGCAGCGCATCTGCTGGAAAACGGTGCGGACATCCATGCGATACAGGAAATGCTGGGACATGCGGATATATCCTCCACACATATGTACTCCCAGCTGGTTAAAAAGCAGCTGAAGGATGTGTACAATAAGGCGCATCCCAGAGCCTGAGGAAACAAGATATATAACTACACCGCAGCCGCGTAAAGCGACTGCGGTTTCTTTCTGCGCAAATATATAAATCTCATGCCCCGGCTGAAAAGCCGGGGCATGAATCACTGATTGCTTTATTATCTCTTGGGGGGATAGTCCATACCGATGCGCTTGGCCTGACGCTCGGGATCCCAGAAGAAGCGCCACTCAACATAGTTCTTGTTGATAGCGGTGTCTTTGGGAGTCCAGGTGGCCATCTCGCCCTTCTTGTACATATCCTCAATCTCTTCCTCGCTGTAACCGAACTCGGTGAGGACCTCTCTGTTGTGTTCGCCGAAGCAGGGGGCGGCAGCATAGATCTGAGAAGGATTCTTCTTGAAGATGTTGGTAACGCCGATACCCTTCATGGGGCCAAAGCACTGGTCTTCCCACTCAACGATATTCTCGCGGGCGGCGTACTGAGGATCTTTCTCGATGTCGGCAGGACCGTAGCAGCGCTGGCAGGGGATACCGGCCTTGGTGAAGATCTCTTCCAGTTCGTCGCAGGTGTGCTCGGCGCAGAACTTGGTGCAGAGCTCCTCGGCTCTCTTGCCTCTGGGGTCAAAGAGGGGGAAGCCGGTGCACTTGAGAGGCACATCTCCGGTACCGGGCTTGGGCATGCCGATGATGGGATAGCCGCGCTCCACAGGGCCCTGGCCGACGATAGCCACGAACATGGCATTGCCCTCCTTGGTGTCATAGAAGGAGAAGCAGGCGGCCTGGTCGCTCTTGTTGCCGGTGCGGTAGGGTACGGGATCGCCCTGCTTGGGATAGCCCTTGTTGAACCAGTTGGCGGGGTAGTTGTCCAGGAGACGGAACATGGTGTCGTACTGGGCCACGTCGCAGGAGTCACCCTCACCGGTGTGCTGGGCATTGATATAACCGGCCAGAGAAACCATGCAGACATTGTAAGCGGTGACAAAGTCAGACAGATAGGGGTTGACCTTCAGAGGACCGGAGGTTGGGGAGACGCCGTTGAGATACATGTAGCCGCCCATTGCCTGTCCGGAGACATCATAAGAGGCCTTGTTCTTGGCAGGGCCAAACTGGCCGTAGCCGGAGACATGGACGATGGTGAGCGCCTTGTTGTGCTTCCAGCACACCTCATCGGAGAGACCGCGCTTCTCATAGGAGCCGGGACGGCCTGCCTCTATCCAAATGTCGGCCCATTCAATGCACTTGAGGAAGATTTTCTTTCCCCTGGGAGTGGCGGTGTTAAGGGTGATGGAGAACTCATTGCGGTGGTTCTGAGCCCAGGCCAGAGTGCCTCTGGTCTGGCAGGCGATATTGGGGGCCTCGGCCTGAAGAACCTTTGCGCCCATTTCGGCCATAAGGCATCCGGCAAAGGGGCCGGCAATGTTTGTACCGGTGATAAAGACCTTTACACCCTTGAGAACGCCGAAATCGGGATACTCGGTAAATTTGTGGGTCAGCTTGTTGTTGATAACTTTCATGTAAGTATTCCTTCCATATAGTTTTTTTCGGGGGAATAAGGCATTGCCGCCCCCCTCATCAATTCAGAAAGTCCGCTCAGGCAACTGTGACTTCATCGCCCTCGGGGTACTTCTCCTGGAGCTTCTCGCCGCCCTTAAGTGCACCGGCGACACAGACGAAGAGGAGAACTGCGAAGACCATGTAGACAACCCAGGTGAGGCCATAGCCAACTATACCCTGGATGATGGAGGTAAGTACGGAACCCAGAGCTGCGCCAATGAGGAAGAAGAGATTTGCAAAGGCGTATATACCTGCGTATTCCTTGGTTCCGAAAACCTTGGACATGATGACTGCGGGCAGCACTTTAGGCAGGAACATGGCGAAAGCAAAGAACACGGAGTAGCCAAAGGCGAAGTAAACAGTGGCGGTAATGGAATAGGCATAGAGGCTGCCGAGGCCGATGATGACCAGCACTACAGCGCCGAGAACGGTCTTCTTGATGCCAATCTTATCCATGAGAGCTCCGCCGCAGATCATACCCACCAGGGAGACGATGGAGTAAGCGGAGAGGATGGTGCCCTGGAGCTTGCCGCCGTCCTGGGCAATAGAGGTAATGAAGTTGGGGACGTGAGTGGTGACGCCTGCGGCCAGGATACCGGTGAAGATAACAACGCCGATCATGAAGCCCCAGGCTCCGGATTTGGTTGCGGTCTTCTTGGACACGCCTATCCAAGCATTGCTCTTTGCAGCGGCAGCAGCCTCGGCCTTCTCATCCTTCTTGCCGGTACGATAAGGCTCGGTGCCGTACTCGGCAGGGGAGCGCTTGACAAGGAACAGAGCGGTGAGCACCATCACGACAGTGACAACAACGGCGGAGAAGATCATGGCAGTCTTCCAGCCGGTTGCGTCAGCGGCAATGAAACCGGAGATCACGGGGGACCATACGGCGCCGCCCAGGCCGCCGCCGGCATAGGCGATGGACATCATGGTGGCCCGCTTGTCCTCAAACCATGCAGTGATCAGCATGGAGATGGGCAGCTGAGTCAGACCGGCCATGAATACGTTGGAGAGGCCGAAGAGAATATAAAACTGCCAGATTGCGGTGCAGAAAGTGGCGATAAACCAGCACAGTCCGGTACCCACGGTGACGATTACCATCATGAGTTTCATATTCTTCTTCTGATACAGGCCTGCAATGACCATGGCGCCGATTGCACTGGCAAAAGAGGATATGAGGTTTACCATAGACCAGCTGGTATTGCTGAAGCCCAGGTCAGAGCATACGGGGGCCATGTACAGGGAGAAGCAGTTGCTCATTATTGCCGTGGGTATGAAAGACAAAATGAAGGCAGCTGCAAGAACTCCCCAGCCTTTGAATTGTTTCTTTTCCATAACTCTTATCTCCTTTAAATTTTTTTTAAAAGCCCTTCTTCAGACTTTCCTGAATAAGCAGGCTTCTAACTACTTTTCCACTTTCATTACGTGGGATAGAATCCAAGAACTCAAAAGATTTAGGTATTTTATAGGGAGGGAGGAAGTTCAGGGAGAACTTAATGAGTTCCTTGGCGGTGACAGGTTCATTGGCCTCCACAATGGCGTGGATTCTGTGACCCCATTCACTGTCGGGAAGGCCGACAACTACTGCGTCGGTGACCTTCTTATGCTTTTTAAGTACGGCCTCTACCTCGGCGGCGAAAACGTTTTCACCACCGGTGACTATCATGTCGCTGCGCCTGTCTGCAAAGTACAGATAACCCTCTTCATCGACATAGCCCATATCGCCAACCGTACGGAAGCCCGAGGCATCCTTGGGGATGGGATCCACATTCACATACTCAACATCAGGGCTGGTGGGCCAGTACATATAGATCCCGCCGATTTCACCGGCAGGGAGCTCATTGCCTTCCTCATCTCGAATGGATATTTTCCCGTCGAGCATTTTTCCTACACTGCCGGGATGCTTCAGCCACTCGTCGCCCCGTATATTGGTCATGCCTATGCACTCTGTCATGGAGTACATTTCATACAGCGAATCCGGCGGAATGATATCCAGCCACTGATATTTGAGATCCTTGGAGCATATGCCGCCGGTATGACAGAGAGCCTTGATGCTCTTCATATCCTCTTTTTTAAATCCAGGCAACTTTACGATACGCTGCATCAGGGTCGGGACCATCTGCACATATTCGACCTGGTATTTCTTGATAAGATCTACCATCAGCTGGGCATCAAACACCGCAGGCATGATAAGGGTGTTTCCACAGTACAGCCCGTTAAAAGCGGCGGAGTGAGGGGCCCCGTGGAAAAGAGGTCCCGCCAGAAGCTGCCGCATTTCAAAGTTCATACCGGACATATAAAACCAAGCCTGAAGGCCCTCGTCACTCTGGCCGGCAGGGACATTCTGCTGGATAACCTTTGTTTTGCCGGTGGTGCCGCCGGAGCAGTTGGCCATGTTGGGCACGGCATCGGTGTCAGGGGGCATCTCGTCGGAATAGCCGGAGCTGAGCTCCTTGAGTTCCGAGGTGCTGAGGCTGGTATAGCCCGCAGGCTTTCTGCGGTTGGTGACCACAAGGATAGGGGAGATACATTCGCATATCTCAGCCATGTTTTTCTGCGGCACCTTACTGGAAATGGGCACATAGCATCCGCCGACTTTCCAAATACCGAAAGCCAGAGCAATATGGGTAGGTGTGTTGCCCAGAGCAACTATAACACTTTTGCCGCTACCAACGCCCTGATCTTTCAGATACCAGGCAATCTTATTGGACAGCACTTCCAGCTCACGCCAAGTCATGACGGTTTCGCGATTTTCCGGGGAAATGTAAATAATGGCTGGGGCGTTGGGTTTTACGGCGGCTATGCGGGCAAGCTGCCTGCCGGGGGAAAACTCACTCTTGCCGTCGTCAGTGTTGAAGATGTTAAAATGCTTAACGCTCATAATATCCACACTTTCTGCATGAGTTTTAAACTTGGACCCTTATGGGCCCAAGTTGAACTGCCCTTAGTTGGCTACGTTTGCAGGAACGTATCCGCCGTCCACATTCAAGGTGACGCCGGTGACATAGGAAGCTGCGCTGCTGGCAAGGAAGAGAACACCGTTGGCAATATCCTCGGGCTTACCGATGCGGCGGAGAGGAATACCGCTCATCAGGTTCTTCTTTGCAAACTCGGGAACGGTAGCGAGCAGGTCAGTCTCAATCACACCGGGGGCGACAGCGTTGACGCGAATGCCGTGGTAAGCCAGCTCCCAGGCAAGGGACTTAGTCATGGAGATGACGCCGCCCTTGGAAGTGGGGTAGGGGCAGCCGACACCGGACCCGAAGATACCGGCGACGGAGGCGGTGTTGATAATGCAGCCTTTGGTCTTTTTCAGCAGCTTGATGGCATACTTGGACATATTAAAGATAGCCTTGACGTTGACGTTCATGATGTCGTCCCACTCAGACTGCTTGAGCTTCTGAATAGGAGTGCTGCTGTCAGCGCCGGCGTTATTGACAAGAACGTCCAAGCGGCCCCATTTCTCCTCAATCTCGGCGTAGAGCTCCTGAGCGGCCTTGTAGTCGCAAAGGTCAATTGCCTTGGTCATGACTTCGTAATCGGGGTTGATTTCCTTAAGGGCAGCCAGAGCCTTTGCACCGGTCTCAACATAGTGGCTGAGGAAGTACACCTTTGCACCGGCTGCAAGAAAAGACTTTACGATTCCAAAACCAATACCACGGCTGCCGCCGGTAACCAGAACTACCTTGCCTTTAAACTCATTTTCAAACATTGGACATTTTCCTTTCCTTTTAAAAAGTTATAAAGTAATCAGTCCGTTCCAGGGCCTTCCCGGGGCCCTTTGCATATGCCACCAGTTTAAATGCTTGGAACGATAATATTTTAACAGAATTCGAAAAATACAGTGTGCCGAAGCATTGAGTTTTTTTACAAGATGTTGCGACAAAAAATGAGATTCTATGTACAAGATGGCAGAATGTAGTAAAGACTGACAAAAGAAAAAAGTGATTTGTCAGTCTCTTTTAGGCAATTTTTTTAAAATAAACAGTAAAAATCGCAATAAATATAATCAATAGATTTAAAGCAGTTAAGAAAACAAAAATTTTCCTTGTTAAAAATTACTACATTTTCTTTTCCGGAGCTGAGCTGTGTTGAAAATATGACCGGGGAAGCTTTTCGGTAAGTACGCCAAAAAGATCCATCATGTAGCAAAAGCAGATGCTGGTACGGTTGTCCCAATTGCTGTTCATTTCCCTCAGCAAACCGTTCATAGAATCATTGGCAATATCGGCCAAGAGCCCGTTGAGATATACGATAGGTGGCTCTGAAGTGACGTAGAACTGCTCTATTTTAAGATAAGGATTGGCGATCATGTAAACGTAGGTACCACTGTTCATGCGGCTGTCCACGATTTCCATTATTTTACCTATATCGGGAATGAAGCGGTAGCGGTGAAAGGGCCCCAGATTTATAAGGGTGTTTGGCTTGAGAGGGTATTCTATGCCGTTTACGACTATTTTACCAGTACCGGAGCGTACCAGCATAAAAACCTGCTCCCTGTTGTTGGCATATGGGGTGGGAGCTTTTATTCGGCGAAGGACGGTACGTATTTCATCGGGGAGCACAGTCTTTGAAAAGTAGTCGTGTGCTCCGGAAAAGTTTGAGGTGATGGTGGTGCGGTTTTTTCCATCAGTTTCAAAAGTGTATTTGTTATTCATTGCTGCCTCCGGTATCGCCGCGCTTCTTCCTGAATTCACCGGGCGACACACCATTAATATCATAAAATACACGGCCCATTGTACGGCCTGAACCAAAGCCAGACTCTATGGCTATATCCACCGTAGGCAGGTCGGTTGTGCTGAGCAGGGCCTCTGCATATCTGACGCGAAACTGTGAAAGGATCTGCTTAAAGCTGGTATTCAGCCTGGACTTGAACTGTATACGAAGTATGTTGCCGGATGTATACAATTCCTTGGATATTGTGTCCATATCAATATACTCGGTCATATTCTCATAGAGAAAGCTTATTACGGAAATAAGCGTTTCACTCATTATCATACCTCTGTATGGGCGCTTACGTGTACCTGAACAGAGCATCTGCTCGCGGTAGGCCTGGGGAGTCATCCCCGTAAGAGCTTTGAAGCGGCGAAAGAAAGTGATTTCCATATTAAATCCTGAGATGGACGCTATATAGCCGAAGGGCAGACTGTCATAGAGGAAAAAGGAGGTGGCCAGAATAAGCCGGAGCCTGTTAAGATATTGGTTAAAGTTCAGTCCAGTTGCCACCAAAAGGGCATGGTTCAGGGAGGCTTCGTTTACTTTGGGGCTTATGGCCTTGGCGACCTGGGCTGCGCTCAGATCCATTGTACTGTGAGTAGCCATGTAGAGGCTGACTTGGCGGCCCAGCGGCATGTTCTCAAATCTGTATTGATCTTTCATGCTCTGGGTTACCCTATTATACAGCAGCTCAATTTTCCGGAGGAAAGAACTCCTGATGATTGTAGAGCCTCTGGTATTTTTTTCGCATAATTTTTTGTATTGGTAGAAGAGTCGGATAATCTGATCGACCCCCTCGCCGCCGGGACCGATTACGGGGAGACCGGTTACGACTTCCGACTCCTTGCTCAGGCTCAGCTTCCTGAAAGTAAAATAGCTGATCAGCTGATAATCAAAGGCGCATACCCATATGTGCAGCTGTTCTCCAAAATTCGGGCATATGGTGAGCACCTGGGAGCCCTGTATCCAGGCGATACACCTAGGCTCAACGGGGAATTCTTCCCCATTGATGATGAAAATTCCCTTACCGGCCCTGACCAGTATAAAGTAGCTGTCTATCTCCATTACGGGAAACATTTCCTGAGAAATTGTATATTCCTGAAGCTGAAGATATTTGTCAGGCCCACAGAAAATGTTGCTTCTTGGGGTCTCACACAGCGGCCTGCATTTCTTTTTCAAGTTCTCACCTCTCGAAGCCGGATAAGAATGTAGTGTTTCTGATAAAAATGTCCAGTCAAGCTGTACTGATGTTAAAATAAAGGTAACAGAAATTTGTTAAAAAATCAAGTTTTGCCTCAAATCATTTTGCCATAAAATTCAAAATAAGGTCAGCATATGCTAAGAATAATGAAAAAATACAGGCGTATTCTCGGATTATGCAGAATACGCCTGTAAAAAATTATTAAAACTCAAAAAAGGTACAAACAATTCAGAGCTTGGACAAGCCCAGCGCCGTCCTGGCGGCCACTCTGCCGAACATCAATGCTCCGCCTATAGAGGTGCCGCAGGTTGGATACTCAGTGCCGAAAAAGCCCGTGTTGGCAACTTCCCCGGCGGCGTACAGGCCTGGGATAAAAGAACCGTCAGGACGAAGCACCCGGGAATCAACGTCTATCTCTAGCCCGCCAAAGGTAACTGTAATACAGGGGTGGAGCCGGAGGGCTACAAATTTGGGCCCTTCTATGGGGTGCAGGAACTCAGCGGGTTTGCCGAAGTCCTCATCTATTCCCTTATCAACCAGTTCACAGTAACGATCGTAGGTCCTGCGCAGACGCTCAGGCTCACAGCCCATTTTCTTTGCCAGCCCCTCAATGCTGTCGGATACCGGATCCCGGCTCTTTTTGTTTACTGCCATCTTATAGCCCAACTTGACACCGGGGTAGGGCTCTTTGCCGGAGGTGATGTACCAGCCGCAGTTGCTGCCGCTGGCGGCCAAAGCATCGCCCACAGTGTATTGGTAAGTCCACTCGTTCACAACACGGTCGCCCTTTTCGTTTACAATCAGGCCGGACTCGTCATTGATACCTATACCGCAGGTGAGGCTTGTGTATACTACCTGGACAGCGGGGTGCACAAAGTTCCTGGCGCCTATCTTTTCGGCAGCCACAAGTCCGTCGCCTACGTTACCGTGCGGTACAGTGCTGTAATAGTGGGCCGTGGGGTAACGGGAACACATCTCCTTATTACGGGAGTATCCGCCGGTAGCCAGTATGACGCCTTTTTCAGCATGAATAGTGACAAGGCTACCATTTTTGCGGCGGCAAAGAGCTCCGGTGACCGCGCCTTTTTCGTCGGTTATAAGTTCCTCCAGAGCGGTGTTGTACAGGATTTTTCCGCCCAGGTCGTTTTCATAGTACAAAGTCAGGGGAACGGAGATCTCTCCACCCTCTCCGTTGGTCTGGCCGCCGCCTCCGGGGGAATTGTGGACTCGCCAGGGTTGGAGGGAAACGTGGATGGGCTCTACGTCCTGGACCTGATAGCTGCATTTTTTCAGACTGCCGTCCTCATTTTGCTCCGGCCTGGATAGCTCCGGCCAGGGCTGGCTCAGTATATCCTCTGGATTGCCTTTTATGCTGTATTTCACGGAGCTGAGCCAGTCAAGGGTGCTGTTCAAATGTTCTGAGACATAGCGGGTCTTTACCGGGGACATGAAATCTCCCCGACGGCAGCCCACCTCCATGAGGTAGTCATATACCATTTCTGGACTGTCATATATGCCTTGCCTTTTCTGCCAGCGTGTTCCGGCGCCAAGGACCTTGCCGCCGCTGCGGGCGGTGGAGCCGCCGGTAATTCCTGCTTTTTCTACCACGAGCACATTGGCTCCCGCCAGCTTTGCCTCCACTGCGGCGGCAAGACCGCCGGCTCCGGCTCCGCATATGAGCAGATCCACAGTGTATTCTTCATCCTCCGGGGCTTCCTGTATTGGACCGGGGGCAGTTTTCAGCTGAGAGATAAGCTCTTTGTCTGCCCCGGAAGCCTTAATGGCGGCGGCAACCGCCTCCAAAATGGCCTGACTTGTGAGCTCGGCGCCTACTACCTCCGGAATGTTCAGAGACTGGTATTCGACAATTAATCCGGGCATGGTTTCCACCGGAGAGGTGTTCAAGCCCCAGCCTATGCCACGCACCTCGTTGTGCTCCGTCACTTTGACGGACTCAATGCGCTCCGGACCGAGGCAGACTTCAACGGTCAGCTTGCCGCGATAACCCTTGCCCTGCCCCTGATATGTGCCTGCGTTAAATCTGGACATTGTCTTTCCTCCTGTCTCAGAAAGTGTTTGCGGGCCTGTATCCTCCGTCAGCATGTATGGTGTCGCCGGTTATATATGCTGCGGAATCGGAGGCCAGGAATAACATTACGTTTGCGATATCTTCAGGCTCACCGAAACGGGAAAGGGGAATGGTGCCGGTGATGGTTTTTGCGGCAAAATCAGGGAGATTTGCCACGAGATCGGTATTGATGACTCCAGGGGCAACAGCGTTCACACGCACACCAAGAGGGGCGAAGGTCCATGCCAGAGACTGGGTCATGCCTATAACAGCTGCCTTGCTGGTGGGGTAGGGCAGACCTGCGGCAGAGCCGTAGACACCGGCTACCGATGCAGTATTGATAATGCAGCCCTTGTGCTTCTTAAGGTATTTGATTGCGTACTTGCTCATGGTGTAGATGCTCTTTGTGTTGAGATCCATAATCTCGTTCCACTCTGCCTGCTTCAGCTGGTTGAGTGGCGTACTGCTGTCCTTACCGGCATTGTTGATGAGTATATCTATGCGCCCCCACTTGGCCTCTACGTCGCTGAAAAGCTGCTGCACGGCCTTGTAGTCGCACAGGTCGATAACCCTGCGCATGACCTCGTAATCCGGGTTTATCTCCTTCAGGGCGGCCATGGCTTTTTCCCCGGTCTCCTCATAGTGGCTGAGGAAACACACTTTGACACCTTCTGCCAGGAATTTCTTCACAGCGGCAAAACCTATACCCCTGCTTCCGCCGCTTATGACAGCGACCTTGCCTTTCAATTCTTCGTACATTTTTCCTTCCTTCTTTCTTGTTTTTATTTTTGAAAAATAATGCTTGCAAAGGTTGAAAACTGGAACCGGACCGGCCCATAAGGGCAGACCCCGCCGGAGAATATCCGGTGGGGTCTAATTTATCAATTTTCTCTTATTAATTCTGCCACCGGATCAGAGATTATAGGCAACCTCGAAGCCCTGATGCATTGCATCACTGGACTGGCCGGGCTTGACGGCATCTCCGATGACATATACCTCAGGAACAAAAGCCTTCAGTTCCTCAGAGAGCGGGTCATACTTTCTGGAACCCAGGCCCAGGACGATGTAGTCAAAGCCCTTGAGCCACTCCTCACTGCCGTCTTTGTGCTGAATCTTAACGTCGTGCTCGGTGACCTCCAGAACCTTGGAGTTGACATGCATCTGGACACCCTCGTGACGGAGGCTGGCCATGGCGACGCTGCGGTTAGGCTGGCAGACGCCGGTCATCATCTGGGGCATCATCTCCACAAGGCTCACCTCTACGTCGCCAATGCTGCCGCCGGTGGAGTAGACGGAGTTGGGTCTTGCGTCCTTCATAATCATCTCGGCGGTCTCGCAAGCCACCTCACCGCCGCCCAGAATGCAGACGCGGCCCTGAGGAATGGTGATCCTGCGGCTGAGAATATCGTGGGTAGTAATGATGGGATAGTCACCTACGCCCTTGATAAAGGTGGGGATAAGGGGAGTTGCGCCGGTAGCGACCACCACGGCATCGGGAGCAAATTCCTTTACCAGTTCCACGGTGGCTTCCTTCTTGAACTCAAACTTAACGCCGGCCTTCTTGGCGCGGTAGTTGAGATGCACCATCCACTTGGTCATCTCCTGCTTACCGGGAGAAACAACTGCCAGATTCAGCTGGCCTCCGATATGATTGCTCTTTTCCCATACGGTGACATCATGTCCCCGCTCGGCTGCGGTGACTGCAGTGTACATTCCGCCGGGGCCTGCGCCGATGACCAGCAGTTTTTTGGGCTTGTCAGTGGGGTTGAAGGGGAAGTCATATTCCCGGCCCACCAGGGGATTGATGTGGCACTTACATACGGGATGCTGGGGATTTTCGGGAGTAATGCAGCGGCCGCCGCAGGAGCCACAGGGAGTGATGTCGTCAAAGCGGTTTTCCAGAGCCTTCTTGGGCAGATCGGGATCTGCCAGCAGGGGACGGCCCAGAGTTACTCCATCTACCAGGCCACGTTCCACCAGATCGGCAGCATAACGGATGTCGTTGATTTTGCCGACCACAAATACGGGGATGTTGACAACTTTCTTTATCTCGGAAGCTTCATAGACGTTCATGCCTATCTTCATGCTGTGGGAGGGAAGGATGTTCTGAAGTCCCTCATACTGAACGCCGCCGGATACCTCCAGCATATCCACGCCTGCTGCCTCAAACTTGGGAGCCAGGTACAGCATCTCTTCCAGAGAATTGCCGCCGGCCTGGCGCTCGTCGCCGGAGATACGCAGCACTATGGGGAAGTCGCGGCTGACATTTCTGCGGCATTCCTCAATAATCTCCAGAATAAGTCTGGCCCGGTTGTCTATACAGCCGCCGTATTCGTCCATGCGCTTGTTGCGAAGAGGGGACAGGAAAGCACCGGGGAGCATGTAGGCGTGGGCGGCATGCAGCGCGATGCCGCCGCAGCCGGCTTCCTCAGCTCTGCGGGCAGCCTGCCCGTACTGCTTGATTACTTTCTGTATTTCTTCAATGGTCATTTCTCTGGAGACATGGCCGTTGGCATTTGTGTTGACGGAGGGTCCCATAGGCTTGATGCCCTTAAGGGCACAGATAGACTCAGGGCCGGGATGTACTATCTGGGGGAAAAGGGTGCTGCCGGCATCGGTAATGCGCTTTGCAAAAGCGGCAAACTGAGGTACCAGCTTGTCCTTATCCAAAGCGGTGGTTTTGCCGATGTACCAATACTTGTGGTCGACGGTTACGGCATCGATGACCACATAACCCACACCGCCCTCGGCACGGCGCACAAATATGTCCGCCAGCTGTTTGGGTACGGTGCCGTCAGTAGCCTCATAGTGCATGCTCATGGGAGCCATTGCTATGCGGTTTTTAAGGGTGGTTTTTCCCAACTGGAGGGGGCTGAAGAGTTTTGCATTTTTCATATCCGTTATCATGCGTATACCTCCAAATAATATTGAATTGACGCTTGCCGACTGTTCTCTGTGGATTTCCCTGTTCCACAGCAAGGCTTTCTGCTGAAAATCCGGCTTATGAAGCCAGACCTGAATATGTTTACAGTATAAACTGAAAAGGGCGTATTGTGTATCTCATTTTTTGTTAAACAATCCACATTCATCCGAGACTTTCTTTTAATTTTCCTACAAGATATGTAGACATTTTATTAAATTTTCCTACGATATCTGCGGCGCTAACAGCAGCGCTTCCACACATATCAACGGCTTTAAAGCGTATCTGCTGTATACATCCGGTATCTGTTGTGACAGTGACACAAATATAGGCAATTTGGAAGTGTACCTTTAGGGTTATATTATTTAAAAAGCGTAGATAAATGACGGTTTTGGATAAGAAAAAATGATAATAAAATATGATTTTTTGTTCCTGGCTTGGGTATGAGAAAGAGAAAATATTGCCTACAAGCAGCGGCCACTAGTGTTAAAATTTCTACAATAAGTTTTCTGCTGAGACAGTGATAAGGCGGCTTCAAGCCACCAGTAGCTGCCGGGCGGGCTGTTCCCTGGCCCGTTTCGGCCCTCTCCCAAAGGGCCACTGTCAAATTTCCTATTGCCCCATTGCAAAGAAAAATTAAAAAAAGGAAAGAGTGTATTACTATGAGTTACGATGCATTGTTTTCCCCCATTAAGCTCAGAGGACTTGAACTCAAGAACCGCGTTGTTCTGCCCGGCATGAACACCAAGATGGTCAAGAATAAGCACGACATCGCGGAAGACCTGGCCGCTTACCATGCCGCCCGTGCTGCCGGCGGCTGCGCCCTGAACATCGTTGAGCCTGCCTGCGTCTGCCCCGAGACCCACGCTTACCTGTACCTGGGCCTGTACACTGAGCACCACAGCGAAGAGCTGAAGAAGGTCACCAAGGCCATCCATGACAACGGCGGTCTGGCCTGCGTCCAGATCTGGCACGGCGGCTTTGTTCCCGAAGCTTTCTTCGACAAGACCAACAAGAGAGAGACTCCCGATACCATCACCCATGAGCGTATCCAGGAGATCATCAAGCAGTACGGTGCTTCCGCAAAGCTGGCTGTGGAGGCCGGTTTTGACGCCCTGGAGTTCCATGCCGCCCATACCTATCTGCCCCACGAGTTCATGAACCCCTTCCTCAATAAACGTACCGATGAATACGGAAATCAGAGTCTGGAGAACCGCTGCCGCTTCAACCTGGAGGTCATCCGGGAGATGCGCGCCAATATGCCCGAGGATATGCCTCTGCTGATGCGCCTGGACGCCATCGACGAGCTGATGCCCAAGGTCACCACCGTTGAAGAGACCATCCAGTTCATCAACTGGGCTGCCGAGGCCGGTGTAGACGCTGCTGACCTCTCCCGCGGCAATGCCATGAGCCTTGCCACCGTTTACGAAGTCCCCCCCTACAATCTGGAGCCGGGCTTCAATATGGATAACATCGCCGCCGTCAAGGCCGGCATCAGCATCCCCGTCATCGGCGTGGGCCGTGTCAACACTCCCGATGTGGCCAACAAGCTCATTGAGGAAGGCAAGATCGATATGATCGCCGTTGGCCGTGGCCAGCTGGTCGATCCCGAGTGGTGCAACAAGGCCAAGGAAGGCCGCACCGATGAGATCCGTCTCTGCATCGGCTGCACCCAGGGCTGCTATGACAAGGTCATTGACCCCAAGGCCAACCACATCACCTGCACCCGCAACCCTATGCTCTGCCTGGAGCATCAGGGCCTGCCCAAGACCGACAGCCCCAAGAACGTGATGGTCATCGGCGCCGGCATCGGCGGCCTGCTGACTGCTCAGTTCCTGAAGGCCCGCGGCCACAACCCCACCATCTACGAAGCCTCCGAGAAGGCCGGCGGTCAGTTCGTTCTGGCCGGCGCCGCCCCCAAGAAGCAGGAGTTCGCCGCTGCTGTGGAATGGGAAGTGAAGGAGTGCCAGCGCCGCGGTATCGAGATCAAGACCGGCGTCACCGTGACTCCCGAGCTGATTGCTGAGGTCAAGCCCGACCATGTGGTCATCGCTACCGGTGCCCACTATGTGGCCCCCGAAATCCCCGGCATTGACAGCGCTGATGTTGTCACTGCAGAGGACGTGCTCACCGGCAAGGTGGAGCCCAAGGGCGAAGTGGTCATCCTGGGCGGCGGCACCGTGGGTTGTGAGGTTGCCCAGTATCTGGTGAGCAAGGGCGTCAAGGATGTCCGCGTGATGGATGCCAAGCGTGTTGGCAACAACATGGGTATGCTGCGCACCATGTTCCTGGATATCGAGTATCCCGGAGATGCCATTAAGAAGAGCAACAAGTCCAAGGTCACCAGCATCGAGGACCACACCATCAACTACAAGTTCACCGATAAGTTCAAGAAGACCTCCGACAAGAGCCGTCACTTCGACACCCTGGTGGTTGCTACCGGTACCGTTTCCCGTCCCACTGCCGACCTGACCGCCAAGTGCCAGGAGCTGGGTATTGCTTATGACGTCATCGGCGATGCCAAGCAGGTCCGCATGGGTCTGGATGCTACCGCTGACGCTTACGCAGTTGCATACCGCATCTAAGATCGGACTGTAAACTTTTAGGAAGGAAGTTTTTATCATGACTGTTGAAGAACGTCTGGAAGCTCTTGAGAAGGAAATCCAGAGACTCAAGGACATCGAAGAGATCAAGGCCCTGAAGAGCCGCTACTTCGCCGCCCTGGACACCAAGGACTGGGAAGGCCTGAAGGCCACCTTCCACCCCGATGTGACCACCTCCTACTCTGACGGCAAGCTGTCTTTCCACGGCCCCGAAGAAGTGGCCAACTATATGGCAGAGAATATGCCCCAGACTGAGATCACCCTCCATCAGGGCCATACCCCCGAGATCATCATTGTCAGCGATACCGAGGCCATCGGCCACTGGTACCTGCAGGACAACCTGATCTTCGCCCAGGGCAATCCCTATGAGGGTCTCCAGATCCAGGGCAGCGCTCTCTACACCGACAAGTATGAGAAGGTGGACGGCAAGTGGCTGATCAAGGAGACCGGCTACCTGCGGATTTATGAGGAGTCCTTCCAGAGAGACAAGTCCCATTTCATCCGCATCAACATGTTCCGTCCCAAGAAAAAGAAAGTCGTCAAAAAATAATTCAGAGGCAATTATTAACCGGTAATAGTTTGAAAATGCCGCCATGCCTTCGTGGCATGGCGGCATTCTTGTGAATGAAAGATTTTACAGTATTGTCCCGGCGTTTTCCGGTTGAATAAAATTAGGGACTTCTGTATAATAAAAAAAATAAGTGCCAACCGGCGGCGGGAAAAGGGAGAAATTGCCGTGCTGCGCAGGATACGTAGAAAGATATACAGGAAAATACGCTTCAAGACCTGGTACAGGAAGTGCCGTCACTACAATTTAAAGCATGGACAAATAGACAGCATTATTGCAAAGTATAAAAGCCCGGAGGAACTTGAGGATAAGAAATACCTCCGTTGCCTTCGCCGGGATATGACCCGCTGCCTGATGAAGTACGGAGCTTATTATGATGAGTACTTCCAGTACGGCTTTGAGGGAAAAGATGATGAATACCGCTCCTCCTTCATTACCGAAGGCATAAGGATGAGCTTTTATCCCAGGATGAACGACCCCAGAAACACCAACATGTTGGAGAATAAATACCTGACCTATAAGAAATTCCGAGAGTTTTTCAAGCGGGATATGCTGTGCATCCGCAAGGACAAGGAGCCTGGGGAAAAAGCTCTGGAGGAGCTGGGCGGCTTTACGGACAAGCACCGGGAATACATAGTAAAGCCCATATATGCCGCCTTCGGCAAAGGTGTTTATCTTGATAAAATAGAAAACTACGCTTCTCTGGAAGAGGCTTTTGCTGAATACAGCTCTGCCGGTGCCGTGCTGGAGGAACTTATTGAACAGGGGGAAGAAATGGCGGTGATACACCCCCAGTCGGTAAACACTCTCCGCATCCCCACGGCAGTTATAAAGGACGGAGAGGGAGCGGAGCAGGTGGTGCTCTTTAACCCCACCCTCAGAGTGGGACAGCACGACAGCGTTGTAGACAACTTCAGCGCAGGAGGCATCAGCGCCCTGATCGACCCGGAGTCGGGAAGGGTGTTTACCCACGGGGCAGACAAAAAGGGCCACAGCTTCCGGCAGCACCCGGATACGGGAGTGAGCTTTGAGGGCTTTCAGATACCCGCCTGGGACGAGGCGGTGAGCATGGTGAAGCAGGCGGCTATGATGGTTCCGGGGAACCACTATTGCGGCTGGGATCTGGCCTATACGGCAAAGCAAGGCTGGTGTATGGTGGAGGCCAACTGTACGGCCCAGATGGGCGGGATGCAGTTGGTGACCAAGACGGGGCGCCGCTGGGAGCTGGAAGCACTGATAGCAAAAATGTAAGGGGACAGGGGAATGAAAGAGAGTACAGGACTTGCAAGGATAATTTCCTCAAGAAAGCATATACGGGAGTTTGCCCGGAGCTACTCCGCCCAGTGCGGCAAAAGCGCGGGATGGATAGAAAAAGACATAATCCAGGCAAAGAAAATAAACCACATTTCCCTGGGGGAGTACAGCTGGCTGGGCTATGACAGCCTTACGGAGGAACAGAAAAAGACCGTATGTACTTTGTGGTCCAGGGCGGAATACAGAAAAACTCTGACGGACAGACGCTATATCTGCATACTGATGAACAAATACATCTTCTCCAAGGTGTTTTCCGAATTTTACGGACGGCGCTGCTATCTGGCAAAGGATGTAACGGAGGAGTTGCTGTGCAGCCTGGCGGGAGAGGAAGGCCGGGTGATAGCAAAGCCCAACTGTAAGGGTCAGGGCAAGGGCGTAAAAGTACTGCCCGCCTCTGGGCCGGAAGAACTGGATGCCGCCATGGAATTCATCAGAGGGGCGGAGAATTATATTGTAGAGGAATACATTACCCAGCACGCCCGGCTGGCAGAGCTGAACCCCGGAGCCGTGAGCATAATCCGCTTCTACTCCCTGAGTTCTCCCCGGGGCGATCTGGTATTTGCACCGGTGCTCACCTGTGCCATAAGCAAGAGTATATCCAATGGATGTCAGGATGCCCTCACAGCCATGATTGATATCAGGAGCGGGGAAGTGATAACCGACGCCGTGGACCAGAACAAGCTGGTGGAGCATCAGTGCCACCCGGTGACGGGAGTGAGATTCAAAGGGCTGCAGATACCTTACTGGCAGGAGTGCCTGGAGCTGATGCGAAAGGCAATGCCCCTGGCGGGGAAGATATCCAACATCGGCTGGGATCTGGCAATAACGGAAAACGGACCGCTTATAGTGGAAGCCAACACAATCCCGGGCTTCAACACCGCCCAGTATGGAGGCTACCGCTGGGTGACTGAAGGCTGGGGATACCGGCCTCTGTTCGACTACGGCCTGGGTCTTGGCGAACTGCCTGAGGACGGGCGCTACGACAAGGTCCTGATAAAGCTCTGAAACGTAATGAAATAAACATAGAATTTTTGTACAGGGATAAGGAGCGGGTATGGAAATAATAATTTCCCTGGCCTTCGGGCTGTGGATAGGCATTACGGCGCTGGTATACAGGGCAATCTGCTCCCGGGATAAAAGGGGCGGGAAAGACGTATGAATGTATATATTATAGGTATATTTGTCTCCCTAGCCGTGTTTTTCCTGGTGGGGCTTATCGCCGGAAGAAAAGTGAAAGACACTAACGACTACTATGTTTCCGGCCGCCGGGCCCCTACAGTGCTTATCGTGGGCTCCCTTATTGCCTCTTTCCTGTCCACCGGGGCCTTTTTGGGAGACACAGGCGAAGTCTACTCCGGATTTTTCATGGGCATAGTCATTGTGGGCGTTATTCAGGCCACCGGCTATATTTACGGCGCAGGATTCTTTGGACGTTACATACGCCGGAGCATGGCCGGTACTGTGCCGGAGTACTTCGGACAGCGTTTTGACTCTCCCAAACTCCGCCGGCTGGCAGCTATCATAATGATAGTTTCTGTCAGTGCTTATCTGCTCTCGGCTATCCAGGGGGTGGCCACCCTCATGAGCAGCATAACCAATCTCAGCTATCCGGCCTGCACGGTGATAGTGTGGCTGGCTTTTACAGTGTTTACAATTTATTCAGGTTCCCCTGGAGTGCTGCTTACGGACACTATAATGTTCCTGGTTTTTCTGGCGGGAGCCTTGGCGGCGGTGCCATATATTGTAAAGGCAGGTGGCGGCTGGTTTGACGGTATTGCCAGTCTGGCCAACTGTGAAAGCATGCCGGGGATAATTTCCTGGCACGGAAATCTGGATTACCTGTATCCCGACGGATTGGGTAATCTCCTCTGGGCCCTGACTTATGGATTGGTGTGGGCCCTGGTGGTGGCGGTGAGCCCGTGGCAGACAAGCCGCTACCTTATGGCTAAAAATGAGCACGTGGTTCTGCGCTCGGCCATATGGTCATCTATTGGGGTAATGACTGTTACAGTCTCCTTGTATTTTACAGCAGCCTTTATACGCAATATAAACGGCCAGCTTCAGGGGAGTCAGGCAATAATCTGGGCTTCCATGAATGTTTTGCCCACCTTTATCGGCATAACCATGCTTACCGGCATCACTGCCGCAGGCATATCCTCAGCTTCCACTTTCCTGTCGCTGATAGGTTTTTCTGCGGCAAACGACGTGGTGTCTGCCGCCGGAGAGGACGACAGGAAAAAACTCCGGCTCTCCCGCTGGGCCATGTTGGGAGCCAGCTTGGTCATCCTTGTGCTTGCCTATATTAACCCTCCCCAGATCTTTGTAATTATGTATTTTGGGGGCACTGTTATTGCTGCCTCCTGGAGCGTGGTGGCATTCGGCAGCATATGGAGCAAAAAACTCAGCAGGGCGGGTGCCTACCTGGGCATGCTTCTGGGATTCCTGGGCTGTGCCGGAGCCAAGGCTTATTACGCTCTGGCGGGCATAACCCCGCCTATATACCTGGATGCGTTTTTTATCGGCATTGTCCTGAGCATTCTCGGGGCTGTTGCCGGCTCTCTCATTTTCAAGGTGAGCCCCCGTGAACAGCAGCTGCGTCAGGCCCTGTTTGACAGCAGTATAGCAGAGGGCGGGGACGAAGAATGCCGAAAGGACAGGCGGATGTGGTTGGTATACCTGGCTTTTGCCGTTTTTGTTGGATGCTTTTTCCTGTTCATGTATGCCATACCCTACAACCGGGCTTTAGCCTGATATGAGGTTCAAGCGCTATGGACAAACCTGTAAAGTTATATTATGCAAAGCTTGCCAATATGGGGGATCTGCTCAACGAGCTTATTGTAAGCCGCTGCTTCGGCTGCACTGTGGAGCGGCGCTCTTTTCTGGATGGGGAGATCAGCGCCATAGGCAGTCACCTGGCCATGTATACCTACCACGGAAATCTGCTGATGCGGCTGCAGCAGCTTATAAATGGCCGCAGGAATCCGGAAGTACATATATGGGGCACCGGCTTTATAAGCTATGATGACAGCAGGGGGCATTTCTTTAAAAGAAATATGGTGTTCCACGCCCTGCGCGGTGAGCTGACGAAGGAGCGAGTAGAAGCCATGACCGGCAGAAAGCTGGATATTCCCACGGGGGATGGGGGACTCCTGGCCGATGCCCTGTTGGAGGAGCTGCCGGAAAAGCAATGGGAAGTGGGGATAGTACCCCACATCTGCGATTTGAAGGACCCGGCAGTGGAAGCTCTTGCAAATACCTATGAAAATTCAAAAATAATCAATGTAAAGGACGACCCGCTGGAGGTGGTGAGGCAGATTGCAGCTTGCGGCTGTGTGCTGTCCAGCAGCCTTCACGGCCTAATAGTGGCAGACAGCTTTGGCGTGCCGAATATGCACCTGGTCTTCGACGAACGGCTGAAGGGCGACGGATTTAAATTTGACGATTACTATTCGGCTTACGGTCTGGAACACAGGCAGATAGACCTGCGCTGTCAGCGCCCTCCGGAGCTGAGTGAGGTATACGGGGAGTACAGGATAAGCCCCCAGATGGTGAGAGAGAAAAAGAGGCAGATGCGGGAGAGTTTTCCCCGACAGCTGTATGACTGATGAGGCGGCGTGTTATGAGGGAAGAACCTCTGGTATCTGTAGTGATACCCAGCTACAACCGTAAAGACAAGATTCTCAAAAGTGTGGACAGCGTCCTGGAACAGAGCTATGAAAACCTGGAGCTAATCGTAGTGGATGACGGTTCAGACGACGGCACCTGGGAGCTCTTTGAAAACTTCCCGGACAGGCGGCTCAGCTATATCCGCTGCGGGGAGAACCTGGGGGCCTGCCATGCCAGGAACCTGGGGGCGGAGCGCGCTGCGGGCGAGCTCATCGCTTTTCAGGACAGCGACGATAGCTGGCATAATGACAAGCTGGAAAAACAGGTGAAGCACCTGAAAGCTACAGGGGCAGATCTGAGCTTTTGCGGTATGAACCGAATATCCAGTACCGGCAGCAGCTTTTATTATCCGGTGCACCCCTTCCACCCGGAGAAAGGGCTGGAGGAGATGCTGGCGGAAAACCGGGCAGGTACCCAGACAATGCTGATGCGCCGGGAGGTTTGGAAAACTCTCCGCTTTGACGAGAGCTTTCGCCGTTATCAGGATTGGGATTTCTCCATCCGTGCTGCGGAGAGATTCAGCCTGGCCTATCTGCCCGAGGCCCTGGCGGACTCGGAGGTGGGGACGGACAGTATTTCCGCCTCGGTAAATTCCTACCAGGCCCTGCTGCATCTTTATAATAAGCATCTGAGCCTATACAGGCAGTATCCCGCCAGCGATGCCGTTATGAATAGGCGTATGGGCAAGCGCCTGCGCCGGATTCAGCCTGAAGCGGCTGCCGTGCATTTCCTGAAAAGCTTCAAAATCAGCGCAAATCCCTATGATCTATTTTGGTATATACGGGCGCGCATACGCGCCGGAAAAGGTGGTAAAGTCCTATGACAGCCTTCGTCGTGCTCCATTACCGTGCCATAGATTACACCAGAAAATGTGTGGATAACATCAAAGCCCTGGAAGGGGAAAAGCATATAATAATAGTTGACAACGCTTCCCCAGACGGTACGGGGGCCCTTCTCCGGGAGGAGTATAAGGGAGACCGGGAGGTCAGTGTCCTGCTCAACAAGGAAAACTCCGGTTTTGCCCGGGGCAACAACTACGGCGTCAGATACGGAAAATGCAAGTTTTCCCCAGACTTTACCGTGGTTTTGAACAATGATGTGGAGATCACTCAGAGAGATTTTATAAGTAAAATTCATGACATATATAATTCCCATCCCTTTGATCTGCTGGGTCCGGACATTGTGTCCGTCTTTTCAGGTATACACCAGAGCCCCAAGACCCTGAAGGGGATCAGCCTAGAGTCGGTGCGAAAAAAGATGGCCTATGTGAAACGGAGCCAAAATCCCATACTCATGCTGCTCAGCAGCGGGGAAAAGAACAGCCCAGCCCTGTGGCGCCGGGCCCAGAGACGGCGCAGGGCCAAACAGAATATCGACTCCGCCGTGGCTCGTGAGGGCGTGGTACTCCATGGCTCCTGCGTTATTTTTTCCCGGCGCTACATAGAAGAACACCCGGAGCCCTTTTACTGCAAGACCTTCATGTACTATGAAATGGAGATACTGGAGTGGCTTTGCCGCCGCGAGGGCGGACTCATACGATATGACCCGGCCATATCTGTGCTTCATCATCAGTACATGGCCTCAAAAATGGAATTCAGCTCAATACTGAAGCAGTCACAGTTCGTGTGCAAATGCCTGATGGACTCTCTACGGGCGGCCGAGGAGCTGATGCTCATGGTAGAGGCGGGAAAAATGCCGGAAACCAGGGAGAGCAAGATACCTGCCCTGGCAGAAGCCTGAGCAGGACAGGATAGGCAGTATGGAGAAAAAGCGTATAAATAAAAATACCCGGGCTTTTTTTGCAGCCATGTCTTATATTTCTCCCCGGCTCAACACAGCGCTGCTTTTCAAACGGAAGTTCGGACGCTGGCCTCAGCTTAAAGAACCCAAGACACTGAACGAGAAGCTGCTAAAGCTTAAGCTGGAGAGCTTTGGTACAGACCCGTTGGTGCGCAAATGTGCCGACAAAAACCGGGTCAGGGAATTTGTCTCTGAGCGGGGATGGGGGCATATCCTCAACCGGCTCATTGCCGTATATGACAGGCCGGAGGAAATACAGTGGCAGGCCCTGCCGGAGAGCTTTGCCCTGAAGTGGAATTTTGGCTGCGGCTACAATATCATATGCCGGGACAAAGCCGACCTGGATTTCCGCGAAGCGGAGAGAAAGATGAAAAAGTGGGGCAGGGAACCATTCTGGTCATACTACTCCGAACTGCAATACCGGGGTGTGGATAAGAAAATAATTGCGGAGGAGTATATTGGAGACGCAGAGGGCAAGCTGCCGGAGGACTATAAGTTCTACTGCTTCAACGGTCGGGCTTACTGCTGCATGCTATGTCTGGACAGGGATGAGGGCTGGCCCAAGTTCTACTTTATGGACAGGGATTTCCGGCTGCTGAGGATAAACCGGGATTCTCGAAATGCACCGGAGGGATTTGCCTTGCCGAAACCAGAGGGTTTGGATGAGGCATTTCAGGCAGCAGACGACCTGAGCCGGGGCTTCCCCTTCGTGCGGGTAGACCTGTACCTGACGGATAAGGGGCTGCGCTTTGGGGAGATGACCTTTACGCCGGCGGCGGCGCTGGACAACAAGCGCCTGCCGGAGACGGATCTGATGTTTGGCGCAATGATGGAGGCATGAGCTCCGGAAGGAAAAGGAATAACAATGAAGATTGCTGTTATCGGAGCAGGGAACAGCGGCTGTGCCCTGGCGGCGGACTATGCAGCCGGCGGCCATGAGGTGACGCTGATAAAGAGCTCCCGCTCAGTCCATGAGGACAATTTTGCATTTCTGGAAAAAAACGGCGGGAAGATGGTTTTAGAGGAATTCGGCGTCGAAAAGACGGGCCGGATATCCCGGCTGTCCCGGCGGTTGGAGGATGTGGAGGGCTGCCGGGTCGTTCTGCTGTGTACTCAGACTGCCTATCACAGGCAGATATTGGAAAAGCTGGTGCCGCTGCTCCATAGGGGACAGGTGCTGCTGATAGACCCGGGATATCTGTCCACAGCTTACGTGCTGGGGCTGAAGGCTGAGCCGGGACTGATAATAGCCGAGGCCGAAAGCAACTTTATCGACGGGCGCATATCCGCTCCCGGACGCTTTAAGGTGGGCTTTCGCAATGTGAGGAACCCTCTGGGGATATATCCTCGCTCCTCACTGACCCGGGCAAGAGAACTGCTGGATGGCCTGGGCACCCCCTTTACCTATCTTGAAAATGTAGTGGAGGCCGCCCTCCACAATCCCAATATGATTGTGCATACCGTAGGAGCGGTCATGAGTATCCCCCGCATTGAAGCCACCGGAGGGGATTACTGCATGTACCATGAGGTGTTTACCCCGTCTGTATGGAACATTCTGGAAAGACTGGATGGGGAGAAAATGGCAGTGCTCCGGAGCTTGGGCTGTGAGCCCCTGCCCTATGTGGAAGCTTGCAAGTTCCGCAACAGTCTGGAGGAAAAGCGCCCCGGCAAGGAAGTTTTTTTTGAATATGCGGCCATGCCTACCAGGGCAAAAGGGCCTGTCTGTGTGGACTCCAGATATATAAGCGAGGATGTGCCTCAGGGCTTGGTGCTGCTGGAATCCCTTGGGCGGGCTTTGAATGTGGCCACCCCTGTGGCAGGAGCTCTTATAGAGTTGGCTTCCGCTGCTTTAGGCCGGGATCTCCGCTCCCAGGGCAGAACTCTGGAAGCTCTGGGCAGGGAAAATGTGGAGGCGATTTTGAAAGAGGCAAAAGGCGGTGCTATCCTTTGTCCAGATTCAGTGCAGTGAAAAAGACCTGGGCCATGTGCCGCAGGCTCACACAGCAGCGGGGCGGCAGCCGGGTCGTATATTTTGCAGACGCCCTGTATTGCAGCGCAAAGCATGGGGCCTCTCCGGAGAACTATTTTGTTCTGAGGTTTTATGATTTGGACGACAGGCAGCGCCGGGACTTTCTTACATCGGGCCGCTCCAAGGCTGCCGACGCGGTGCTGAACCAGAATGCCGCCGCGGAAGACAAGCGCATTATAGGGAGAAAAGAAGTTTTCAACAGGGTTTTTGCTGAAATGGTGAGGCGGGATTTCCTCTATTGCCCGGAAAGCAGCCGGGAAGAATTTGAGCTCTTTATAAAAAAGCATCCTGAATTTATCGCCAAGCCTCCCTCCGGAACTATGGGGCAGGGCATTGTAAAGATGCGCGCCGAAGGGGACTGCATGGAGCTTTATGATAGCTGCCGTGAGCGGGGACTGCTGTTGGAGGAAATAATCCAACAGCACCCGGAACTGAACAGGATAAATCCGGCCTGCGTAAATACCGTGCGCGTTAATGCGGCACGAGGCCGTGACGGCAGGGTACGGCTCATAGGTGCCTGCCTGAAATGCGGTGGGCCAGGAGCCGTGACAGACAATTTTCACAGCGGAGGAGTTGCCTATCCCCTGGACCTGGAGACGGGGAGGGTGACAGGACCCGGGAGGAACAACAGGGATGCAGAAGACTTTTCTTACCATCCCGGTACAAACTTCTACATGCCGGGTTTTCATCTGCCTTTTTGGAGCGAGGTCAGGGACTGCGTCTTTAAGGCCATGGACAAAGTACCAAGCCTGGGGTACGTGGGCTGGGACATAGCCATCGGGCCCGGCGGGCCGGAGCTGGTAGAGGGCAATTACAGCTGGCCCGGCGGAAATATAATACAATTTGACAATGTGGGTAAATACCCGTTGATTCTTGAGTGTTTGGATGGTGGACATGGGCAACATACTGTTGGATAATATGCTGGTTAAAAACTTGCGGGCATATCCGGTGCTGCGCAGACGTTTCAGAACTTATGTTAAGGGAATAGACAAGCTGCCGGAGGGCTTTACCGAGCGCAAACTCTTCTATGATTACATAAAGGTGCGGCGGAGAAACCCGGAAAAGCGGGTGTCCATGTCGGAATATACCATATTCGGATTTTATTCTTTGCCTGAGGAGGAGCAAAAAAAGTTCCTCACGGATACGGAGGCCACCCTTCTCATGCGGCCTTACAATGCTGAGAGTGAGCCATATCTTAAAGACAAGGTTGCTTTCCTGCAAAACTTTTCCCAGTTTGTCAGCAGGGACTGGCTGTATGTTCCGGATGAGCAACCTGAGGCGTTTGTTGACTTTGTAAAACGCAACGGCTCCGTTGCCTTGAAACCCAAACTCTCCAGCTGGGGCATTGGCTTCAGAAAACTTAATGCGGAAGATTTGGACGGGATAGAGGATATGGATACCTTTTTCCAGGAACTAGTAGAAGGAAAATATTTGGCAGAGCAGTTCATCCAGTCCGATGAGAGACTGGCCCGCTTCCACCCGGAATCCTTGAACACCATAAGAGTCATCACCTTCAGAAACGGAGAGAGTTTTGAAGTGTTCGGCTGCGGCCTGCGGGTAGGCAACAAGGGTTTGCATGTGGATAACGCCCACGGTGGTGGAATTTTCTGCGAGATGGACCCGGAGACAGGTGTCATCATAACCGACGGTCTGGACGAGCACGGCAATTATTATGAATGCCATCCCATGACCGGGACCAGATTCAAGGGGGAACAGATACCCTGCTGGCGGGAAATCGTGGATCTGTGCCGCCGGGCCTCCATGACCTTGCCCTGCCTTAAAGTGGTGGGATGGGATGTGGCGATCCTCCCCGGAGGAAAGCTGGAACTCATAGAGGGCAACCACAACCCGGGTATGAACATTGTCCAGGCACCGGCAAAGCATGGTGTACACGACAAGTTTGCCAACATGCTAATTGACTTTTACGGTTACCCTCCGGAGCCGGAATCCAAGGAAACAGGGACATAAACCATAAATAATTTTGAGGCCGGTGCGTATTACACACCGGCCTCAAAATTATAGGTCTTTATTTTCCCCAGGGCTCATTTCATGGCCCGAGCCAGAGTGACAATGTCGCCCACGCCGTCCACAACTGCGGAAGGGCGATAGGCGTAGGTCTTAAGGGTGTCCATGGTGGAGCATCCAGAGAGCACAAGCACCGTGGACATACCGCTTTCCAGGCCGGAGATTATATCCGTGTCCATCCTGTCGCCTATCATGACGGCCTCCGCCGAATGGCAGTGGAGCTTTCTAAGGCCCGTGCGCATCATCAGCGGGTTGGGTTTACCGCAGTAATAGGCCTGTATGCCGGTGGCCATTTCAATGGGGGCCACCAGAGCCCGGCAGGCCGGCGCTATACCGCCCTCAATGGGGCCGGAGACGTCGGAATTGGCGCCGATGAGCTTGGCACCCCCCATGACCAGGTTTGTGGCCTTGGTCAGAGAGTCCAGAGAATAGGAGCGGCCTTCACCAACTACCACATAGTCGGGGTTGACGTCGTTCATGGTTATCCCTGCATCGTACAGGGCATTGAGCAGCCCGGCCTCGCCTATTGCGAACACTGAACAGCCCGGCGCCTGATCCTTCAGAAAGGCGGCGGTGGCCAGAGCGCTGGTATAGAAGTGCTCTTCGGGCACATCCAAGCCCATGCGCTCCAGCTTTTGATTCAGCTCTCTGGGAGTATAGCCGCTGTTGTTGGTTAGAAACAGGTACTCCTTTTTTTCCTCCTGGAGCCATTGGATAAATTCGGTCACACCCGGCAGGATCTGGTTTCCTTTATATATAACACCGTCCATATCGCAGATGAAACCGGTCTTTTCGTTAAAATTAAGTGTACTCATATATTCACCTCGCGGGGCAGTTTACCACAGCAAAGCCAGGGTAAACAAGCAGCAATATGTAAAATTTTTTAAATATCCGGGGCAGACAGCGGTCTAAAATACTTGACAGGCAGATAAGCGGGTGGAATAATATTCCCGTCAATTATTGAAAGGAGTCCCCGGAAACAGGGGCATGAGGTATATAAGCCATGCGGATAATTACAGCGGAGCAGATAAGCGCGGCGGTGGCTGAGTTGTGCATAAGAGCCAACAGGGAACTGCCCGAGGATATAGTGTCGGCTATGAACAGAGCTGCTGCCGATGAGCCATGGCCCGTGGCAAAGAACACCTTGGAAGTGCTGTGCAGAAATATCGCGGCTGCGGAGGAGATGGAGCTGCCGGTATGTCAGGATACGGGCATGGCCTGTGTCTTTGTACGGCTGGGCCAGGATGTGCATATAGAGGGTGACTTCAGAGCTGCGGTAGATGAGGGCGTGCGCCGGGGATATGAGCTGGGTTACCTGCGAAAAAGCGTAGTGGCCGACCCCCTGCGCCGGATAAACACCGGTGACAATACCCCGGCCGTCATCACTCTGGAGCTGGTACCTGGGGAGAAGCTGGAGCTCACGGTGCTGCCCAAGGGCTTTGGCAGCGAGAACATGAGCCGCCTCGCCATGCTCAAGCCCGCCGACGGGGTGGAGGGAGTGAAGCGCTTTGTGGTGGATGCCGTGAGGAAAGCGGCCTCAAACCCCTGTCCCCCTGTTGTGGTGGGAGTAGGTATAGGCGGCACCTTTGATAAGGCGGCTGCCCTGGCAAAGCATGCCCTGCTCCGGCCCATCGACTGTCCCAACCAGGATGAATTCTATGCCCGGCTGGAGGAAGATATGCTCCGGGAGATAAATTCCCTGGGTATAGGCCCACAGGGCTTCGGAGGGCATACCACGGCGCTGGGCGTGAATATTGAGACAATGCCAACCCATGTGGCAGGTCTGCCGGTGGCGGTGAACATCAGCTGCCATGTGACCCGCCGGGCAAGTATGGAATTGTAATAGGTTTATATAACGCAATGAAAGGTTGACATAATGGAATTGGTTAATCAAATTTTATTGGCCATTTCGGTGTTTTTGGCGACGATAGCAGCTGTCGCTATGCTGCGAAGGCAGGCAAATGGATCTGAATTTGCTATGGATGACAGGTTTTATAAAGCGGTTTTAGTTTTCTTCGCTTTAGCGGCTCTATTTATACGTGTGTATAAATTTGGCCAAGTACCGGGAGGTTTCAACCAGGACGGGGCCATGGCTGCGGTGGATGCCAAGGCTCTGGCGGATTACGGTACCGACCGATACGGCATGAGCTATCCCGTGCACCTGACAGCCTGGGGCTATGGCCAGATGAGCGCCCTGCTCAGCTACCTCATGGTTCCCTTCATAAAACTCTTTGGCCTGAACCCGGTATCTGCCAGGCTGCCCCAGCTGATAGTCAGCCTTCTGGGCCTGGCTGCGCTCTATTTCTTTGCAAAAGATACCTTCGGGAAAAAGGCAGCCTTGGTGATATTTGCCTTCGGGGCCATTGCTCCCTGGCATATTCTTCAGAGCCGCTGGGCCTTGGACTGCAACCTGTATCCCCACTTTTTCCTTTTCGGTATCTTCTTCTTAAACCGTTCCCTGAAATCCAAACACCGCCGACTAATGCTTTGTATTTCCATGGTGATGTTCGGCCTGTGCATGTACTGTTACGGCATTTCCATATATACCATGCCCCTGTTTCTGATAATGGCCTGTGTATATCTGCTGATAAAAAAGCAGGTGAAGCTGTGGGAAGCCTTTATGGCTTTCGCAGTATGGCTGGCTGTGGCCTGGCCCTTTATTCTGGTAATGGCCATAAACTTCTTTAAATGGGATACAATAGAGGTCGGGCCCTTTACTCTGGCATTTTTCCAGGATAGCGTTCGCTCCGGTGATATTTTATTCTTTTCCAAGGACTTCTTCTATCAGCTGTATTATAATATTTGGTGGACAGTAGAGGTGGTGTTCTCTCAAAGTGAAGATTTGCCCTGGAACAATATCCCCGCTTTCGGCAGCATATATCTTTTCTCAATGCCCTTTGCAGTGGCGGGGTTCGTATATGTGCTGTGCAAAATGAAAAACAACCACGGTGCCGTGCTGCTTCTCTTCTTTTTCATTACCGGGCTGTGGTGCGGCATATGCACCAATGGGGTGAACATCAACCGTATCAATATTATTTTCTATCCCCAGATAATTTTTGCCGCTCTTGGCATATATGCGGTGCTGTGCAGACTGCCGGCTTTCCCAATAAAACTGGGCATTGCCGGGGCATATCTTCTGGCTTTCGCCCTGTTCTGCAATACCTACTTCGGCAGCTATGCCCAGCAGATAGCTTACTATTTTGACGCTGATTTCTGTAAGGCCGTGAGCAGTATGAAGGACAGTGATGCGGAAAAGTTGTATATTACTGCAAGAATGGAAAATAACGAATATCCAAGAACAAGCGAAATACTTACGATGTTCTTCCATCAGATAGATGCAGAATATTATCAGGGGAAAAAATGCCCGGATGGTTTACTTCCCTTTGATGAGCGGTACACTTTTGAACCAATGAAAAATATTGAGATCGATACTACGGAAGATGCTGCCTATGTGGTGGCTAAGGAAGAACTGGAGTATTTTGATATTGAGCTGTATAACGTGAAGGACTTTGGGACTCACTGCCTGTTGGAAAGGAAAGACTGAGGAGAGATGGAATACAGACTGAAAACCCCGGTGAACCGGGAGGAACTGAACAGGCTCCGGGCAGGGGATATGGTATACCTCAGCGGAGAGGTGTATACCGCCCGGGACGCCGCCCACAAAAGAATGACGGAGTGCCTGGACAGAGGGGAGCTGCTGCCTTTTGAAATAAGAGACAGTGCCATATATTATGTGGGCCCCACCCCTGAACCGCCAGGCAGGGTGATAGGCTCCGCAGGCCCTACCACCTCCGGACGGATGGACGCCTATTCTCCCAGGCTTCTGGACTTGGGGCAGAAGCTGATGATAGGCAAAGGCCTGCGCAGCAGAGAGGTGATCGATGCCATGGTCAGAAACGGCGCGGTGTATCTGGCGGCCATGGGCGGAGCGGGAGCGCTGATGAGCGCCTGCATAAAATCTGCCCGGGTGATATGCTGGGAGGATCTTGGCTGCGAGGCAGTGCGCCTGCTGGAAGTGGAGGACATGCCCCTCACCGTCGCTATAGACAGTCTTGGGGGAAACATATATGAGAGCGGGCCGGCGGCCTATCTCGAGAGTTTGAAAGGCGGTAAATGAATATGGACTATGCCCAGAAATCCCTGGAGCTGCACCGGCAGCTGAGAGGAAAGATAGAAGTTGTGTCCCGGGCAAAAGTGGACAGCCGGGAAGCTTTGAGCCTGGCATACACTCCCGGAGTGGCCCAGCCCTGCCTGGAGATACAGAAGGACATAAATAAGAGCTATGAGCTGACCCGCCGCTGGAACACCGTGGCCGTGGTAACAGACGGCACTGCCGTACTGGGACTGGGAGACATTGGCCCGGAGGCGGGAATGCCGGTGATGGAAGGCAAGTGCGTCCTGTTCAAAGAGTTCGGCGGAGTGGATGCCATACCCCTGTGCATCCGCAGCAAGGACGTGGACGAGATAGTAAACACCGTAGCTCTGCTGGCAGGTTCCTTTGGCGGGGTAAATCTGGAGGATATATCCGCTCCCCGCTGCTTTGAGATTGAGGAGAAGCTGAAAGCGCGCTGCGATATCCCCATTTTCCACGACGATCAGCACGGCACAGCCGTCATCGTCATGGCTGCCTTGAAAAATGCCCTGCGCCTTACAGACAGAAAGCTTGAGGAGATAAAGGTAGTGGCCTCGGGAGCAGGGGCTGCGGGCACCGCCGTGGTGAAACTGCTGGCGGGCGCAGGGGTCAGGAACATAATAATGTGCGACAGGAGCGGAGCAATCTATTCCGGCCGCCCCGGACTGAACCCGGCCAAGGCGGAGATAGCCGCAATGACAAATCCTGGGATGAAGCAGGGGAGCCTGGCAGAAGTGATAAAGGGGGCCGACGTGTTCATCGGTGTTTCCGCCCCGGGCCTGCTCACCCAGGATATGGTTAGGAGCATGAATAAGGACTCCATAATTTTTGCCTGTGCAAATCCTGTGCCGGAAATACTGCCCGATGAGGCCAAGGCCGCCGGTGCTGCGGTGGTATCCACCGGCCGCAGCGACTATCCCAACCAGGTGAACAATGTCCTGGCTTTCCCCGGTATATTCCGGGGTGCTCTTGACGCCCGGGCCAGGGACATAAACGAGGAGATGAAGCTGGCTGCCGCTGAGGCAATAGCCTCCCTGGTCAGCGACGAGGAGCTCTCTGCCGACTATATCTTGCCCCTGGCCTTTGACCCCCGGGTGCGGGAGGCAGTGGCCTCCGCGGTGTATAAGGCGGCCAGGGACAGCGGAGCAGCCAGGATATAAAAAGGCATTTCAATAAATGTGATAAAAGGATTTACCGCCGTGTTGTACTCAACACGGCGGCTTCCAATAAAAATGCCATAGTTTATTTTATGGAGCGCTCTTTTTTCACGCATCCCAGCGTTACCGCCGTGCCCGCACCCAGGTATATGATCCAGAAGAGGGCAAAGGGAATAAGACGGTTCATTGCTATCAGCGGATAGGGGGCAGGCCAGCTCAGAGCCAGTATATTGTAGACCAGAGACAGGGGCAGAAAGAGCACCGGCCAGATGTTTATTTTCCAGAAGCGGAGCTTGAGGGTGAGTCCGGCTTTGCCTCTGGCCCACTGGCTGCCAATGAAATGGAGCATCAGACCGAAAACTATAAAAATGAATCCGGCTATCAGAGCCCCGGCCTCCTGGGTTTCGTACCAGATAAAAGCGGACAGAACAATAGACAGCAGGTCGAAGGCGGTGGCCACCGAGTTGAAGATAAAGGCCGTGTTCAGTCCCTCATCATCCTTTGCGGGAAGCTCCGTGCCTTTAAGCAGATGGTCGGTGCTGACCTCAAAATACTCGCTGAGCTGGACTATCTTGTCCAGATCCGGGCTGCTTTGGCCGCTCTCCCATTTGGAGACGGCCTGTCGGGATACGCCCAGAGCCTCCGCCAGCTCCTCCTGGGAAATACCTTTTGTCTTTCTGAGATTTTGTATTCTGTCGGCCATATTCATTTCTTGTACCGCCTTTCCGATGGAGTTCAGATGAACAGATACTAGCATAAGGGACGGTTGCATTGCAAGCAATCAACGGTTAAAGTCCGGCAACCTCTGGTTGCCGGACTTTAAAATCACTATAGAAAGCTAAGGTAATGACTGCGGCTTACCACTGGGTAAGTTCCAGATAGAGGTCCTTGTACTGACGTGCGGAGTTGGTCCAGGACACGTCCTTGGCCATATCCCGCTGGACAACTTCATCCCAGTGATAGCGGTTGGTGAAGTATACAGTCTTTGCCCGGTTGATGGCGTCCAGCAGCAGGCCGGACTCGTAGCGGTCAAAGGTAAAACCGTTGCCGTCGCCGGTGTAATTGTTGTAGGGCTCCACAGTGTCCTTCAGGCCGCCGGTCTCACGGACGATGGGCAGGGTGCCGTAGTGCATGGCATTGAGCTGGGTAAGGCCGCAGGGCTCGAAGCGGGAGGGGACCAGCAGGACGTCTGCGCCGGCATAGATGCGGTGGGCACGGCCTTCATCGTACTGGATGCAGGCGCTGAAGGTGCCTTTGTAGGCGTTCTCATAATAACGGAAGGTGTCCTCATACTGGGCGTCTCCGGTGCCTAGCACTACCACCTGAGTGTTGCCGTCCAGTATCTGGGGGATGATGGCGCTGACAAGGTCCAGACCCTTCTGGTTAGTAAGGCGGGAGATGAGGCCAATGACGAACTTGCCCTCATCCTCCTCCAGCCCAAGCTCCCGCTGAAGGGCACGCTTATTGGCCATCTTGTGATCCAGCACATTGCCCAGACCGTAGTTCTCCGCCAGGGACGGGTCGGTCTCCGGGTTCCACATGTCATAATCGATGCCGTTTACTATACCTCTCAGCTTGCCGCTGTGATAGCGCAGGTGGTTTTCCAGGCGCTCACCGTATTCGGCGGTCTGAATCTCCCAGGCGTAGGTGCCGCTGACAGTGGTGATACGGTCGGCATAGGCCAGGCCGCCCTTGAGCATATTGGCATTGGTGTAATCCTGCTGCAGCGCACCCATGTTGAATACATAGTCAGGCAGGCCGGACCAGTATTTGATGGTGGGTATGTTGTAGATGCCCTGGAAACGCAGATTATGTATAGTGAGTATGGAGCGGGCCCGGCCCACGGGAGAATCCTTAAACAGGGTGCGCAGATATACGGGCACAAGACCTGCCTGCCAGTCGTGGCAGTGGATAATGTCGGGAATCCAGTTCATGTAGTTCAGTGCAGCCAGCGCGGCCTTGCTGAAGAAACAGTACTTGGGAATGTCGTCCACCAGATTGAGGTAGGGATTGCCGGAGGTGAAGAACTCCTGGTTATCTATGAAATCGTAAACCACGCCGTCGCATACATATTCCATGATTCCCACGTAATAATTGCGGCCGGTGTTGCCCAGATCCATGTAGAACTCGCCCCTGTAGACCATCTTGTCCTGATACTGCTGAGGTATGCAGGCGTAGCGGGGCAGAATGACCCTGACATCGCAGTTGAGCTTTACCAGTTCTCTGGGCAGGGCATACATAACGTCACCCAGGCCGCCGGTCTTTACAAAGGGGTGGCACTCGGAACCGATGAAAGCCACGCTTCTGCGGGGCAAGGTGGATATATCAAACACAGGTACAGCCTCCTCAACGACAGGTGCAGCCTCAACAACGGGTGCAGCCTCAACAACGGGTGCAGCCTCAACAACGGGCGCAGCCTCAACAACGGGTG
>CALWWB010000011.1 GCA_944385175.1 uncultured Oscillospiraceae bacterium | reverse complement strand
CACGGAAGCAGGGGGCTATCTGGAAGTAGCGGTCAAAGCCGGCGGTCATCAGCAGCTGCTTGAACTGCTGGGGAGCCTGGGGCAGGGCATAGAACTTGCCGGGGTGCTTCCGGGCGGGCACCAGATAGTCTCTGGCTCCTTCAGGAGAGGAGGCGGTGAGTATGGGGGTGGTTATCTCCAAAAAGCCGTGCTCGGTCATAGCCTGGCGCAGGGCGGCAATGACCTGGCAGCGGAGGATGATATTCTGCTTCACGGCGGGGTTTCTCAAATCCAGATAGCGGTAGCGCAGGCGCTGAGTCTCGTCGGCCTCACGGCTGCGGTTGATCTCAAAGGGCAGCTCATTATAGCGGCACTTGCCCAGAACCTCTATCTTCTCCGGTACCACCTCGATGTCGCCGGTGGCCTGTTTGGGGTTCTTGCTGGCTCTCTCACGAACAACACCGTCAACGGCGATGGTGGATTCCTTGTTTATGCCCTTGACCTGAGCCATGAGTTTCTCGTCCTCAATGACCACCTGAGTGGTACCGTAAAAGTCACGGACTACCACAAAGGCAAAGTTGCTGCCCACCTCACGGACGTTTTCCATCCAGCCCACGATTCGGACCTTTTCACCCACGTTCTCAATACGCAGCTCATTACAGGTATGTGTACGGTTCTGTGTCATTTTCCTGTCTCCTCACTTTTCCCGGTTTATTCTTTGATGACGGCGCCGCTGTTGCGTGCAGCTACGGCAGCGGATATATGCTCTGCCGCTGCCTGGGGGCTGAGCTTCACCTGCTCGCCGCTGCCCATATCCTTAACGGACAGCAGACCTTCATTTATTTCATCCTCGCCTACCAGCACCACAAAGGGGATGGAGAGCTTGTCGGCATAGCTCATTTTGGCTTTGAACTTCTTCTTCTCACAGTAGAGCTGGGTGCGCACACCGGCCTGGCGCAGAGCGGTAGCGGCAGAGATGGCATAGCCCAGATCCTCGGTCATGGGGATGACCAAAGCGTCACAGGGGGCGGTGATAAGCTCATCGGACAAAAGACCCTGCTCGCCCAGAACATAGAAAAGCCGGGTGAGACCGATGGAAATGCCAACGCCGGGCAGCTGTTTATCCGTATAGTATTCCGCCAGATTGTCATAGCGGCCGCCGGAGCAGACGGAGCCTATCTCCGGATGCTCTGTCATCTCCGTCTCATAGACGGTGCCGGTGTAGTAGTCCAGCCCCCGGGCTATGGTCAGGTCTATGGCAAAGTTTTCCTCGGGCACGCCGAAATCGGAGAGATAGCGGGCCACGGTCTTCAGCTCCTCAAGGCCGGTGTCGAAGATCCCATCCATGCCCCGGAAGCGCTCCAGAGCGGCAATGACCTCGCTGTTGCTGCCTTTGATGGCCATGAAGTCCAACACGTTCTCCGCCTTGCAGGGCAGCATCTTCACATCGTCTATAAGGAGCTGACGCACCTTTTCCGAACCTATCTTGTCCAGCTTGTCCACGGTGCGCATGATTTCCCCGGCCTTTTCGCTCATGCCGTTCATGGAATAGAAACCGTTGAGGAGCTTCCGGTTATTGACCTTTATCTTGAATTTGCTGATGCCCAGCTTTGTAAAGGTATTATAGATTATGGCGGGTATCTCCGCCTCGTTTATGATGTCCAGTTTCCCGTCACCGATGATGTCGATATCCGCCTGGTAGAACTCCCGGAAGCGGCCCCGCTGGGCCCGCTCGCCCCGGTATACCTTACCTATCTGGTAACGGCGGAAGGGAAAAGTCAGCTCGCCGTAGTGAGCGGCCACGTACTTTGCCAGGGGCACCGTAAGGTCAAAGCGGAGAGCCAGGTCGCTGTCCCCCTTGGAGAAGCGGTAGATCTGTTTTTCCGTCTCACCGCCGCCCTTGGCCAGCAGCACCTCGGCGGATTCGATAACGGGTGTATCCAGGGGCGTGAAGCCGTAGACGCCGTAGCTCTGGCGCAGGACTTCCATCATCCGCTCCATTTTCATCTGAGAGTCCGGCAGCAGTTCCATAAAGCCGGAGAGTGTACGGGGTGATACCTTTGCCATGTATATATTCCTTTCAGTCTTTTTCAACATATTAATAAGTATACCAGGATATCCCTTTTGTCAATAGCGGGGGAAGAAAAAAAGGGGAAAAAGGACAAAACACTGGCGCAGCACAGCTGCGCCAGTGGATAGGCCGCGGAAGGCGGCGGGCATTTTGCCGGTTGATAAGGGATTAGCGCTTCTGGGGGTTGACGATGTTGCGCCAGTCCAGATCACCGCGGCGCAGTCCCTGCACCAGCACCTCCGCCGTGGCGGCATTGGTGGCAAAGGGGATCTGATACTGGTCACAGAGGCGCTCAATCTTGTTGATATCGTCAAAGCCCTTGGGATTGGAGGGATCACAAAAAAACAGAACCAGGTCTATCTCATTGAAGGAGATGCGCGCGCCGATCTGCTGAGCCCCGCCCTGGTCGGCGTGGAGGTACAGGGTTATGGGCAGCCCGGTGGCTTCAGAGACCAGCTTGCCGGTGACATGGGTCGCACATAGGGAATGCTCGGCCAGAATACCGCAATAGGCGATGCAAAACTGCACCATCAGCTCTTTCTTCCTGTCATGGGCCATCAACGCAATGTTCATACTTTACTCCATTTCATTATCATATCTGTCCAAAAATCATCCATTCGTCTAATTATAAACAAGAATCAGCAGTTATGCAAGAGCTTTTATTGCCAGTTTACTGGAAATTAACAATGAAATTTTTTTGAAAATTTACACCCTTTACTTCAGCAGGGTCATTTCTTCTTCGGAAGTATCGCTGTAGCCACGGATGGTGATATAGGCATCCATTATTTGACGGGCTATGAACTGCACGCTGGCACCGCTGCCGCCTCGCTCCACCACCACAAAGATGGCTACTTCAGGATCGTCGTAGGGGGCATAGCACATGAACAGGCCATCGTTCTGGATGTTTTCACCTTTTTGGGCCGTACCGGTTTTGCCCGCCACTTCCCATTCACAGTCGAACCAGTTTTCTACATTGGCGCCGTTGTGTTCCCAGTTGTGAAGCACTTCGTACATGCCCTCATGTACGGCGGCCCAGTTATAATCCGCGCTCTCCACGGTGCTGAGTATTTCCGGCTCGCGCTCATAGAGCTTCTCGCTGTAGTCATAGCTGCGGATGGATTTCAGTATGGAGGCGGAGTAGCGGGTGCCGCTGTTTGCAACGGTGGCACAGTATTCCGCCATCTGAAGGGGACTGAAGATGCTGTCGGCCTGGCCGATGCCGGCCTGCAGAGTATCACCTATACGCCACTCGGTACCGGCGTAGTCGGCATGGTTTGCCCGGTTGGACATGTTGCCGGTGGTTTCCACCAGTTCTATGCCCGTGGGGACACCCAAGCCGAAGTTGTGGGCCACTTCACCCATGATGTCAACGCCCAGCTTGTCGGACACCGTATAGAAGAAGTAGTTGCAGGAGTCACGGATGGCGGTGGTGACCACCTCTTCCTGATGGGTGTAGCCCTCGGCCCAGATCCAGCACTCAGGGGCGTAGCCGTCGGCAGCGTATTTGGTAAACACGCCTTCGCAGGTTATAGGTTCTTCGGTGTTTATTATGCCGTTGGTGAGCACGGCAATGGCGGTACAGGGCTTGAAGGTGGAACCGGGAGCATAGGCGCCCAGCAGAGCCCGGTTAAAGAGCGGGGCGTTCTCGGTTTCCAGCAGCTCCTGATAATTTTCAATAACGGTAGACACGTCGTAAGTGGGCCAGCTGGCCATGGCCAGAGGCTCGCCGGTACGAACGTCCACCACCACGGCGGCGGCGCCGGTGATCTCGTCCTTGAATTCAGGGTCGTAGGGCTCACCTCGGCCCTCGGCCTCGGCCCGGGCCTGGGCATAAGTGCGCTTCAAAGCCTCCACACCGCTGGCCAGGATACGCTCGGTCTGCTCCTGGAGGACGCTGTCAATGGTTAGGTAGATATGGTTGCCGGGGACGGGTTCTTTGGTGTAAACCGTAGCCAGCACCGTGCCTGAGGCGGTCTTGGTTTCCACCACCTCCCCGTCCTGCCCGTGCAGATAGCTCTCAAAGGCATACTCTATGCCGTCCTTGCCCACCATGGCGTCGTTGGCATAATCCAGAAGGGAGTAGCGCTCATATTCCTCCTGGGTCATAAGGCCGGTGTAGCCCAGTATATGGGCGGCGTATTCGGTGCTGTATTTACGCACGTAGGCCAGCTCCACATCTATGCCCACCAGCTTCTGTTCCATTATGGAGGATATGAGCTTCATACTGGCATCTTCAACAAAAATATAGTCACTGGTGTTGACGGCATAGCGGACGTTTATGGAATAGCGGACTCCGGCAATTATGCGCATCTCTTCGGCGGTGTAGCTGTTGTCTATCTCATAACGGGTGCGCATATAGCTCATAAGCTCCACGGCGCTGCAGTTGGGGTCCAGCTCCTGACGCACGTAATAGGCGTCCAGCATTGTGCGCTGGATCTCCGTCATGTCATCCAGGTATTCAAAGGGCGGCTCCATACTTATGGGCAGATCGTCGGTGTAACTGTCGCCAAAGCTCTCCACCATCTCCACCAGCTCCAGAATGACGGCGTTGGGGTCTTCGTTTGCAAAGAGCTTATCCGTATCGATTTTCAGGTTATAACACTCGGTATTGCCCACCATCAGGCGGCCGTAGCGGTCAAAGATATTGCCGCGGGTGGCGGTAACTGTGCGGACTTCTTCGCTCAGCTCGCTGCTGCGGTTATAATACTCCTCGCCCTCTATTATCTGGAGCTTGTAGAGGAAGACCAGGTATACCGTGAGCAGGAGTATCAGGGCAAGAGCCATGGCCAGCAACCGGGTAGGTTTTATCAATCTTTTGTTCATGGGCTGATCCTTTCTGCGTGGGAGGGGAGACTGTCTATTGCTTTATCCATTTGGCCGGTGGGAAATATGCCAGCAGAGCCGCAGGCATGGACCACAGGGACTGGATTATGACTGTACTTATCATGGACAGGCTGAAGCTGTCCCTGGCAATGGTCATGAGCATTTGCACCGAAGCGGTTATCAGCGAGGCGGCCAGAGCCAGGCCCATATAGGCAAAAAGCCGGCGGTTTATGAAATACTGGGACATAAAGGCTGCCGCAAAGGACAGGCAGGGCAGCACCGTGGTAAAGAGAATGCCCTGCTCCTTGAAGGCCATGTCCCCGAAAATGCCCATGATAAGGCTGAAATATGCGCCGAACACAGGACCTTCAAACATGCCCACAGCCACGGCCACCGCAGGCAGCAGCAGCGGGCAAATGCCGAACAGCCGCAGCTGGGTAAAGATGGTGTTCTGGCATATGAGGGACAGGAACATGAACAGCAGGTATTTCAGCAGCTTGCGTATATTTACTTTTTCAAAGAAGTTCAGCAAGGCTCATTCCACCACTTCGAAATCTTTTATTATAAACACCTGCACCAGGGAGTCCAGATCACACTGGGGCTCCACGATGCCGTATTCCACCTGCCCGCCGGCCTCGGTCTGCACAGCGGTGAGGGTGCCGATGACAAGACCTGCGGGGAAGGCTCCTCCGGAACCGGAGGTGAGCACATCGTCTCCCACGAAAATCTGGGCACCGTCGGCCAGGAAGGTGAGCTTGGCCTGCTTGTCTCGCATCAGGCCGAATTCGCCCACCACCATGCCGGAGTTGCCGGAGACGCCTACAAAGGCGCCTACGCTCATATCCACGTCTATGATGGTGCTGACTGTGGCCCAGGTGTCGCCCAGCTCGGTTATCTGGCCCACCACGGCCCCATACTCGGTTATGACCGGGGCTCCCAGTTCTATGCCGCTGTTGGAGCCCTTACTTATCGTAAAGGAGGAAGACCAGTTGGAGGAGGACCAGAGCACCACCTTGCTGCTCTCCAGCACATAGTCGGTGTGCTGCTCACGCAGCTCCAGCAGCCGGCGCAGACGGGTGTTTTCTTCGGAGGCCTCTATACCGTCTCTGGCGGATTCCTGAGCTTCGGCCAGCTGTGCCCGGAGCGACTCGTTCTCCGCCCGGAGAGAGTCATACTCAAAGATGTAGCCATAGATACCGTCCACCCAGTTGACGGCGGAACTGAGCACCCTCTTCAAAGGCGCCTCCATTATGCCGGTGATGTTCTGGACAAAGCTGATCTGCCCGCCCCGGGCGGCGGCAGTGATCCCTATCAGCAGCACCACGGCGACTACGATGATTCCCACCCTGATGCCGTTTTTCCTAAGATAATCTTTCAAAGAAGCACAACTCCCTGCTCTTTCAGCATTTGGCCCAGCCTGCACAGGGGCAGACCCATGACATTGAAAAAGTCTCCGTCTATACCCTGGACAAAGAGGGCGGCCTTACCCTGGGCGCCATAGGCGCCGGCCTTGTCCATAGGTTCGCCGGTGGCGATATACCGGCGTATCTCCTCAGACTCCAAAGTGCGAAAATGCACCCGGCTCATCTCATATTCCAGCAGCTCCCGCCCGCTGCGGAGCACCGACACCCCGGTGAACACCTGGTGGCTGCACCCAGACAGGCTGCGGAGCATGTCCTCTGCTTCTTCCGGGGAATGGGGCTTGCCAAAGACCCTGCCCTCATGCCAGACTATGGTGTCGGCTGCAATAATCAGGTCATCCTCCGAGCATAGCTCAGCCACCTCATGGGATTTGTGGGAGGCCAGGCATTTTACCAGCTCCCCAGGCTCCAGCCCGGCGGGGGCCAGCTCCTCGCCCTTGGCTGGGATGACCCTGAGTTCCCTGACGCCCAGCATCTGCAAAAGTTCTCTGCGCCGGGGGGAGCCGGAGGCCAAAACTATATCCATTGTAAATTTACCTCTTTTCAGTCCACGCCCCGGTAGTAGAGCCCCCGGGTGAGCACATTGGGCTTGTAGTCGCTGAGCCCCATGTGGCCCTTTCCCACTCCCCCCCACTCCCTGGCGCTCTCGGTGGTGAACAGCATGCGCAATCCCCAAAGCCCGGCGGAGAAAAGATCGTCCTTTTTATCGGCCAGATAGAGCTTGTGGGCATTGTATATCACGTTGCGGCAGCCGAATTCCTTTACTACCGGGAACACGGAACCCATGCGGTCGGACATCTGCACCGGGGTCTGGCAGTTGCAGCGGCCTGCACTGTGGCGGATGATGCACTGGTCGGAGACCATGAGGGGCAGGCGGCCGTATATTATCATTTCAGTATCCATGGGCTTGGCCAGATCCTTTATCTGAGCGAGGCGCAGCTCAAAGGAGGCGGTGGCGGAGATAAAGCCTGCCTGGCTCAGCACCTCCATGGTGAGGGAATTGAAGCAGTTGAGGCCAAAGTCGCCCCGGAGCTTCATGCCCGCCTGCCTTGCCAGCATGGCATGGCCCAGGTTCCCCACCAGGGCCTCGTTCACCCCCAGGTCAAAGACCTTGGTCAGGGCGTTGTATACGCCTTTTATCTCATTGTCGGTGATGATCCTGGGCAGCACTGCCACGGGTACGGCCCCCTTTTCCATGAAGAGGGCCACCTTGTCAAAGTGGTCGGCCATTATCATGAGGGGCACATAGATGTATTTCGGCTTCATTGCCGCCAGCTCCGGACACAGCTGTTCCTCGGTGAGCACCTGGAAGATCATGGCGGGGTCGGTGACTACGCTCTTGCTCTTGGGGCGCTGGGGCATACTGCCCAGGCGGCGCTGGGGCGGGATGGCCCGCTGGCGGCTCAGCTCCGCCACAAGCTTGCGCCGGAGCTCGTTTATTTCGGAGGCGGGGAGATAGAGGCCCGGCTCGGCCTTGGCCTTGTTCTCCACACAGTTGTAGGGGGTGCCGCCGGTTTTGAACATCTGCTCGGTGAGATAGGCGTCGGTGAGCCCCTGGCCCTTGGCCCGCTCGGGCACGGCCCCATAGGCTACGGCCCGGTTCCCGTCGTTGTCAAAGGCTATGCCCTTGATGGGCTGGGACTTTTCTGCAACGGTATAGAAATGTATGGGTACCCGGCGCATCTCCCCCTCGGCGTAGGCCCGGCGGGCCAGGGTGAACATCTTTTCCGAATCCCGGTCCTGCTCCTGGCGGGTGCCGAACATGTCTTTTTTATCCCCGTCAAAATAGCCCTGGGTGAAGCCCTGGCGGGAGAAAGCCTTCTCCAGGGAGCTCAGCTCCTCGGGAGTGGGCTGGCGCTGCTCCTTGATGGCCTTGGAATAAATCTTGGTAACTATGGCGGTATATTCCGGACGCTTCATGCGCCCCTCTATTTTAACGCATTTGACCCCCGCCTCCTCGATCTCGCCCAGGCGGTGGATGAGACAGTTGTCCTTCAGGGACATGGGATAGTCGTCCATGCGTCCGCCAAGGCTGTACTGCATGCGGCAGGGCTGGGCACACATGCCCCGGTTGCCGCTGCGCCGGCCAATGAGGCTGGACATATAGCACTGGCCGGAATGGCAGAAGCACAAAGCCCCATGGACGAAGATCTCCGTCTCAATGGAGGCGTGCCGGCTTATGAACTTTATCTGTTCCAGGCTCAGCTCCCGGGCCAGCACCGCCCGGGTCAGGCCCATTTCGGCGGCGGCCTCCACTCCTGCCAGATTATGTATGCTCATCTGGGTGCTGGCGTGGATGGGAATATCAGGCAAAGCCTGACGGATGGCCCGCACCAGCCCCAGGTCTTGAACGATAAGGGCGTCGGCCCCCCTCTGGGAGGCCAGGCGGGCGGCGGCCAGAGCGTCATCCATCTCCCGGTCCCCGATCAGGGTGTTCAGTGTGACATATACCTTGCAGCCCCTGACCCTGCAATAGCTTATGGCTTTTTCAAATTCCTCTTCCGAAAAGTTTTTCGCAGCCCGGCGGGCATTGAAATTATCCATGCCCATATATATTGCGTCCGCACCGTTCTGTACGGCGGCTATGACCGCCTCCGGCGACCCGGCGGGGGAAAGCAATTCCAGCATTTGTCTATCTCTCCTATATTTGTACACTATAACTCCAGCATAGTATAGCACAGATAAGCCTATTGCGACAAGAAAAAAATAATGGTATAATACAATTTGCCGCAAAAGCGGAAAGGATTTGCGAAAGAATGCCGGAGCCGGGCATGACCGGCTGATAAATTATAACACGGCGGCGGAATAATTTATGGATTAAACATTAACATAAATTTAATTTTCCCCTGCCGCGGCCAATATTGCTGGATAAAGAGGTAAAAAAATGCAGTGCAGCCCTCGGGACAATTCCATAGCCGACGCCCTCATCGCCGCCCATGACGGGGATGTGGCCCTGCTCTATATCTATCTCTGTCGCCGGGACGACGGGGATATGGAGCAGGCTGCCCGGGAGCTGTGCCGCACCATGAATGAGATCTCTGCCGCCAGGGAAAAGCTCCAGCGCATGGGGCTGATACCCGGGCAGGAGGGCTCGGCGGCACTGCCCGGGCCGGACATCAGGCCAGCCCCGGCGGAGGAGCTGCCGGAATATGAGACGGAGGATCTGGTGCGCCGTTCCCGGGAGGATGCGGGCTTTTCCGCCATCGTAGCCGAGGCCCAGAAGGTGCTGGGCCACGTGCTCAGCAGCAGTGACCTCAAGCGCCTTTTCGGCATATACGACTATCTGGCCCTGCCGCCGGAAGTGATACTCATGCTCCTGAACCACTGCGTCTTTATTTCCCAGGGCCGCAGGCCCTCCATGCGCTTTATCGAGAAAGAGGCTTTCGCCTGGGCAAACCGGGAGATAATGAGCCTGGAACAGGCGGAGGAATATATCCGCAGCAGCAGGCAGCGCCGGGAGGATGTGTCCAGGCTCAAGGAGAGCCTGGGTATCCGCGGAAGGGAGCTGACGGCCACGGAGCAGAAGTACATATCCTCCTGGCTGGACATGGGCTTCGGGGAGGACTGCATCGGCATCGCCTATGACAGAACCGTGACCAACACCGGCTCTCTCAAGTGGAGCTATATGAATAAAATACTTCTGAGCTGGCACGAGAAAAATATCCACAGCGGCAGCGAGGTGGAAGAGAAGGACGGACGCCGCAAGGCGGCGCCCCGGCAGGAAAAGGCCCAGGACAAGCCCATCGACATGGATGCCCTCCGGGCCATCGTGGAAAAAATGTGAGGATGTGTGAGCATGGCCTATGACGGCAGGCTTCTGGCCCGGGCCAGAAACGAACTGGATAAGATACGGGGGGAGAACCAGGCGGAGCAGCAGCGCCGCCGGGCCTTGGCCTATGCCCGGCTGCCGGAGCTGGAGAGGATAGACGGCAGCTTGCGCAGCCACATGACGGAGTTGGTGCGGCTGACCATATCCCGCCGCCCGGACATCAAAGAGCAAATTGACGACCTGAAGGAGCGGAACTTGGATATGCAGATGCGCCGGGCTGAGCTGCTCACCCAGGCGGGCTTTGGACCGGATTATCTGGACGAGATATACTCCTGCCCTCTGTGCAGGGATACGGGGCTATATGAGGGGGGCGTCTGTTCCTGCCTGGACAGGCTTTACAACCGGGAGCTCACAAAGGAACTGGGCACCCTGATGCGCCGGGGGGACGAGAGCTTCGAGAGCTTTGACCTGAATCTCTACCCCAGGGAGGCAGACCCGGTAAAGCATGTGGTGCCCCGGGAGACTATGGCTCTGACCTATGCCGCCTGCCGCCGATTTGCCGAGAATTTTTCCCCGGCCTCTCCGAACCTCCTGCTGCAGGGGGGCACGGGCCTGGGCAAGACCTATCTCTCTGCCTGCATTGCCCGGGTAGTGGCGGACAAGGGCTTTTCCGTATGCTACGAGTCGGCGGCCACGGCTCTGGACTACTTTGAGGCCGCCAAGTTTTCCCGGGATACGGAGGAGGGGGAGGCCGCCGCAGTGCGCACCCGGCGTATGCAGGACTGCGACCTTATGATATTGGATGACCTGGGTACGGAAATGGTGACGCCCATGTCCCAGAGCGCCTTGTATACCCTGATAAACACCCGCCTGGTGCGGGGGAAAAAGACCATCATCAGCACCAACCTGACCGACGAACAGCTGCAAAAGAAGTATACGCCTCAAATCTGCTCCAGGATAGCCGGGGAGTTCACCGCCCTGCCCTTTGTGGGCCGGGATATACGCCGCATAAAAAAAGGAGTGTGAAGCATGCAGCATGAGATAACAAGGGCAATACCCCTCCTTGACGGTGAGGGGAATCTCGCTGAGGCCGGCTTTGCCCGGCGCCTGCTGCCCGTATACCGCAGGGCTGACATAAAAGCCTCAAAGCTCCGTATAAAGGAATGGGACTACTATCTTATAAACAACGGGCGTTTTGCCCTGGCCCTCACTGTGGACGACAACGGCTATATGGGTATGGACTCCGTCTCCCTTCTGGACTTTCAGGAGGGATGGGAGATAACCAAAAGCCCCATGAGCTTCATGCCTCTTGGAAGGCTCAATATGCCGGAGACTTCCGCAGCGGGAGATGTGTTCCATGCAGGGAAAAATCACTCCATAAGCTTTATAAATAAGGGTGACGGAAAAAGGACCCTCATCGCCCAGATGAAAAACTTCGGCCCTGGCGGCTCGCTCTATGCAAAGGTGGAACTCACTGAGGAGCCTGAGGAGAGCATGGTCATATGCACCCCTTTCCCAAAGCCGGGACATTTCTATTATAATCAGAAGATAAATTGTATGAGAGCTTCCGGCAGCGTACTCTATGACGGGCGCAGCTATGAGTTTTCCCCGGAGGAGAGCTTCGGCGTGCTGGATTGGGGCAGGGGAGTTTGGACCTACCACAACACCTGGTACTGGGGCTCCGCCTCCTATCATGTGGGGGGAGTACCCTTCGGCTGGAACATAGGCTACGGCTTTGGCGATACATCTGCCGCCAGCGAGAATATGCTCTTCTACAAGGGCAAAGCTCACAAGCTCAGCCAAGTAAAGTTCAACATCCCCGGCGGAGAAAAGGACTTTATGGCCCCCTGGACCTTTTCCTCCGATGACGGCCGATTTGAGATGGACTTTGTTCCGGTGCTGGACAGGGCTTCCTGCACGGATATAAAGCTTATAAAGTCCGACCAGCACCAGGTCTTCGGAAAGTTTACAGGACGGGCCCTGCTGGATGACGGGCAGGCTATAGAAGTGAAGGATTTCCCGGGCTTTGCCGAAAAAGTGGAAAACAAATGGTAGTGCCTGGGAGGCGGCAAGCTTATAATCGACAAAGGGCGGCCGGGTTTACCCGGCCGCCCTTGAGACTGCCGAAAAAGCCTCGCAGAGTTTTTCCGCCCCGGCGAAAAAATAAATTCAATTGTTTTCCGCGGCGGCATGTACGTCGCGGAAAACACTTCTCACGGAGCGGAGTGTCGAATTGTGCGCCTTCGGCGTACAACCGAGGCATGGAGCGCAGTGCAAGCTCTTTTGTCAAAGAAGGCCTGCCTTCTTTGACAAGCGTAAGGGCGGCCGGATTTATCCGGCCGCCCTTGAATAAGGAGATATAAATTTTTTTACACCCCGGGCAAATGTGTCCTTGCAGACAGGACAGAAACATTTGTAACCTATCATAAAATTAACAAACATTTCAATTTTTACTTGTATTCTGCTGCGATTGCCTGTATAATGTCGGTGCCAAGGGATACTTAAAATATTTCAAATAATTAAAGGCAGGAGAAACTTATGAGTACATATAAGCGCCGTTTCGGCGACAGAAAGGACGGCCGGCTGGTCCGCTCTCTGCCGGCATTCAATAAGTTCATGCCCTTCATCATGCCCAGCCGTAATGACGCCTGCAACCAGTATGAGGAGAGCTTTGAAGTCACCACTCTGGATAAGAACCTGCGCCGCCTGCGCGTCGAGGGCTATAAGGGTATAGGCATTCTCCATTTCCTAATAGCGGCCTATGTGCGCTGCGTGTCCATGCTGCCGGGAGTGAACCGCTTCATAGCCGGGCGCCGCATCTATGCAGCCGACAGGATCGCCGTGGTTTTGACGGTCAAGCGCAGCCTCTCTCTGGATGCCAGCGAAACCACCATAAAGGTGTATTTTGAGCCTACGGATACCATCTTTGATGTGTACCGCAAGATGAATGAGAAAATTGAGGAGATCAAAGCCTCCGACGGCAACAACAACACCGAGGATGTGGCCGAGGCTCTCTGCCGCATGCCCCGCTTTCTGCTGCGCTTTGCCATTGCTGTCCTTAAAATGATGGACTATTTCGGATGGCTGCCGGAATCTCTCACCGACGCCAGCCCCTTCCACGGCTCCATGATAATAACCGACCTGGGTTCACTGCGCATCGGGCCTATATACCACCATATATATAACTTCGGTACGCTGCCGGTATTCATTGCTTTCGGCGCCAAGCGCCATGCCTACGAGCTGGACCGCCACGGCAACATGGTGGACAGAAAATATGTGGACTGCAAAATGGTTTTGGATGAGCGCACTGTAGACGGGCATTACTACGCCCAGTTCCTCCAGGCCTACCGTTATCTATTCCAGCATCCTCAGATCCTGGAGGCTCCACCCTCCCGTGTGGTGGACGACATATACTGAGTCCGGCTGGAAAAACAGATATCTGCATATTTCCGCATTACTACTATAAATAAAGCCGCAGATAAAGCTTGCCTTTACCTGCGGCTTTAGATTGTTAAAAAGCCTCGCAGAGTTTTTTCGCCGAAGCGAAAAAACTTTTCAATCGTTTTCTGCGGCGGCGTGTACGTCGCAGAAAACACTTCTCGCGGAGCGAAGTGTCGAATTGTATGCCAAAGGCGTACAACCGAGGCATGAAGCGCAGCGCAAGCCTTTTTGTCAAAGAAGGCTTTGCCTTCTTTGACAAGCTGAAGCCGCAGATAAAGCTTGCCTTTACCTGCGGCTTTATTATTATGGGTACAGTTCCAGATTGTTGCTGACACAAAAGAAAGTATCTCCAAGGCGCCGGTCTTTGTGGATAGAGAATATCTCGCCCTGGGCGTAGTTGGACTGGAAGACAACGCTGGGGACCATTTGGCGCTCCCCCTGCAAAAGCCTCAGCGCCACGTCAACACAGTCCTGACTGGGGATGAGTGTGGAGAAGGAGGGACTGCTGACGCTGGAATACTGGTTCTTTTGATATATGACATCATAAATGGTGTCGGGAAATTCCGGTGAAGCTACCCGGTTGAGCACCACCTCACCCACACAGAGACGGAAATCATCGCTGAGCCAATCACTGCCTGCCTCCGCGTAAATGAGCTTTGAGAGCAGATAGAGATCGTCAAAAGATATTTTTTCCTGACTGCTTCCCTTCAGATCAATGAGGGCGTTGCGGTTTTCCTCGGCCTCCAGGCCGGCAGCCGTGTCTCCGGATACGGCTGCGGCAGTCATCTCACTGAGATAATAGGCTACCATGTCCACCTCCATGGTGGCGCTGCTGCCCTCCAGGAAATCAAATATACTGGCCGGTACCTCAGGCACCGTGTCATACACCGGCTGAGGCGCAGCCTCCGGCGAAGGGGCGGGGGAGGCAGCCGGGCTTGGACTTGGCTGGGGGGAGGAATCCGGCAGCGGGAGCTCCGGCAGTGTATCCGGTTGCTGGGATGCGGCAGGGGAGGGGGGAGGCATCTCGGAGGGCAGAGGGGGCGAGGATGTCAGGGATGCCCCGGTTGCCAGGGCCTGGGCCGGTACCGCAGCCAGGAACAGAAATACAAGGGCCAGAGACATGTACTTTTTCATGCTTTCACCTCCTATGAGCCAAGTATACCCAAGGAGGGAATAAAAGTTTGTCATTTCCTGCCGGGAAATAACAGCAGGACGCAAATGATATTTTTATTACAGATATTAAACTATCTGTTTAAAAAATTTTGCTTTTTTGTTCATTACAGCGTCATAAATACCGGTTATATTATAGCCCGTAAGCAAGAGTACTGTATCACATGAACAGTGAGGTCGAAATGGATGTTTGTGCCGGGCGAAAATGATGTGATTGATTCCCACGAGACCTACCGGCCCGGCGACAGCCAGACGGACAGGGTTCGGGGAGAATACCATTACAAAAATGGCTACACCCAGAAGATCTACTCCGATGCCCACTATGTCCGGGAAGAAGACAACACGGTACCTCCCAGATATTACACCCCTCCTGAAAAGCCGAACAGGGAACCCAAAGAGCCGAAACCTGCCAGGAAAAACTGCGGTAAGGCCGGCGCCTTTGCAAAAACGCTTTGCCTCTGTCTCATATGTGCCCTGCTGGGCGGTTTGGGAGGCGGCACTTACGTGGCTTCCCGGCTGACGGACAGGGTGGATGCCCTACAGCAGGGTATGGACGAGCTGAAAGAACAGACCCTTGCTACAGAGGGCAGCGCCCTCGCCTCGGCCACTGCCACTTCAGGCAGCGGAGAGGTTCCGGCCTCTGCCATATATGACAGGGCTTGCCAGCAGGTGGTAGGTATTACAACCGAGGTCGCCTACACTAATCTGTTTGGTGTCAGCAGTTCCTCCGATGTTAGCGGTACCGGCTTTATCGTTTCTGAAAACGGATATATAGTCACTAACTATCATGTTATTGAGTATGCCTATGCCGGGAACCAGAACCTGACGGTGATACTCCACGACGGCACCAGCTATGCGGCGGTCATCGTCGGCGTGGAGGAGAGCAACGACATTGCAGTGCTGAAAATAGATGCCGTGAATCTCACACCGGTGGAAATCGGTGACAGCGACAGCCTCAACGTTGGCGATACGATCTATGCCGTAGGCAATCCCCTGGGAGAACTGGAGTTCTCCATGAGTACAGGCCATGTAAGCGCTCTCGACAGAGTAATCAAAACAGATGAAAATGTCGATTCCATAAAGATGTTCCAAATCGACGCCGCTGTCAACTCCGGTAATTCCGGCGGCCCGGTATATAATACCGAGGGTGAAGTGATTGGCGTGGTGACCGCGAAATACAGTGACACCGGCGTTGAAGGTATTGGCTTTGCAATTCCCATCAACGACGCAGTATCCATAGCACAGGATCTGATAACCACAGGATATGTCACCGGTAAAGCCTATATGGGCGTGACCTTGGATGAGCGCTATAACGCAATGTACAGCCAGTATTACGGCATGCCGCTGGGCGCCTATGTTTACTCCGTAGAGCCGGGCAGCAGCGCCGAAAAGGCCGGCCTTCAGGCGGGGGATATTATCACTCGGCTGGGGGATGCGGAAGTCACCTGTTATGACGATCTGCATGAGGCCGTGAAGGATTTCTCCGCCGGGGATACGACCGAGGTAGGAATATACCGGGCCGGAGAAGACCTGAGCATCAGCATCACCTTTGATGAACTGACGCCTTATTCCACTTCCGACAGCCCCGCCAGAGTGCTGCCTGCCGGCTGAGCCGGAAAAACCGGGGACTTGCTCCCCAACTGAATTTGCTACTTTTCTACTCCTATAAATCCTCTCTTTTCTCCCAAACGAAGGGCCCCGCAGTTCGCTGCGGGGTTCTTTGTTTTTCCGGGGCAGGCTGTAAAGACGGCGCTAATTTGTAATTTGCACTTGATTTTTCTCAGTTTTACTATAGAATAAAAAGGTAAGCATTTTATATGAGATATGTTTCTCGGGAGGAATAATACAAATGACTTATGAGATGGACATTGCCGGCTTAAAGAGAGAGCTGCCTTTGTGCAAGGTTGCCGACGACCTGTATATAGGCGCCTTCGTCATGTTCGGCGATGTGGAGCTGACGGTGCACTGTGCAGCGGAACTTCTTAAGCGGGCCCCGGAGTATGATTACCTGATCGCTCCTGAGGCCAAGGCAATCCCACTGATCTATGAAATGGCCAGGCAGAGCGCTGCCGACAAGTATTTCCTGGCCCGGAAGGGCCCCAAGGCCTATATGTCCGGGGTGTTTGAAGTGGAGGTAAAGTCCATCACCACTGCCGCTGTGCAGAGACTGGTTCTGGATGTTGCCGACGCGGAGCTTATCCGGGGCAAGCGTATGCTGATCATTGACGATGTCATATCCACCGGGGAGTCCCTCGTTGCAATGGAGGAGCTGGTGACCAAGGCCGGCGGCATCATTGCCGGGAAAATGGCGGTCCTGGCTGAAGGCGATGCCCAGAACCGGGACGACATCATCACTCTGGCCCCTCTGCCCCTCTTTAATCCCGACGGCAGCATAAAGGAATAAAACAAAAGAAAACTCCGAAGGCCGCGGCCTTCGGAGTTTTTATACATTGTATCGCAGATAAAAATCCTCAATCCCGTCTGCACCGGAAAAAATCCCGGAGCAGGGCGGCGCAGTCTGCTTCCAGCACTCCGGCATGAATTTCCGGACGGTGGCCGTAGTTTTCCCAGAACAGGTTCAGTACGCTGCCGCAGGAGCCGCTGACAGGCTCCCTGGCCCCGTAGACCACTACCGGGATGCGGGAGTTGATAATTGCACCGGCACACATGGGGCAGGGCTCCAGAGTCACATACATGGTGCAGCCCTCAAGCCGCCAGTCCCCCAGGGCGGCGCAGGATTGACGGATGGCCTCTATCTCCGCATGGGCGGTAGCGTCGGAGAGCTCCCGGCGGCGGTTTTGCCCCCGGCCTATCACTTCCCCGGCGCTGTCCACAATAATGCAGCCCACCGGGACCTCCCCATGAGAGGCGGCCTCCCGGGCCAGCTCCAGGGCCAGGGTCATATATTCTTCCTGCTTTTCGCGGCAGAGCATTGGCGGCCTCCTGTCTTTTACGGAAATACGGTCTGAAACGGTCTGAAACGGGCCGGGCTTTATGCCCGGCCCTTTTAATATACGGGATTATGACTTATGCCAGAGCGGCGGTGATGATGGACATCTGATAGACTTCCTCGGCATCGCAGCCCCGGGACAGGTCGTTGATGGGGGCGTTGAGACCCTGGAGGATGGGGCCGTAAGCGGCAAAGCCGCCCAGGCGCTGGGCTATCTTGTAGCCGATGTTGCCGGACTGGATCTCGGGGAAGATGAAGGTGTTGGCATAGCCGGCCACCTTGCTGCCGGGGAACTTCAGCTGGCCCACCACGGGGGAGACGGCGGCGTCAAACTGCATCTCGCCATCGATAGCCACATCGGGGGCCATTTCCTTGGCAATAGCGGTAGCGTTGCGTACCAGATCCACATTGGGGCCCTTGCCGGAACCCTTGGTGGAATAGGACAGCATGGCCACCTTGGGGTCGATGCCGAAGACCTTGGCGGTCTTGGCAGTCTCAACGGCCACTTCGGCCAGCTGAGCGGCGGCGGAGAGAACTACATTGCCCTCCTTGTCCAGCTTGTCCTCATAGGAGATGTTGATGGCGCAGTCGCCCATGGCCAGCATCTCATTGTCGCGAACCATAATAAAGCAGGAACTCACCAGGTTTGCGCCCTTCTTGGTCTTGACCAGCTGGAGAGCGGGACGGACGGTGTCGGCGGTGGAGTAGGTGGCGCCGCCCAGCAGAGCGTCGGCCACGCCCATCTTCACCAGCATAGTGCCGAAGTAGTTGCCCTTGGAGAGAGCGGCCCGGCAGTCCTCGGCGGTCATCTTGCCCTTGCGCAGCTCCACCATGGTGTCCACCATCTTGTCCATTTCGGGATAGGTGGCGGGGTCAAGGATCTCCAGGCCCTCGATGTCGAAGCCGCCCTTGGCGGCAGCGTCTTTAACTTCCTCCACATTGCCCACCAGGATGGGGGTGAGGAAGCCGCCTTTTTTCAGGCGGGCGGCGGATTCCAGAATACGGGCGTCGGAACCCTCGGTGTAGACGATCTTCCGGGGATTGGCCTTGAGTATTTCTACGAGATTTTCAAACATGTTAAAATACCTCCGAACGGTTGTTGTTTTACCACCAATTAATGTACCACGCTTTCCCGGCTTTTTCAAGAATTTTGCGCTTATTTCTATTTACAAAGGAGACTTTCGTCAGTATAATATACTGACTGTATAATTTGAATACTATTTGGACGGAGAAAAGATGGAGAGAAGCTTTTCAGAGACCCTGTCGGCGCTGCGGCGGGAGAAGAACATCAGCCAGCGCAAGGCCGCGGCGGACCTGCATATAAGCCAGGCCCTGCTGAGCCACTATGAAAACGGAGCGAGAGAGCCGGGCCTGGCCTTCGTGTGCAAGGCCTGCGACTATTATGGAGTGAGCGCGGACTATCTGCTGTGCCGCAGCGAGCTGCCCAACGCCCCCCAGAGCACCGCCGAGGCGGCCAGGGCCTTCCTGGGGGAGATGAACACCCTGATGAACAAGGCCCGCCAGGCCCTGGATGAATTCACCGGAAAAGGAGCCCAAGAATGACCGACCAGAAGCATATACGGAATTTTTCCATAATCGCCCATATAGACCATGGCAAATCCACCCTGTCCGACCGGCTCATTGAAAAGTGCGGCGCGGTGGAGCAGCGCATCATGGAGGACCAGATCCTGGACAACATGGACCTGGAAAAGGAGAGGGGCATCACCATCAAGGCCCGGGCCGTGGGCCTCAACTACACTGCCGCCGACGGGGAGAGCTATACCTTGAATCTTATAGACACCCCGGGCCATGTGGACTTCAACTATGAGGTGAGCCGCTCCCTGGCCGCCTGCGAAGGTGCGGTGCTGGTGGTGGACGCCTCCCAGGGCGTGGAGGCCCAGACCCTGTCCAACACCTATCTGGCTCTGGACAACGACCTGGAGATCCTGCCGGTGGTGAACAAGATCGACCTGCCCGCCGCCGACCCCAAGCGGGTAAAAGAGGAGATAGAGGAAATAATCGGCATCCCCGCCATGGATGCCCCGGAGATAAGCGCAAAGGCCGGAATAAACATCGACGCCGTGCTGGAGGATATTGTGGCCAATGTGCCCGCCCCCAAGGGCGACCCGGAGGCGCCGCTGAAGGCCCTCATCTTTGACAGCCAGTACGATAATTACCGGGGCGTAATCGTATTTATACGGGTGATGGACGGCGCTATCCGCCGGGACATGGAGATAAAGCTCATGGGCACCGGGGCAAAGTACAAGGTGGTGGAGCTGGGCTACCTGCGTCCCACGGCGCTGGAACCCTGCGATGAGCTTGCCGCCGGGGACGTGGGCTACTTTACCGCCAGCATAAAGAACGTGGCCGACACCCAGGTGGGCGACACCGTCACCCTGGCTGAGCGCCCGGCGGCGGAGGCCCTGCCCGGCTACCGGCCTGCCCGGCCCATGGTCTACTGCGGCATCTACACTGAGGACGGCTCCAAGTACCCGGACCTGCGGGACGCTCTGGACAAGCTAAAGCTCAACGACGCATCATTGTCCTACGAGCCGGAGAGCTCTGTGGCCCTGGGCTTCGGCTTCCGCTGCGGCTTTCTGGGCATGCTCCACATGGAGATAATCCAGGAGCGGCTGGAGCGGGAGTTCGATTTGGAGCTGGTGACCACTTTGCCCTCGGTCATATACAAGGTTATCAAGACCGACGGCAGCACCGTCATGGTGGATAATCCCCACAACTACCCGGAGGTGCCCTCAATAGCCGAGGCCTACGAGCCCTATGTGAAGGTGAGCATCATCACCCCCAACGACTATGTGGGCAACATCATGCCCCTGTGCCAGGACCGGCGGGGTGAGTACCAGGGCATGCAGTACCTGGACACCCGGCTGGTGGAGATGCACTATGAGATGCCCTTAAACGAGATAATCTACGACTTTTTCGATACCCTGAAAGCCCGTACCAAGGGCTATGCCTCCCTGGACTATGAGCTGAGCCAGTACAAGACCAGCGATCTGGTGAAGGTAGACATGCTACTGAACGGGGATCAGGTGGACGCCCTCAGCTTTATCGCCCACCGGGACAAGGCCTACGGCCGGGCCCGCAAGCTCTGTGAGAAGCTGAAGGAGAACATCCCCCGCCAGCTCTTCGAGGTGCCCATCCAGGCGGCCATCGGCGGCAAGATAATCGCCCGGGAGACGGTGAAGGCCCTACGGAAAGACGTGCTGGCCAAGTGCTACGGCGGCGACATCACCCGCAAGAAGAAGCTGCTGGAAAAGCAGAAGGAGGGCAAAAAGAAGATGCGCCAGCTGGGCACGGTGCAGATACCCACCGAGGCCTTCCTGGCAGTACTGAAGCTGGACGAGTAGCGTCAGAAAGCGTTTGAATGTCACACCTTGCGCATAAGCGCAAGGCGGTGAGGATTCAAACGCTTTCTTCCTTTCCGAACCAAAGCCGGAGAGCTTTTGTCCGGAAAGGGCGACGGGACCTTAAACAAATCTTAAATCATTGCCCCATTGGTTTTTAATTAATTTTGACGTAGAATAAGACCGAGGGAAAGGGAAAGACCCGGCGCCGGGCCTGCTCCCAGGAATGAACGAGGTGGAAAGATGTACAACATACTTGTGTGCGATGACGAAAAGGATATTGTCTCGGCTCTGAAAATATATCTGGAGCCGGAGGGATATAGGGTGCTGGAAGCCTATAACGGCCAGGAGGCCCTGGACATACTGGACAGGGAACAGGTGCAGCTTATATTGCTGGACATTATGATGCCCAAGCTGGACGGCATAAGCGCCGTGGTCAAGCTGAGGGAATACAGCAATGTACCCGTCATACTCCTCACCGCCAAGAGCGAGGACACGGACAAGGTCCTGGGCCTGAATGTGGGGGCCGACGACTATATAACCAAGCCCTTCAATCCCCTGGAGGTGCTGGCCAGAGTGCGCAGCCAGCTGCGGCGCTATACCCGGCTGGGGGGCAGCGGCGGTACAGGCGGCAGCGCCCTGACCATAGGCAACATCAGCCTGGACGACAGCAGCAAGGATGTTACCGTGGACGGGGAGCAGGTGAGCCTGACGCCCACGGAGTACGAGATACTGAAACTCCTTATGAATAACCCGGGGCGGGTGTTCTCCCCCAGGGAGATTTACCGCCTTGTATGGAAAGACGAGCCCTACGGCGCGGAGACCACTGTGGCCGTACATATACGGCACCTGCGGGAAAAGGTGGAGATAAACCCCGCCGAACCCAGGTATATAAAAGCCGTGTGGGGCCAGGGCTACAAGATGGAGAGAGGAAAGAAAAATGAAAAGACTTAAAAGCAGTGCCTTTGCCAAGACCTTGGCTTTTATCCTTTGCCTACTTTTTGCCGCAGGCATGTTCATGAGCTTTATGTGCGTGGGCGTACTGTACGGCTACGGCGGCTACACCGGCGGCAGCCTGGAGGGAGTGCTGCGCAACTATCTGGAGCCCTGGTGCGTGGATAAGATGTACAACCTGATGGAGACCTATCGTTATGGAGGCGAGCCGGCGGAGATGGACAATACCGTGGGCATGACCTTTGCCATATACGACCAGTACGGGAAGACCGTATACGACGGCCTGAGCGGCAAGAGCTATATCCTTAAGACCAGCCCCTACGGCTTCTGGTACCCGGCGGAGGATGCGGCCATTTACCGGGCCGTTGTCCCCAGCCCCACAGCCGAGCCCGAACCCACGGAGAGCCCCGAACCCACGGCGGACTCCACAGCCGGGGAGGATAGCGGCCTCAGCGGCAGCATGAGCAGCCCGGAGCCTACGGCGGCCGGCCAGACCCCGGAGCCCGACACCGGTACTGCCGCAACGGGGGACGCCCAAACTCAGGAGCCCACAGCCGGCCCCGAACCTGCGGAGGACTCCAATCAGTCGGCCTATGTGGAAGCGGCCACGGCCCGATACAGCATGGTGGGCTATGTGCTGGACACTGTTGGGGAGAACGACGAAGTGGCGGGCATGACCAATCTTCTGACCTACTGCTATGCCTACAGGAACCTGCTGCTGGGGGCGATGATAGGCTTTGCACTGCTGGCCCTCTGCTGCTTTGCCTTCCTCATGGCCGCCGCCGGCCACAAGAGCGGCATAGACGAGATACAGCCTGGCCTCACCGAGCGTCTGCCCTTCGATGTGTTCACCGCCGCCGTGGCTGCCCTGGGCGTCATTCTTATGGGGCTGCTCATCGAGTTCAGCTCCGGCGGGGCGAACATTCTGAAATTTATTACCTATACCCTGGTGTTCGAGGCGGGGGCAGCCCTCTGCATCTGGTGGAGCCTGAGCTTTGCCCGGCGTCTGAAACTGGGTAATGTACTGAAAAGCTGCATCAGCATCCGCCTGCTCCTGTGGTGCTGGCGCACCTTCAAAAAGCTGCTGGCCTTTGTTGGAGACGCCTTGAGGGGCATGGCCCTGGTGCCCAAGGCCACTCTTATAATCTTCGCTATTCTCTTTGTGGAATTTTTGTGGATGGTGGGCTTCGGTTCTGGCGGCAGCTTTATGATTTTCAGCTGGTTCATAGAGAGAGCCGTTCTGGTGCTGCTGACGGCCTATGTGCTGCTGTGCATGAAGAAGCTGCTGAAAGCCGGGGAGGAGCTGAGCCAGGGCAACCTGGACTACCGGGTGGACACCGCAAAAATGCGGGGGCCCCTGAAGGAACACGGCGAGCAGCTAAACCGCATAGGCGAGGGCATGAACAAGGCGGTGAACGAGCGGATGCGGTCGGAGCATTTCAGAACGGAGCTTATCACCAATGTCTCCCACGATATAAAGACCCCTCTCACATCCATCATCAACTATGTGGATCTGCTGGAGAAGGAGGAGATAGACAACGAGAAGGCCAGGGAATACCTGGAAGTCCTGTCCCGCCAGTCTGCCAGACTGAAAAAGCTCATCGACGATCTGATCGAGGCCTCCAAGGCCAGCACCGGCAACCTGAATGTGAGCTTGGAGCGCTGTGAGCTGGGCGTACTCATAGACCAGTGCGCCGGGGAATACGCCGAGAAGCTGAAAGCCGCCGGGCTGGAGCTGATAGTGACGAAGCCGGAGGAGCCGGTGACGATTATGGCCGACGGGCGGCACATGTGGCGTGTTTTTGACAATTTGCTGAACAACGTGTGCAAGTATGCCATGGCCGGGACCCGGGTGTATATCAACCTGGACAAGGAGGCAGGCCGGGCTACCGTCACCTTCCGCAATATTTCCGCCCAGCAGCTGAACATCAGCGGCGAGGAGCTGATGGAGCGCTTCGTCCGGGGAGACAGCTCCCGGAATACCGAGGGCAGCGGCTTAGGGCTCAGCATAGCCCGGAGCCTTGTGCAGCTGCAAAAAGGAGAACTGGAGCTCACCGTGGACGGCGACCTGTTCAAGGTAACGCTGAAATTCCGCACTGTGGACTGAGCTGGAAATACGGATAAAGATCTGCTATAATCAAATAAAGATGGTTCAGGGGGCCGGATCGGCCCCCTGATTCAATAGGAGGTTATAACATGAGAAATACAAAGCTGAGGCGCTGTCTGGCTCTGCTGTGTCTGGCTCTGCTGCTCATGGCTGGCTGCGGCATGGCTCCGGCCTCGGCCACGCCTGCACCGGCGGCCTCCCCCGCCCGGATGTCCGCATCTCCCCCGACGGAGCTGCCGGAAGAGGGCAGAAGCTTCTCGGTGCACTTTATAGACGTGGGCCAGGCGGACGCCGCCCTGGTGGAGTGCGACGGGCATTTCATGCTTATTGACGGGGGCAACCGGGGAGACTCGGATGTTATATATACGGTGCTGAAAAAGGCCGGGGCGGATAAGCTGGATATCGTTGTTGCCAGCCACGCCCACGAGGACCATATCGGCGGCCTGCCCGGAGCCTTCAATTATGCCACGGCGGAGCTCACCCTCTGCCCGGTGACGGACTACGACAGCGGGGTTTTTGAAACTTTTAAAGAGTATGCCGAAGATAGGGGCGGCGGACTCACGGTGCCGGAGGCCGGGGACATGTACGACCTGGGCAGCGCAGAGGTGGAGATACTGGGCCTGAATGCCGGGGAGGACACCAACAACACCTCCATCGTATTGATGATACGCTACGGGGAGACCTCCTTCCTCTTTACCGGGGACGCCGAGCGGGAGGCGGAGCAGGCCCTTCTGGATTCGGGAGCGGAGCTGAAGGCCGATGTCCTGAAGCTGGGCCACCACGGCAGCGACACCAGCACATCATATCCCTTCCTCCGGGAGGTCATGCCGGAATACGCCGTCATCTCCGTGGGGGAGGGCAACAGCTATGAACACCCGGAGGAGGGCACCCTCAGCCGCCTGCGGGATGCGGACTGCAAAATACTGCGCACGGATCTGAACGGGGACATTATTATAAGCTCCGACGGGGAGGAGCTCACCGTCACCACGGACAAAACGGCCACGGAGGAGCAGCTGCTTGTCCCCGGAGGCAAGAGCCGGAGCATAGCAAAGCCCGGTGCCGGGGAGAGCCCGGAACCCACTCCGGCGGAGACGGAGCAGCCCCAGAGCCGGGAGACTATGGTCTGGATACCCAAGAGCGGCTCCAAGTATCACAGCGACCCGGAGTGCAGCAACATGAAAGACCCAACTCAGGTGAGCCTGAGCCAGGCGGAAAGCATGGGATATACTCCCTGCAAAAAATGCTGGTAGCCGCTTTTTTGACAGATATTGCGTTTTATTACCACCTTGCCCAAAGGCAGGGTGGTAATAGAGAATTTCGAAAAAGCCTCACAGAGTTTTTTCGCCTCAGCGAAAAAATAATTTTAATCGTTTTCTGCGGCGACATGTGCGTCGCAGAAAACACTTCTCACGGAGCGAAGTGTCGAATTGTACGCCTTTGGCGTACAACCGAGGCATGGAGCGAAGTGCAATCTTTTTTGTCGAAGAAGGCATAGCCTTCTTCGACAAGATGAATTACCACCTTGCCCAAAGGCAGGGTGGTAATAGTTTTAAAAAGACAGGGAAACCGGCGCTAAAAAATCCGGCAGTCCTTGACCTGACAGGGCTTTAATGATAAAATACACTGTCTAATTATGTACAGATAAAGTTCGGAGAATGATATGTGGATCTCGGATAAATGGAAAGACTTTGAGCTTATCGACTGCTCAAAGGGCGAAAAGCTGGAGCGCTGGGGCAGCTTCTATTTAGTGCGCCCCGACCCTCAGGCCATATGGGATACCCCTCGCCGCAACCCCCACTGGAACGACCGGGACGCCCGCTACCGCCGCAGCGAGACCGGAGGCGGCAGCTGGGACAAGGGCAAGCTGCCGGAGAACTGGCAGATACATTACGGGGAACTGACTTTCAACGTAAAGCCCATGAACTTCAAGCACACCGGGCTTTTTCCGGAGCAGGCCTGCAACTGGGACTGGGCCATGGCCAAGATACGCTCTGCGGGCAGGCCCATAAACGTGCTGAACCTCTTCGGCTATACCGGGGCGGCCACCGTGGCCTGCGCCAAAGCCGGAGCCCAGGTCTGCCACGTGGATGCCGCAAAGGGCATGGTGGCCTGGGGCAAGGACAATGCCGCCGCCTCGGGGCTAAGCCAGGCCCCTATCCGCTGGATAGTGGATGACTGCGGCAAGTTCGTGGAGCGGGAGATACGCCGTGGCCGGCGCTACGACGCCATAATCATGGACCCGCCCTCCTATGGCCGGGGCCCCGGTGGAGAGGTGTGGAAGCTGGAGCAGAACCTGTGGCCCTTCGTGTCCCTCTGCGCTGGGGTGCTCAGTGATGAGCCCCTCTTTGTGATAATCAATTCCTACACCACCGGGCTTTCCCCCTCGGTGCTCAGCTATGTCACAGAGAGCATATTCACCAAGAAATTCGGGGGACGCTCCGAAAGCCGGGAGCTGGCCCTGCCTGTTACCGACAGCGGCCTCTATCTCCCCTGCGGCGCTACGTGCAGATGGGAAACCTGACCTGCGCCGCGGCGTCGCTTCCCGTCTGCCGGCTCCCATCTCCGCCGTGTGGCGAAGATGTCCACCTCTGACGCTCGCTCCTTTTCGTCAAAAAGCGGGATGCTTTTTGACGAGGAAACGAGAGAAAGGCAGGTCAGGTTTCTCCGCAGGCTCGCCGTTGGCGGCCCGGTTTCAATGCCGGGCCGGGAACGGCAATGAGCCAAGGCGGCAAGGGCTGACCTGCGCCGCAGCGTCGCTTCCCGTCTGCCGGCTCCCATCTCCGCCGTGTGGCGAAGATGTCCACCTCTGACGCTCGCTCCTTTTCGTCAAAAAGCGGGATGCTTTTTGACGAGGAAACGAGAGAAAGGCAGGTCAGGTTTCTCCGCAAGCTCGCCGTTGGCGGCCCGGTTTCAATGCCGGGCCGGGAACGGCAATGAGCCAAAACGTCGGAGCAAAGTCCACTGGATTCCGTTTCCGGCATCAGGCGTTGCCTTCTGCCGAAAACTGCACCAGTTCCCTTGCTCCTCCTATCCGAATCAAACCCGCTGAGGCTGGGCTTTGATTCGGGGATAAGACGGCTTGGAGACCGACCGGCTTCCCGTCTGCCGATTCCCATCTCCGCCGTGGGCGGTAAAAAAACCATACAGCGGCTTAGACCGAAAGGATAAAAAGCCTTGAGTATAATCAAGTTTGAAAACGTACATTTCACCTATCCCGGGGACCAGATGGAGAGCCTCTGCGGCGTGGATCTGGAAATCCAGGCAGGGAGCTTCGTGGCGGTGCTGGGCCACAACGGCTCCGGCAAGTCCACTCTGGCAAAGCATATGAACGGCATCCTGGTGCCCAATGAGGGCAGGGTGCTTGTGAAGGATATAGACAGCGCCGACGAGAGCCGGCTCATCGAGCTGCGGCGGAAGGTGGGCATGGTCTTTCAAAATCCGGACAACCAGATAGTCGCCAATGTGGTGGAGGACGATGTGGCCTTTGCACCGGAAAATCTGGGCATAGAGCCCAAGGAGATCCGCCGTAGAGTGGACGAGGCCTTGAAGCTGGTGGGCATGTACGAGCTGCGCCGCCACGCCCCCCATCTTTTGTCCGGCGGCCAGAAGCAGAGGGTGGCCATTGCGGGAGTTATCGCCATGGAGCCGGAGATAATAGTCTTGGATGAGCCCACAGCCATGCTGGACCCCTTGGGCCGGGAGGAGGTCATCTCCACCGTCACCCGGCTCTGCCGGGATAAGGGCATGACCGTGGTGCTGATAACCCACCACATGGACGAGTGTGTGGGAGCCGACCGGCTCATAGTCATGTCAAACGGCAATATTGCGGCCGACGGGAAGCCGGCGGAGGTTTTCGCGGATATGGAGTTGATGGAGAGAGAGGGGCTGACAGTGCCCGAGACCACCAGACTCCTGTATGATCTTAAACAGCGTGGCATGGATGTGCCCCTTACAGCGCTGGACGTGGACTCCTGCGCAAGAGAGATAGTAAGACAGCTCAGAGGTTAAAGCATGGCAGAAATAATAGTGCAGAAGCTGCGCCATATATACAGCGCAGGCACACCTTTTGAAGTGGCGGCCATAGAGGATATAGATCTGGTGATACCCCAGGGCCAGCTGGTGGCGGTGATAGGCCACACCGGCTCGGGGAAATCCACTTTCATCCAGCATCTCAACGCCCTGCTCTCCCCCAGCTCCGGAAAGGTCAGCTGCGGAGGGAAGGATATAAACGAGAGCAAGATAAGCCGCCGGGATGTAAAGAGCCAGGTGGGGCTGGTGTTCCAGTACCCGGAGTATCAGCTCTTCGAGGAGACGGTGTATAAGGATATAGCCTTCGGGCCAAAGAACATGAAGCTGTCCGAAGAAGAGATAGACCAGCGGGTCCGGGAGGCGGCGGGCTTTACCGGCGTGGACGAGGAGCTGCTGGACAAATCTCCCCTGGAACTATCCGGGGGCCAGAAACGTCGTGTAGCCATAGCGGGTGTGATAGCCATGCGCCCGGGTGTGCTCATCCTGGACGAGCCTACCGCCGGACTGGACCCGGCGGGCTGCCGTCAGATAATGGAAAATATCTGCACCTACCGGGAAAAGACCGGGGCAACAGTGATAATCGTCAGCCATAATATGGATGACGTGGCCCGGATAGCGGAGCGTATAATAGTTTTCAGCCACGGCCGGATAGTAATGGACGGCACGGCCAGGGAGGTCTTCTCCCGGGCGGAGGAGCTGGTGGAGATAGGGCTGGACGTGCCCCACGCCACCGAGCTGGCTCTGGCGCTGAAAAAGCAGGGCCTGCCCCTGCCTGAGGGCATATATACCCATGAGCAGCTTTTGAGCTCCCTGCTGGAGCTGAAGGGGGTGGCCTCATGCTGAAGGATATCACCCTGGGCCAATTCTTCCCGGGAGACACTATAGCCCACCGGCTGGACCCCCGCACCAAGCTGCTGATGGTGACGCTGTATATCGTAGCCCTGTTCCAGGCCAAGGGCTGGGTGAGCTACGGCATACTCACGGTGGTGACTCTCAGCTGCATGAGGGTGTCCCACATCAGCCTCAAGAATATTTTCAAGGGCCTCAAGCCCATGATCTTCATCATAAGCCTTACGGCCCTGCTGAATATCTTTTATACCGACGGTACCCCGATAGTACCCGGCTGGATAATCACCTGGGAGGGCATTGCCCGGGCAATACAGATGGTCTTGCGTATAGTGCTGCTGATAACCGGCACCTTCCTGCTCACCTACACCACCAGCCCCATAGCCCTTACCGACGGGCTGGAGATACTGCTGGGACCCCTTAAAAAGCTGAAGCTGCCTATCCATGAAATGACCATAATGATGAGCATGGCCCTGCGCTTTATCCCCACCCTCATAGAGGAGACGGACAAGATAATGTCCGCCCAGAAGGCCAGGGGGGCAGACTTTGAGACCGGCAGCCTGATGGACAGGGCCAGGGCCCTGCTGCCGGTGCTGGTGCCCCTTTTCGTGTCGGCCTTTCGCCGGGCGGACGAGCTGGCCATTGCCATGGAGAGCCGCTGTTACCACGGCGGTGAGGGGCGCACCCGCATGAAGCAGCTGACCATGGCCGGGCGGGATTATATTGCCCTGCTTTTCGGCATGCTGCTGCTGGCGGGCATGATATATTTAAAGAGACTGGGTATATAGACTTCGATGAAAAATATTGCCCTTATCCTGCGCTATGACGGCAGCCGCTACCACGGCTGGCAGGTGCAGAAAAATGAGATAAGTGTGGCCCAGACCCTGGAAGAAGCCCTGAGCAAGACCTGCGGCCACAGCGTGAAGACCGTGGGCTGCGGCCGTACCGACGCCGGGGTCCACGCCCTGCGCTACTGCGCAAATTTCCGCTCAGATACCCGCATACCTCTGGACCGGCTGCCTCTGGCGGTGAATTCCCGGCTGCCGGAGGATATTGCGGTGCTGGATGCGGTGGAGGCGCCGGAGGATTTCAACGCCATCGGCTCATGTATAAAAAAGGAATATGTATATAAAATACTAAATAGCAATATCAGAGACCCCTTTCTGGAAAAACGGGTGTGCTTCTATCCTCAGCACCTGGACATGGAGCTGATGGCGAGAGCCGCCAGGGCCTTTGAGGGCACCCACGATTTCAAGGCCGTGCGCAGCGAAGGGACAAAAACCAGGACCACCGTCCGCACTGTGCACTGGTGCCGGGCGGAAAAAGAGGGGGACATCATCACCGTCTCCATCTGTGCCGACGGCTTTTTGTACAACATGTGCCGGGCCATGGTGGGCACCATGGTCTACGCCTCCTACGGAAAGCTTCTGCCGGAGGATATCCCCATGCTCCTGGAAAAAGGTGACCGGCGCCTCACCGGCCCCACCATGCCGCCCCAGGGCCTGTATATGAACCGGGTGTGGTATGAGGGGGTTGTTGGGGAGATGTTTTCCAGATATTGATGGCGCTGCGCCATATATTTGTTCACAATCTTGTGCTAAAATATAGAGCTTAGACAGGAGGGCCGTCCCGGCGGCCAATACATATAAAGGATGAAATACACATGAAAGTAATTATTGATATTCTCCTCTTGATAATAATTGCCCTGTGTACCTGGAACGGGTACAAACGGGGCCTGGTGGGCGGTGTGGCCGGCATTCTGGCTATTATCATCGCTCTTTTCGGCGGCAGCCTCCTGTCCTCGGCCTATGCCCATGAAGTGGTGCCTGCTCTGGAACCCTTTGTGGACGGATATATCGACTCCTCAGAAACCAGGAACACGGTACTGGAAAAGCTGGGCTATGGAGAGAGCGACCTGTCCCTGGAGGATATCCTGGCCCAGGACAGCTCCCTGCGCTACGACTATGCCTATGAGTGCATGACCTATGTGGGCTTTTACGAAAAGCGGGCGGAGAGCCTGGCCTCCGACGCCGTGGCTCTGGCGGATGCAAACGGCATTTCCATGACCGATGCGGTGGTGGCGGTGCTGTGCGATACCATAACCTATGTGGGCGCAATGGTCATCGCCTTTCTCCTGATTCTTATCTTCCTTGTGGCCATAGGCAACGTGGGCAACCTCTCTTTCCGTCTGCCCAATATGGAGGCCCTGGACGAGGTGGGCGGAGCCGTGCTGGGCTTTGCCAAGGCCTTTATCTACTGTGTGCTCCTGTGCTGGCTGCTGAGCTTCCTGGGCATCGTTATCGGACAGGATACAATGGAGCATACCACTCTGGGCAGATTCTTCCTGATTTTTGACTTTGTGACCAACGGCCTGATGTAAGGCCGCTGACAGCTATATAATAAACGGAGGCAATAAATGCAGCCTACAATGTGTTCCCGCTGCGGCAAGAACGTGGCCGTGGTTTTTATAACAAAGATAGAAGGAGGCCAGACCAAGAACGAGGGCCTGTGCCTCAAGTGCGCAAGAGAACTGCACATAAAGCCCATTGACGATGTGATAAACAAGATGGGCATCAGCGACGATGAGCTGGATTCCCTCACCGGGGATATGAGCGCCGCCCTCTCCGGCGCGGAGGAGATACTCCCTGTCTCTGAGGGGGACGACAGCACCGAGGACGACGGCAAAACTGCCACCTTCCCCTTCCTCAGCCGCCTTTTCGGCGGCCCTCCCGCCCAGGGTGAAAGCCCCGCCGGCGGCAATTCCGAGCCCCGCCGCCCGGAGCCCCGGGAGAACGGCAAAGCGCCCAAGAGAAAATTCCTGGACAGCTATTGTATAGACCTGACCGCCAGAGCCAGGGAGGGCAAGCTGGACAGCATGATAGGCAGGGAGGAAGAGCTGGAGCGGGTGATCCAGATTCTGAACCGCCGCCAGAAAAATAACCCCTGCCTCATCGGAGAGCCCGGCGTGGGCAAGACCGCCATAGCCGAGGGCCTGGCCCAGCGCATAGCCATGGGCAATGTGCCCTATAAGCTCCAGAACAAGCAGGTCTATCTGCTGGATCTCACCGCCCTGGTGGCGGGCACCCAGTTCAGAGGCCAGTTCGAAAGCCGCATGAAGGGGCTTATCGAGGATATACGCAAGCAGGGCAATATCATTCTGGTCATCGACGAGGTACACAACATTGTGGGCGCCGGGGATGCCGAGGGCAGCATGAACGCCGCCAATATCCTCAAGCCCGCCCTGTCCCGGGGAGAGATACAGGTCATCGGCGCCACCACCTTCACCGAGTACAGGAAACATATCGAGAAGGATTCTGCCCTGGAGCGGCGCTTCCAGCCTGTGACTGTCAACGAGCCCTCTATAGAGGACAGTGTAAAAATACTTGAGGGCATAGCCCACTACTATGAGGAGCACCACGGTGTGCATATCTCCCGGGAGATGTGCCGGCAGGCGGTGCTGCTCAGTGAACGGTATATAACCGACCGCTTCCTCCCCGACAAGGCCATAGACCTTATCGATGAGGCCTGCTCCGATGTAAATCTCAAAGACAAGAATATAAACCGCCGCATGATGGTTCAGCGGGATCTGGAAAATATCCGCTTTGAGCGGGATGCCCTGGCCAGCGCCCAGGCCCCCAAGGGCGTGGAGATGACGGAAGAGATGCTGGATAAGCGCTATGCCCGTATAGCGGAGCTGCGCAGCAAGGAACTCCAGCTGGAGCAGGAGCTCTCGGAACTGGACAAAAAACCGGTGCCGGAACTGACCATGGACAATCTGGCCCGGATAATAGAGCTCTGGACCAAGATCCCCGCCTCCAGCATCCGGGAAGATGAGCTGGAGCACCTGGCGGGCCTGGAGGGTAGGCTGAAAGAGCATATCGTGGGCCAGGACGAGGCGGTCGCCTCTGTCTGCGCTGCCATAAAGCGCAGCCGCGTGGGCCTGAAAACCCACAGAAAGCCGGTGAGTTTCATCTTTGTGGGCGGCACCGGTGTGGGCAAGACAGAGCTGGTGAAGCGTCTGGCTGCGGATATGTTCGACTCTCCCGAGTCCCTCATCCGGCTGGACATGTCGGAGTTTATGGAGAAGTTCTCCGTCTCCCGCATCATCGGCTCGCCCCCCGGCTATGTGGGCTATGACGAGGCCGGCCAGCTCACGGAGAAGATCCGCCGCAAGCCCTACAGCGTAGTGCTTTTCGACGAGATAGAAAAGGCCCACCCGGACGTTATGAACATCCTGCTGCAGATTCTGGACGACGGTCGGATAACCGACGCCCAAGGCCGCACGGTGAACTTTGAAAATACCATTATAATTATGACCACCAATGCCGGCAGCAACAACAAGAGCGGCAGCGTTGGCTTCGGAGGCTCCCTCAGCGACATGAGCCGGGAGCGCACTATGAAGGCCCTCAATGAGTTTTTGCGTCCCGAGTTTATAAACCGTGTGGATGAGGTCATCTGCTTTAACCAGCTTACTGAGGAGAACTTCCGCTCTATTGCCGCCCTCATGCTAACAGAGCTGAAGGACGTTATGGCGGAAAAGAACATCGCCCTCAGCTGGGACGAGAGCCTCATCGACCATCTGGTGAAGGAGGGCTACTCCGTCACCTACGGCGCCAGGAACCTGCGCCGCCTTATCCAGAAGCAGATAGAGGACGCCATAGCCGAGAAGATAATCTCAGGCAGAAATGCGAAAGTAAACTCCATACTTCTCTCCGCGCCGGAGGGTAAGGTGGAGATAGAGGCAAAGGAGTGAAAAACGTGGGCGAGATCCGGATAATCCTGGGCGATATCACAAAGCAAAACTCCGACGCCATCGTAAACGCCGCCAACTGCTCCCTGCTGGGGGGCGGCGGCGTGGATGGGGCCATACACCGGGCCGCCGGGCCTGAGCTGCTGGCGGAGTGCCGTACCCTCCACGGCTGTGAGACCGGCAAGGCCAAGATAACCAAGGGCTACCGCCTGCCGGCCAAATACGTCATCCATACCCCAGGCCCGGTGTGGCACGGGGGCGGACACGGGGAGGCGGAGCTGCTGGCTTCCTGCTACCGCTCCTGCCTGGAGCTGGCAAAGGAAAACGGCTGCAAGAGCGTGGATTTCCCCTCCATAAGCACCGGGGTCTATCACTTCCCTTTGGAGAAGGCGGCAGACATCGCCATATGCACCATTGCGGATTTCCTGAAGTCCAACCCGGAGATAGAGCGGGTGCGCATGGTCTGCTTTGACGAGGGGACCAAGGCCTTTTATGACAGGGCCCTGGCAAGGCTGGACGGGTGAGCATGAGACGAAAATACATAAAGCTCCACTACAATTCCCCGGTGGTGCTGACCTTTGCTTTGGTGTCCTTCTGCGTGCTGCTGCTGGACTATTTCACCGACGGCGCCAGCACTTATAAATATTTCAGCGTCTACCAGGCTCCCCTCAACCAGTTCTGGACCTATCCCCGCTTTGTGCTCCACGTTCTGGGCCACAACGGCTATACCCACTACATCAATAACATGATGATGATACTGGTCATAGGTCCGCCTTTGGAAGAGAAGTACGGCAGCCGCCCCCTGCTCTATGCCATCTGCCTCACGGCCCTGGTCTCCGGTATGGTGCACTTCCTGTTTTTTCCCAATACCGCCCTCCTGGGGGCATCGGGGATCGTCTTTATGATGATTGCCATGTCCTCCCTGGCGGGAATGAAGGATGGCAGCATACCCATAACTCTCATTCTGGTACTGACCTTGTACATAGGCGGCGAGATAATAAACGGCTTTGTTTTGCAGGATAATGTGTCCCAGATAACCCACATCATCGGCGGCATCTGCGGGGCTCTGCTGGGCCTGAGTATGAGGAAATAGGCCATGGAAAGCCTGCTGATAAGTGCTTGCCTCATGGGCTTTAACTGCAAATACAGCGGAGGCAGCAATGCGCTGAGCAGCGAAAGTCTGGCTGCACTGAGAGCAAGATACAGACTTATACCCGTATGTCCCGAGGCTGCAGGGGGACTGCCTACTCCCAGAGTTCCCAGCGAGCGGCAGGGGGAGAAGGTAGTGAGCAAGCTGGGGCAGGATGTGACGGAGGAGTACCGGAAAGGGGCGGAAACCGCCCTGTATCTGGCCCGGCGCTACGGATGCACCTGCGCCCTGCTGAAAGAGCGCAGCCCCTCCTGCGGCAGCGGGGCGATATACGACGGCAGCTTTACCGGCACTCTCATCCCCGGAGACGGGGTTGCCGCCCAGGCCCTGAAGTCTCACGGCCTCAGAATTTACGGGGAAGGGAATCTGGAACAATTGCTTTCCCTGAGCAGAACTGAAGAACAATGAAATCACAATTATCCTCCGGTGAGCTGCAGTATTCCGCGTTGCCGGGGGATGTTTTTTGAAAGGCGGCCCGGGATGAAAAAAATCAGAAAAATGCTGCCCGTATCCATCTATGACCTGAGCGGTCTGGAAACCTGGCTGGAGGAGCAGGCAAAATCCGGGCTGTTCCCCGTGTTTATGAACTGCTGGGTTACTTTTACTCCTACATCCTTGCCGGGCACCCGCTTCCGGCTGGAGCCCCGGGAGGGGGATGGGGACAGTCCCGGGCCGGAGCTGCTGGAGAAATGCCGGGAGGCGGGATGGGACTTTGCTCTGACCGTTGGCTCTCTGTATTATCTGCTCTATACCACGAACCTTTGCGCTTCCTCTACATGCTTTGACGATGGGGCCAGGCGGAAATACATGGCCGGGTTGGAAAAGCGTGCCCGGCGCTCCCGACTGACAGGCTGGGCAGTCTTTATTATTATGTCGGCCCTGGGAGCATGGGGACTGAGTTCCATGAACAGCAGATTTGACGTGCAGCCTGCCCCCTTTGCTCGGCTGCCCTTGCTGCTGCTGAACCTTTTTGACCATGCTGTGCTCATACTTCTGACCGTCCTGCTGCTGTTTTATATACAAAACCGTAGGGACCGGAAGGCGATGAAAAACAGCAGCGGCCCTGAGACTGTGCCCGGCCCCGTCCCGGCCCTGAACAGAGTAAGAATGGCGGAGCATGTGCTGACCTGGGTCCTGGCCATTCTGGTGATAATATGGGGAATATGCAGATTACTTGATATAAACCCCTTTGACCATATAGCCCTGGAGAAGTTCAGACAGCCCTATGTGGATATAGAGGAACTGGAGAGCGTGGAAGTCGAATCCTGGGAAGAACTGTTCCGGGAGGAATCCCCTGGGGGACAGACGGAGAATTACGGCAGAATTCGCTTCTCCCTCCTCTCTCCCCGCTGGTACTCAGTGACCCAGGAATCCTACGACACAGATGGGGCAGAGAGCAGAATATTTTCTCCAAAGCCGGAGGAAGGGCAGGCCGGGTGGCGGTGTTCCGCTATGCCGGAGAGGAGAAGCTGGAAGAGCATATGGAGCTTCTTGCCTCAATGGTGGCATAAATGCCGGATGTTTTCCTGAATCAGTCTGGAGAATCAAACAAAGCAAATAAAAAGAACAGGCACCCCGAATCCAACGATTCGTGGTGCCTGTTGAGCCTGTCGAAAAACTACAGATTCAGTGAAAAATAATAGAGCAGCGGGGGAGCGCGAGGGGGGCAAGACCCGCCTCGCATTTCA
>CALWWB010000010.1 GCA_944385175.1 uncultured Oscillospiraceae bacterium | reverse complement strand
TACCCCCCCTGATGTAGTTCTATTTTCCTACATCAGGGGGGATTTTGTCTATTGTCCGTTTTTTCTGGTTCAGTTCAAGACAGCCGGCGGGGATTTTCCATAAGGGAAAAGCGATGAAAAAAACCGGCACGGTAAACCCGTGCCGGCAGAAAGCGGTTTTGGCTATTAAGAGGACTTAGCCGCCGATTATGTCCCTGGTGTCTCTTGCGATGACAAGCTCCTCGTTGGTGGGAATGACGAAGACCTTGACTTTGGAATCGGGGGTAGAGATCATCACGTCCTCGCCCCGCTTGGAGTTGGCCTCGTCGTCAATGGTGACGCCCAGATATCCGAAATATTCACAGATGGCCTTGCGGGTCTCACGGCTATTTTCACCAACACCTGCGGTGAATATTATAGCGTCAACACCGTTCATGGCAGCTGCATAAGAGCCTGTGACCTTGGCGACCCAATAGTGGAACATGTCCAGGGCGAGCTGGGCCCGCTCATTGCCCTGCTCGGCAGCGGCGTCCAGATCGCGGAAGTCGGAGGACACGCCGGAGACACCCAGCACGCCGGACTTCTTGTTGAGGATATTCAGCATCTCGTCTATGCTGAAGCCGTATTTATTCATAAGGAACTGGATAACGCCGGCATCCAGATCACCGCAGCGGGTGCCCATGGGCAGCCCAACCAGAGGAGTGAAACCCATGGAGGTGTCTACGCTCTTGCCGCCGTTGATGGCGCAGATGGAAGAGCCGTTGCCCATATGGCAGGACACTATCTTAAGCTCCTCAATAGGCTTGCCCATCAGCTCTGCGCAGCGGGCAGAGACATAGCGATGAGAGGTGCCGTGGAAACCGTAGCGGCGGATGCCGTCATTCTTGTAGTATTCATAGGGGATGGCATAGGTAAAGGCCTTGCCGGGCATGGTCTGATGGAAAGCGGTATCGAACACGGCCACCATGGGTACATCTCCCATAACAGCCTTGCATGCGTTGATGCCGGTGATGTTGGCAGGGTTGTGCAGGGGAGCGAAGGGAGTGCACTCCTCAAGCGCTGCCATGACAGAATCATCTATCTTAACGGAGCAGGCAAATTTCTCCCCACCGTGCACCACACGGTGGCCGACGGCGTCTATCTCCTTCATGGAGCTGACTACGCCGTACTCCTCACTGGTGAGCTTGTCGATAACGGCGGCAATGGCTTCGGCATGGGTAGGCATCGCAACATCCTTGTTGAAGACGTTCTTGCCGCCCACCATGGGGGTATGCTTCAGGTGCCCGTCGATACCGATACGCTCGCAGAGCCCCTTGGCGACGACCTGCTCGGTCTCCATATCGATAAGCTGATACTTCAGGGAGGAGCTGCCTGCGTTGATAACAAGAATTTTCATTATTTCGTTCCTTTCTATTGTAAATGTTCTTTCCCTTGAGTAAAATCATAGTAGAACTCTACCTTGTTTATTTTAATACAAACGGGGAAAAATGCAAGACCTTTTTGCCCGGAAGGAGCAAGCATGAACATAATCGGCATAGTCTGTGAATATAATCCCTTTCACAAGGGCCACGCCTGGCAGATGGAGGCCAGCAGAGCTGCTTTGGGGGCGGACTCATTTGTCGTATGCATCATGTCCGGAGACTATGTACAGCGGGGCGAGGCGGCGGTTTTTTCCAAGTTTGCCAGGGCCGAGGCCGCCTGCCGCTGCGGGGCGGATCTGGTCTTTGAGCTACCTTTGCCCTGGGCTTTGTCTTCGGCAGAGGGCTTTGCCAGAGGCAGCGTATACATGCTTGCGGCTTTGGGCTGCACACACCTGTGTTTTGGAAGCGAACATGGTAAAACGGATGAGCTGGAACTTTTGGCCCGCTGCCTCAGTGAGCCGGATATTATTAATAGAATAAAAGACCGTATGCGTAAAGATCCCAGGCTGTCTTTTGCATCCGCCAGGCAGGCATTGCTTGAAGAAGAAATCGGGGATACGGCGGAGCTTTTGGAAAAGCCCAACAATATCCTGGCTGTGGAGTACCTGAAAGCTATTGTACAGATGAAGCTGCCGCTGCTGCCACATACCGTGGAGCGCCGGGGAAGCGGCCATGACCAGTGTGGAGATGGAGAACTGCGCTCTGCCTCGGAACTGAGAGAAATGCTGCGTACCTGCGGAGAGCCGGGAGCGCATATTCCGGAGGCCGCCATGAAGGTATTTCGTCGTGAAACAGAGCTTGGAAGGGCTGTGCTGGGAGGCAGGGAATCGGAGCTGGTGCTTTTGTCCAGGCTGCGTATGCTGGGTGAGTCTGCTTTCACATGCCTGCCTGACGGAGGGGACGGCGCCGGACGCCGCCTGTTCAAAGCCGTGAGGTGCTGCGGCAGTCTGGATGAGATATATGAAACTGCTGTATCCCGACGTATACCCCAGGCGAGAGTCAGACGTATGTGCTTGGGTGCAGCTTTAGGACTGGACGGAAGCATGGCGGCGGGATTACCGCCCTATGCCAGACTTCTTGCCGCCGGACAGCGGGGGAGGGAACTGCTGCGCGATATGGAGCATGTTGCCACAATACCTGTGGTAACAAAGCCTGCCTCGGTCAAACATGTTGGGGCCGAGGCTGAGCAGGTGTTCGCCCTGGGCGCATCAGCTCATGACATGTACACTCTGCTATATGCCCGTCGGGAAGACAGAATTGCCGGTCAGGATTGGAGAACAGGGCCAAAAATTGTATGATTTACATAAAATTAATAGTTTTTTAAAAATGAATTTAGTCATTTAACAATATTGCAATTTATCAGGCTATAGTTCATAATCAAAATATCGTTACTGAGCTACAGGTGTTCGTCAAGCAAGGACACCAGGCGTAGTAATAAACCAAACAGGAGGAACAAAAATGAAAAAGATTATTGCACTTGTACTGGCACTGATCATGGTCTTTGCTCTGTGTGCCTGCGGCGGCGCCCCCGTCGCTGAAGCTCCCGCCGAGGATTCTTCCGCTGCTGACAGCTCTGCCGCCGAGGCACCTGCCGGTGAAAATGTGGTCAAGATAGGCGTGTTCGAGCCCCTCACCGGTGACTCCGGCGCAGGCGGCAAGCAGGAATATCTGGGCATGCAGTATGCCAATTACCTGACTCCCACCGTGGAGATCGGCGGCGTTGAGTATACCGTGCAGCTGGTTCCCGCCGACAACGCCTCTTCTGCCGACCGTTCCCCCACTGCCGCGGCTCAGCTGGTATCTGAGGGCGTGAGCGTTGTTCTTGGTACCTATGGCTCTTCCGCAGCCATCGCTGCCGGCCCCACTTTTGAGAGCGCTCAGATCCCCGCCATCGGCGTCACCTGCACCAATCCTCAGGTCACTGCCGGCAACGACTACTATTTCCGTATCTGCTTCCTTGACCCATTCCAGGGCACCGTTCTTGCCAACTACGCTTTTGAGCAGCTGGGTGCCACCAAGGCCTATCTGCTGGGCGAGCTGGGCAACGAATATGACAACGGTCTGCTGAACTATTTTGAGGAGGCTTTCACCGGACTGGGCGGCACCGTCACCAAGGACAACTTCCCCCAGAATAACTCCGACTTCACCAGCTACCTGAACAAGGCTCAGTCTGAGGGCGCCGACGTTATTTTCTGCCCCGTGTCCATAGCCTACTCCACCCAGATAGTGGCCCTGGCCAAGGACATGGGCCTGACCACCCCCATCCTGGGCTCTGACACCCTCGACAACAACACCGTTCTTGAGGCCGCTCAGGGCAGCAGCGTTGACCTGCGTGTCTCTACCTTCTATGCCGACGGCGCCAACCCCGAGTTTGACGCAGGCTTCAAAGAGTTCATCAACTCCAGCTCCGAGAACCTGACCAACAACGGCGGCAACGACAACATCGCAGCCGTCTCCGTCATGGGTTACGACGCTTACTATGTTGCCCTTGAGGCTCTTAAGGCTGCCGGCAGCATTGACTCCACCGCTGTCCAGGCCGCTCTGTGGGATGTTCAGTACGAGGGTGTTACCGGCAATATCGCCTTTGACGATGTGAACGGCGACGCCGTCCGTGACACTGCCTTCATCAAAATTGCCGATACCGCCAATAACACCTGGGTCTCCGGCGGTAGCCAGCAGGTCGCAGGCTGAGGCAAGACCTTCAAATAAGTTTTAACTCATAGGCATTTGTTTTGGCGAGGGCTTTCGCCCTCGCCAAACGGTTTTAACAGAAAGACCTGGGCTGTCTCGCAAGGGGCCGAAACACGGCTCTTTACGAGGCAGTCCAAGCAATGAAAGGAAGAGAAATAAGTGCAATTTGCTGTCTCCATCCTGCTGTCAGGCATATCCGTGGGCGGTCAGTATGCGCTGATAGCCATAGGCTACACCATGGTCTACGGCATTCTGCGCCTGATCAACTTTGCCCACGGCGACGTATTTATGACGGCGGGCTTGATTTTGGTATACGCTGCAGCCAGCATGCCTCTGTACATATCCGTACCTTTGATGATAATGGCGATTGCGGCGCTGGGTTTCTGCATAGAGCGAGTGGCGTATAAGCCCCTTCGCAGCGCTCCCCGTATGTCCGTTATGATTAGTGCCATCGGCGTGAGCTTCCTTATCCAGAACTTTGCCACCTACTACACCGGCGGCCTGCCCCAGAGCTATCCACGCCTGCCCTTCCTCAGCGAGTCCGTTATAATCTACGGTACCAGCACCAAGTGGGTCACCATCGTTACACCGTTTTTGGTGCTTGCTCTGGTGGTGCTACTCCAGATACTTATCAACAAGACCAAGATCGGTCTTGCTATGCGTGCTGCGGCCAAGGACTTTGAGACCTGCCAGCTCATGGGAATCAAGATCAATTCTGTCATCAGCTTTACCTTTGTCATAGGCAGCACCCTTGCCGCCATAGGTAGCCTGCTCTACTTCACCAATTACACCCAGATAGTACCTCTCTCCGGCTCCATGCCCGGACTGAAGGCTTTTGTGGCCGCTGTGTTCGGAGGCATAGGCTCCATTCCCGGTGCGGTTATCGGCGCATTCATCATAGGCATCTGTGAGAATATCATCAAAGGCACCAGCTTCACCGTCTTTTCCGATGCCTTTACTTTTGCCCTGCTCATCATCATCTTGGTGCTCAAGCCCACCGGATTGTTTGGTGAGAAGGTAACCGACAAGGTCTGAGGAGGTGCTTTTATGTCTGCTGTAACACTTGAAAAGAAAAGCAAAAAAGGCTCCGCCCTGGCCTTCCTTGGAGTTCTGGCTGTTCTGGTGCTGGTGATAGTTCTGGAAAATACCCTGAACCCCAATAAAAATATTATCGTCTTTACTGCTCTCAAGAAGGGCGCAGTCTATGCCCTGGTGGCCGCCAGCATGAACCTACTTAACGGCTTTACCGGACTGTTCTCCCTGGGCCAGGCCGGATTCATGCTTCTCGGTGGATATACCTTTGGAATTCTGACTATACCGGTGGCCCAGCGTGACAGCGTATATTACATTTTCGATGGCTCCGCCATCAACTTCTCCATTACCGAAGCCATGCAAAATCTGTTCGGCGGCAGCGGTGTGGGCGGCGCTGTAGGTTTTGTATTAGGAGCTATAATTGCCCTTATCTGTGCCGGTCTTGTTGCCGCATTCTTTGCCTGGCTCATAGGACTGCCGGTGCTGAAGCTGAAGAGCGACTATCTGGCCATTGCCACCCTGGGTTTTGCCGAGATAATCCGGGCTATTTTCCAGTGGGAGGCTCTGGGCAGGGTGACCAATGGTGCCAATGCCCTGAAGAATTTCCCCACCCTTGCCAGCTTCAATATCACCAATGCAGAGGGAGAAATTGTTCTGAGGCTGAGTACCTTTGTGGCCTTTGCCATTTCAGGTATATGCATTTGGCTCATAGTTTTGCTGATAAACTCCAGCTACGGCAGAGCTTTCAAAGCCATCCGTGAGGACGAGGTGGCCGCCGAGGCCATGGGCATCAACCTCGCCAAGCACAAGCGCATGAGCTTTATTATCAGCTCCTTCTTTGCCGGTATTGGCGGTGCGTTGCTGGCCATGTTCATGAACCAGGTACAGGCCAAGACCTTTACCTCCACCATGACCTATGAGATCCTTCTGATAGTTGTGCTGGGAGGTATCGGCTCCATCTCCGGCAGCACCATTGCGGCCTTCCTCTATATGGCCTGCAGCGAGTGGTGGCTGCGTTTCCTGGATGTACCTACCAGCTTCAAGACCGCCGGCGGCTATTGGGCATTTGTGATTGTTCTTGCCCTTGCAGCCGTGGGTATTACCGCACTGCTGGTGCTCCGCCGCCGTAAGGCCGGGGCCAGAAAGTTCAGCGAGATGTGGAGCGCCTGTGTGCTGGGCGTGGTGATACTGGGCTACGATATCTATTACTATGCCTCCGCCACTGCCAAGGTGCCCTTCCTCAACAGCGGCTTCCGTATGGTGGTATTTAGCGTCATCATTATGGTGGTGGTGCTTTTCTTCCGCAAGGGCCTGTTCGGCGACAAGGAGCTGTCGGATGTGTTCAGACGTCTTGGGCGCACAAAGAAAGCGGCTCCCGCAGAAGCTGAAGGAGGTGCTGCAAAATGAGTGAAAACATACTTCGTCTGGACAATATAACCATGCAGTTTGGCGGCGTTATTGCTGTGAATGACCTATCCCTGGAAGTCAACAAAGGGGAGATAGTGGCTCTTATAGGCCCCAACGGCGCAGGTAAGACCACTGCTTTCAACTGTGTCACCGGTGTTTACCAGCCCACCAACGGGCGCATTGAGTTTATGGGAAACACCATAGTGCGCAATCATCCACAAGGTAAAATGGCCAAGGAATATCTGGGCAGCCACGGAAGTCTCTTTACCGCCCGCTATGACGGTATGGACGACCCGGAGGTCCTGAGCCAGATAGAGGCCATTGAGCAGAGGTGCTCTGCAGAGATAGAGGCAGCTGAGCAGCTCACCGTTGCGGAGCTGGACAAGGTTCAGGAACAGGCAAAACGGGATGAGCTCTATGCAGCTTTCGAAAAAAAGAAAAATGACATTGAACTTAGATGCCGGCAGGAGACGCAGGCCCTTAACGGCAAGCTGAAGGAGCGTGCTGACAGCCGCATCAAATTGGCAAAGAGTTTAGATCCGGATGCCATGACCGACAAGGTATACGCCCCGACTCCGGACAGAATAACTTATATGGGCATTGCCCGCACTTTCCAGAATATCAGGCTTTTCTCCGCTCTGCCGGTGCTGGACAACGTCCTGATCGCAAAGCATATGAGAGCAAAGCAGAACGTCTTTTCGGCCACCCTGCGCATCAGCGCCAATGAGGAGCGGCGCATGAGGGAGGAGGCCATGGAGCTGCTGGCCGAACAGAAGCTGGACCATCTCAAAGACGAGATAGCCGGCTCTCTTCCCTACGGCATACAGCGGCGGCTGGAGATCGCCAGAGCTCTGGCCACCAACCCTAAGCTGCTGCTGCTGGATGAGCCAGCAGCCGGGATGAACCCGCAGGAGACTCAGGAGCTGGGAGAGTACATTGTGGAGCTGAGGAAAAACCACGACCTGACCATACTGATGATAGAGCACCATATGGATTTGGTCATGCAGTTTTCCGACCGCATATATGTCATCGACTTCGGTAAGCTTATATCCTCCGGTACGCCTGAAGCCGTCAAGTCGGACAGGAGAGTCATCGACGCATATCTGGGGGTGGTGGAATGAGCGACGTCATTTTAAGTATAAAGGATTTAAAGGTGAGCTACGGCGGCATAGAGGCCGTCAAAGGTATTTCCTTTGATGTTAAGCAGGGAGAGATAGTTACCCTTATAGGCGCAAACGGCGCAGGCAAGAGCTCCACCCTTCGAGCTATCGCCGGCTTGGTAAAGCCCTCCGGCGGCAGCATTTGCTTCCAGGGAGAGGACATCACTGCCTCCGACCCCACGGAAATAGTGAAGCGGGGTGTCACCCTGGTCCCGGAAGGACGGCGTATTTTTGCCGACCTGACAGTGCTGGAAAATCTGAAGATAGGAGCTTATCTCCGCAATGACGATTTAAAAGAGGACATTGAGTGGGTGTACAGCCTGTTTCCCAGGCTGAAAGAACGCTCATGGCAGCCGGGAGGCACCCTCTCTGGCGGCGAGCAGCAGATGCTGGCCGTTGCCCGGGCCCTTATGAGCCGGCCCAAGCTCATAATGATGGACGAGCCAAGTCTTGGCCTTGCACCCATTATCGTGAGAGGCATTTTCGATATCATCCGGGAGATACACCGCCAGGGCGTGACTATACTGCTGATAGAGCAGAACGCCAACATGGCCCTGCAGACGGCAGATACCGGCTATGTCCTTGAGACCGGACGTATAGGATTCTCCGGCACCGGAGCTGAGCTGCTGAGCAATGAGGATGTGAAGAAGGCCTATCTGGGCAGCTGAAACAAGAATAAAGTCAGGGCAGCGCCGACACGGCGCTGCCTTTTCTCTGTTTACTTTAAATTCCCTTTGTGCTAAAATGTGTTATCTTATATATGGAGTCAGGTATGTTCGAGAAACTGAAAATTTTAAAAAGTCAGTATGATGAGCTTTGTGCCCGGCTGGAGCTACCGGAGACCTATTCCGATACCTCTGCTTATGCCAGATACGAGCGGGAAGTCAGGGAGCTGGCCCTGGTGATTGAAGCCTACACTGCCTATGAAAAGGCGGGACAGGCCATGGAAGAGGCCATGGAGCTTATGGCTGATGCGGAGATGAAGGAACTGGCTCAGGAGGAATATGCCCAAGCCAAAGCAAGACGTGAGCAGCTGAGCCGTGAAATCAAAATACTGCTGCTGCCCAAGGACCCCAATGACGGTAAAAATGTCATTATGGAGATTCGGGGCGGCGTTGGCGGAGAAGAAGGTATGCTTTTTGCTGCGGATTTGTTCCGCATGTACAGCATGTACGCCGAGTCCAAGGGTTGGAAGCTGGAAATAGCCAATATAAGTGAAACTGAGCTGGGCGGTATCAAGGAAATCAGCTTTGTTATTGAAGGTGCTAATGCATATTCCAGGCTGAAGTTTGAAGCAGGAGGGCACAGGGTCCAGCGTATCCCGGTCACCGAGTCAGGAGGCCGCATCCACACCTCCGCGGCCACTGTGGCGGTATTGCCGGAGGTAGAGGAAGTGGACTTCAAGCTGGACATGAACGATTTGAAAATAGACACTTTCCGCTCCTCCGGCGCCGGAGGACAGCATGTCAACAAAACTGAGAGTGCCATAAGAATAACCCACCTGCCTACGGGCTTGGTGGTGGAATGTCAGGACGAACGCAGCCAGTACAAAAACAAGGACCGGGCCATGCAGATACTCCGCTCCAAGCTCTATGAGCAGGAGCAGGCAAAACAGAATGCAGCCCTGGCCAGCGAACGCCGCAGCCAGATCGGTTCCGGTGACCGCAGCGAGCGTATACGCACCTACAACTTTCCCCAGAATCGGGTCACCGACCATCGGCTCACAGGGGATATGAAGAATTTTAATTTGCAGAATATAATCAATGGAGAGCTGGACGAGCTTATAGATTGCCTGGTCACCAGTGACCAGGCGGCCAAGCTCCAGGCCCAGGCGGAGGAATGAATGGAAACTAGATTATTTAAGGACGACCTTGCTCCGGCGGCAAAGCTCATCAAGGCAGGCAAGCTGGTGGCGGTGCCCACAGAGACGGTATACGGCCTGGCGGGCAACGGCCTTGACCCGGAGGCTGTGGAGAAAATATACGAAGTGAAGGGCAGACCCTCGGTAAAGCCCCTGTCTCTGATGGTTCCGGGGCCTGAGGCTATGGACATATACTGTGAGGATGTACCTGAAGCAGCCAGAACTCTGGCAGCCAGGTTCTGGCCCGGCCCCCTCACCATAATCATGAAGGCGAAAAAACATATCCCCTCCATTGTCCTGGCCGGTGGAGATACGGTGGGGCTGCGCTGCCCGGAACATCCTATGACCCTGGAACTGCTGAAACTGTCCGGACTGCCCTTTGCCGCCCCCTCTGCAAATCCCTCAGGAGAGGAGAGCCCTAAGACTGCCCAAAAGGTATACCAGTATTTTAACGGGAAGATCGAGGGAATAATAGACGGTGGTACCTGCGGCTTGGGCTTTGAGTCAACCATTATTGACATGAGCAGGACGCCCTATAGGATACTGCGCCAGGGCGCCCTTCCGGTGGAAGATATAGAAAGCACTCTGGCTGCCGGACTTAAGATCATAGGTATCACCGGCGGCAGTGGCTCCGGCAAGACTACTGCTCTGAAAACTCTGGAGGATATGGGAGCACTGATACTGGATTGCGACAAGATTTATCATCAGCTACTGGAATGCAGCCCAGAACTGATAAATGAGATAGATTCCGCTTTTCCTGGAGTTGTGACAGAGGGGGTGCTCCAGCGCAAAGCCCTGGGTACCGTAGTCTTCAACGACCAGGAGGCCCTTAAAAAGCTCAACTCCATAAGTCACAGATATGTTGATATGGAGATAGAGCGGAGACTGCGCAGCTTTGCCATGGAGGGCGGGCGCATTGCCGCCATTGACGCTATAGAGCTCTTTGTGGGCGGACAGGCAAAGCGCTGCACCCATACCTTGGCAGTGCTGGCCGACAGGGAAAAGCGCATAGAGCGCATAATGGCCAGAGACGGCATCAGCCGGGAATATGCCGAAATGCGCATAGACGCCCAGCGCCCGGATTCCTATTTTGAGGAACTCTGCGGGCATGTACTCCGCAACGACGGCGATGCAGAGGAATTTCAAAAGGCTTGTATGAAACTATTTAAGGAGATTTTGAACAATGGATGACATCAGAAAAGAGCTTTTCTATGAACAGAAAAACGGCTATGACCTGATCGACGGTCAGGAGCGACTGGCCCTGGAGGAATACTGCCGGGAGTATATGGACTTTCTCAATAATTCCCGCACCGAGCGGGAGGCGGTAAAGAACGCCATAGCCATGGCGGAAGCCCAGGGTTTCGTGGAGTATAAGCCGGGCATTGAGCTCAGCCCCGGGATGAAGCTCTACCGCAACAACCGGGGCAAGGCCCTGATGCTTGCAGTAATTGGCAAGAAGGATCTGGGCCATGGAGCGGTCATTGCCGGGGCCCATGTGGACGCACCCCGCCTGGACCTGAAGCAGATACCCATGTATGAGAGCGACGAGATGTGCTTCTTCCGCACCCATTACTACGGCGGAATAAAGAAGTACCAGTGGGTCACCATACCTCTGGAGCTGCACGGAGTGGTGGCCTTGAAGAATGGGGAAGTGCTGGATGTCTCTATCGGCCGGGATCCGGAGGAGCCCAAGTTTGTTATCACCGACCTGCTGCCTCATTTAGCTGCCGATCAAATGAAAAAGACTATGAGCGAGGGCATCACCGGCGAGGGACTGCACATACTCATTGGTTCTGTACCGTATGCCGATGAGGGAAAAGACAGAGTGAAGCTGGCAATCCTGAGCATACTCAAGGACATGTACGATATAAACGAGGAGGACTTCCTATCTGCGGAGCTCACTGCCGTACCCGCTTATGATGTATGCGAGGTGGGCCTGGATCGCTCCCTTATAGGCGGTTACGGCCATGACGATAGGGTATGTGCCTATGCGGAGCTGAAAGCCATCTTTGATGTAAAGGAGCCTGAGCGCACCTGCGTATGCATACTGGCCGACAAGGAGGAGACAGGTTCCGACGGTGTCAGCGGAATGCAGAGCGCCGCTTTCGACTGCTTTATGGAGGATCTGTGCCAAAGCCAGGGAATAGCTCTGCGACGCTGCTATGAAAAGAGCTTTTGCCTTTCTGCGGACGTCAGCAATGCCTATGACCCTCTGTATCCCGACGTGTCGGAAAAGCGCAGCGAGGCAAAGGTCAACTATGGCATGGGAATAAGCAAGTTTACCGGAGCCAGGGGCAAGTCCGGTACCAGCGACGCTTCCGCCGAGCTGGTGGCCTATCTCCGCCGCCTCTTTGCAGAGAATGCGGTAGTTTGGCAGTTGTGTGAGTTGGGCAAGGTGGATCAGGGCGGAGGCGGTACCATCGCCATGTTCATGGCCAACCGGAACATCGACACCATTGATGCAGGGGTTCCGGTACTGAGCATGCACGCTCCCTTTGAAGTGGTTTCAAAGTTTGACTGCTACATGACTTACAAGGGTGTGCTGGCAGCCTACAGTGACAAATAATCAGATTTGATTGATGCATGGAGCGGGAGTACTTTTGTGCTCCCGCTGCTTTTATGCTATCAAAGAGAAATTATGGCGGATGGGATTTATGGTGCGCCTTTCGGGCAAAATATCCGGGAGGTGAAGACATGGACGAAATAAAGGAACTGGGCTCCAGCACCAAAGGCAATATACATTGTCTTACCATAGTTGGGCAGATAGAAGGGCATCAGGTGCTGCCGGAGGACACAAAGACCACAAAGTATGAGCATGTACTGCCGCTGATTGCAGCAATTGAAGAATCCCCGGAGATAAATGGACTGCTGGTGCTGCTCAATACCATGGGCGGAGACGTGGAAGCCGGGCTTGCCATAGCAGAGCTTATAGCAGGGATGAAAAAACCGGCGGTTTCCCTGGTGCTGGGTGGCGGTCATTCTATAGGCGTACCCCTGGCGGTGGCAGCCAAACGAAGTATGATAGCGCCCTCTGCGGCTATGACTATTCATCCTGTGAGAATAAATGGCGTGGTAATCGGTGTTCCCCAGACCTATAACTATTTTTCCCGTATCCAGGAGCGGATCGTCTCCTTTGTGACGGGACATTCCAATATAAGCCGGGAGGCCTATGTCAAATACATGAGCAATACCGATGAGCTTGCAAATGATGTGGGCAGCGTCATATATGGCAGAGAGGCAGTGGAGAGCGGACTCATTGACCAACTGGGCACATTATCCGATGCGCTGGACTATCTGCACAGGGAAATAGATGAACAGAGAAAATTGGTTGCGGGAGCGTGAGACTCCCGCAATTTTTTTGCCCAAACGTAAAAGCATTTGCACATGCAGCAGTCCTGTGGTTCTCAAAGTCTTGTTTTTACCATAAGAATATGGTAATATATAATTTATGATTATCGTGGGGGTATGTGCCAATGAGCATGTGGGAAGCAATATTGCTGGGCCTGGTCCAGGGAATAGCGGAGTTCCTGCCTATATCCAGTTCAGGCCATCTTTCGGTGGTTAACAACCTTTTCAAGATATCGGAAGAAGGGCACATGTTCTTTGATGTTCTGTTGCATCTGGGCACCCTGGCCTCTATTCTCATTGTCTATTGGCAGGATCTGAAAGAGATGTATTATGAGGTCATTTCCTTTGCAAATCTTGGACCTTTGGCGGGCCAGCCCAGAGAACACTATCCCCAGGCCCGCACTTTCCTTATGATAGTGATGGCCACCCTGCCCTTATTTTTGATACTTCCCATTAACGACATGATAGAGACCTTGTATTACAATAATGTCTTTATAGGTGTGGCAATCATCCTGACCGGATGTATGCTCTACGTCTCCGACAAGATGAAACCCGGGAAAAAGTCGGAACGTAATATGACCATACTGGATGCCATTATAATCGGACTGTGCCAGTGTGTTGCCACCATCCCGGGACTGTCACGCTCCGGAACAACCATTACTGCCGGCATTGCCACCGGGCTGCGCCGGGACTTTGCGGTTAAGTTCTCCTTCCTGATGTCCATTCCTGCTGTATTGGGAGCAAACATACTCAGCCTTGCGGATGCTTTCCGGGAGGGAATAAACTGGGCCAGCGTGCCGGCATATCTGGTAGGCATGGTGGTTGCAATGCTCTCCGGTATAGCCGCTATCAGCCTTTTGAAGCTGATAAGCGCCAAGGGTAAGTTCGGAGGCTTTGCCTATTATTGCTGGGTCATGGGCGTATTGTCCATCGTCTTGTACATGATATTCTGACAATTTACTTTAAGCATATGCCGGGTCTGAGATTTCCGGGGAGCGATAGACTCCCTGGGGGGATTCAGACAGAGAAAGGACACTTTTAATGGCACAGACTAAGAAGAAATCTACTTCAAGCAAAAAGAGCGGCAGCTCCAAGAGCAGCTCATCTTCCAGAAAAAGCAGCAAGCAGGCGGCAACACAGCCGCCTCAGGAGCCGGTGGTGCCTATCCGCCGGGAAGCTGGGGCAGTTGTATTCCTGTTTTTGGCGGTATTTGTAAGCATCAGCTATTTTAAGCCCGAGGGTGCGTTTATTCTGTTTTTTGCAAATCTTATAAAAGGCCTGGTGGGCTGGGGCTACTATCTTACAGCGGCGGTCTTCCTGCTGACGGCTGTGATTCTGGGATTTCACCGGGGCAGACCGGTGGCACTGCGCAGCTTTTGCGCCTTGCTTCTGCCGGTACTTATGGCAGCTATACTCAGCCTCATTATTTATGAGCCGCCTTTTCAGGCGGACTTTGACCTGAAGACCACTGCCGGACAGCTCTTTGAGTCCGGACAGTATCTGGAGTCTGCCGGAGCTCTGGGGGGGCTGCTGGCTATTGGACTGGAAATGGCGTTCAGTATATACGGTGCCCTTCCGGTGCTGGTTGTGTTCTTTATAGCATGTGCGATCTGTGCTTTCAGCAGCAGCTTTAAAAAAGTTGCCCAGCAGGTGAAGATTAGAGCTACTGCACCTTATGATCCTTCTTTGTATGAGGATGCTCTGGCTCCGGTGGGGTCCGTAACAGGAAAGGTACCGGCAGCGGAGGCCAAGAAGATAGAGCGTATAGCCCGCAGCTCCGTTATGGACATTCCCCTCAAAGATGAGGATGAGGAAGAATTCCTGTTTAGGGAAAGCAGCCCTGCAGTGAACCCCTATGCCGGAGAGACCAAGCCTCAGCGCCGGGCGGAGAAGGTGAAGCCTGAAAAAAAGCCACAAGAGAAACCGGCCCCAGGGGCAAAGACGGATAAGAAAAAAGACAGCGGTAAAAAGATACCTGTAGTCAGAGAACCAGGTTATGGCCTAACAGAGGATGTGATGCCTCTCACACCTGAGGAGGCGGCCAGCATTGCAGGTGTGGTTCTGGCTGTACAGCAGGAGGAGCGGGAGCATCTGAAGCCCGTATCTATGAGTGGGGAAATTTCAGATCCGCCAAAGGGAAAGAAGGCCATCAAGGCCCAGGTCGAAGCGGAGGCTCAGGCAGTAGCCCAGGCTATATCTTCCGCCGCTGAGAGCTCAGATTATGAGTTCCCGCCTATATCCCTGCTGCGCAGCGGTGGCGCTGCAGCCATCGACGCCAGAGACGAGATCGCCGTAAACCGCAGCCGTTTGGAGGGGGCTATAAGGAGCTTTGGTATAAATGCCTCAATTGTGGGTGTGACCCGGGGGCCAACGGTAACACGTTACGATATTGAGCTGGAACAGGGAGTAAAGCTGGCCAGAGTGACTAATCTGGCAGGGGATCTGGCCCTGGCTCTGGGTGTGATCAATGTACGAATTGCGCCCATACCGGAGAAAATATCCACCGTGGGTATCGAGGTGCCCAACAAGATCGTCAGCACCGTATACCTGAGGGACATCATCGAATCTCCTCAGTTCGTTACTGCAAAGTCCAAGCTGAGCTTTGCTCTTGGTAAGGACATTGGAGGCGAGTGCGTGGTGGGAAACATCGCCAAACTGCCCCACATGCTTATTGCCGGTACTACCGGTTCCGGTAAATCCGTGTGCATGAACTCCCTTATACTCAGCCTTTTGTACAAAGCCCGGCCCGACGAGGTACGCCTTATAATGATAGACCCCAAGATGGTGGAGCTGGGTATTTATAACGGCATACCCCACCTGTATGTACCTGTAGTCACAGATCCGAAGAAGGCTGCCGGTGCTCTTCAGTGGTCCGTGGTGGAGATGCTCAAGCGTTACCGTCTTTTCTCAGAGCTTGGAGTCAGGGATCTGGCCAATTACAACAAGCACTGCCTGGAGAACGGGGAGCAGACGCTGCCACAGGTGGTCATAGTTATAGACGAGCTGGCCGACCTGATGCTGGTGGCATCAAAAGAGGTGGAGGAGAGCATTTGTCGGGTTGCCCAGATGGGACGCGCCGCAGGTATGCACCTTATAATCGCCACACAGCGCCCCTCTGCCGATGTTATCACCGGGCTTATGAAAGCGAACATCCCCTCTCGAATAGCCTTTGCAGTCTCCTCCGCCATGGAGAGCCGTATAATACTGGATCAGGCCGGGGCAGAAAAACTGGTGGGAATGGGGGACATGCTCTTTTCTCCCGTGGGCTGTGGAAAGCCCACCCGTATCCAGGGGGCCTTTGTTTCCGACGAGGAGAGAGAGGACGTTATACAGTTTATCAAGGAGGGAGCCGGTGTTACTAACCAGAACTCCGAGATAGAAGAATTTATGAATAAGGCCGCAGAGGACAAAAGCTCTCGCGACGGGAACATAGATGCCCACGATGAGGGAAACTCCGGCAGCTTTGACGAGATGCTGCCACAGGCCGTGGAGGTCGTGCTGGAGACCAAATCCTGTTCCGTATCTATGCTTCAGCGACGTGTCAAGCTGGGTTATTCCAGAGCTGCACGCATAGTTGACCAGATGGAAGAGCTGGGTATAGTAGGACCATATGAAGGGGCGAAGCCCCGTCAGGTAGTGATAGATCGGGATGGGTGGATGGAGATACAGCGCAGCCTGGGACTAATACCCAATGAGGAACCTCTGCTCCCGGTGGACAGCGCTGCCGCTTCCCTGGAAGATGCAGAAGAATCAGATTAAAAGGATGCCCCCGGAGTGCAGATATGCTTCGGGGGCTTAGGTAAGGCTTATGTCAGGTTTTTTCCCTGAAATGGACGTTAAAGACGTAAATAAGATCAGCATTCTTGGACTGGCCCATGTGGGGGACGGAGTATACGAATTGCTGGTGCGCAGCATGCTTTGCGAAAGCGGCCACACCGCCCTGCTGGATCTCCACAGGAGCACGGTAAAGCTGGTGAAAGCTGCTGCCCAGGCGGAGGCCGCCGCCAGGCTGACAGGTGTGCTTGATGACGAGGAGCGGGCAATATTCAAACGGGGAAGGAATGCCCATGTTCACTCAGTACCGAAAAACGCCGATATAGGCCAGTATCATGCCGCTACCGGACTGGAAGCACTTTTTGGATGGCTATACCTCCAGGGAAAGCTGGAGCGGATAAACCGGCTTTTTGCCGTGATAATGGAGAATAAAGATCATGCCACTTGACGCAATCTACCTCTCGGCCCTTACAGGGGAACTGAGGGAAAAAATCCAGGGCGGCAGGATAGACAAGGTCCAGCAGCCGGAGAGGGATATGCTGATTATTTCCCTGCGCTCTAATGGGGAAAACCTGCGTCTGCTTCTGACTGCCGGAACCGGTAGGGCCAGGGTACAGCTCACGGAGAGCAGTTTTGAAAATCCGGCGGAGCCGCCCATGTTCTGTATGCTCATGAGAAAGCACTTGGTTGGAGCAAGGATTGTTTCGCTGTATCAGCCGGACTGGGAACGCATGCTCATAATTGAGCTGGAGAGCCGGGATGAGATGGGCTTTGCCAGTCATAAAAAGCTTGTTGTTGAAATGATAGGTCGCAGCTCCAACCTGATACTGGTGGACGGAGATGGGCGTATAATCGACTGTATGCGCAGGATGGACTTTGCCGGTGATGCTCTGCGGCGCATGCTGCCTGGCATGATATACAGACTTCCACCCAAGCAGGCAAAGGCTGTCTTGATGGATACGGACAGCCGACAGCGCCGGGATATGATCGCTGCAGCCGACAGGAGCCAGTGTATGGATAAATGGCTGCTGGGCAGCTTTTCCGGACTGTCGCCTCTGGTTTGCCGGGAGCTGAGCTTCCGCTGCTCCGGGAGTTTCGATACGTTACCGGAACTGCTGGATGCCTTTGTTGATACGGTACATGCAGGGGAACTGCGGCCATACATCATGTATGAGGACGAAAAACCCATTGATTTCAGTTTTATGGGGATAGGGCAGTACGGCGAAACCGTAAACTGCCGGGAGGAGAAGAGCTTCTCCGGGCTTCTGGACAGCTTCTATTCCCAGAGAGACAGAGCCGAGCAGCAGCGCCGCCGCAGCCACCAGCTGTATAAAACGGTGCGTACACTCCGGGACAGGATGCAGCGCAAGCTGGCCGGGCAGTCTGAGGAGCTGCGGCGAACTGAGGAAAGGGATGAAGTGCGGAAAAAGGCAGAACTGGTTACAGCCAATATTTACCGTATAAAAAGAGGGGACAGGCTGCTCCGGTGTCAGGATTACTATGATCCGGAGGGGGGCGATATTGAGATTGAGCTGGATCCGCTTAAAACTCCACAGCAAAACGCGGCCGTTCTATTTAAAGAATACAATAAGCTCAAAGCCGCCAGAAGCCACCTGACAGATCTGATTGCTCAGGGAGAGAGCCAGCTGGATTATCTCAACAGTGTGCTGGAGATGCTCAGTCTTGCAGAAAGCGAAAAAGATATCTCAGATATCCGCCGGGAGCTGTTGGAGACAGGGTATATACGTCAGCCCTCCGGGAGCAAGCCGAACCGTTTAAAGGCCCAGGCGCCTCTGCGCTTTGTCACCGATGACGGCTATGAAGTCCTGGCAGGGCGCAGCAACCTGCAAAACGACCAGCTGACAACCAAGCTCTCCCGCCGGACAGACTATTGGTTCCACACCCAAAAAGTGCACGGCAGCCACGTCATACTTCGCTGTAATGACACGGAGCCTACGCCCCTTGCTATTTCTCAGGCTGCAGTAATTGCGGCCTATTATTCCCAGGGCCGTGAGGGAGGCAAAATACCAGTAGACTATACCATGGTGCGCTTTGTCCGCAAACCCTCAGGGGCAATGCCGGGTAAGGTCATTTACACTGATTACAGAACCATAGCAGTGCAGGCAGATGAGATTTTGATAAAGCGTCTGGCAAAATGAGTATTCACTATAAAATGAATATTTGTATATTTTGCCGGACGGCTTTAGGCATAGTGCTTATTGTTTAAACCCGCCAAAAATGCTATCATGTTCTCAGTTTTAAGCCGTATATCGGCGGAAGGAGCGCATTTAATGACTGACCTGGAAATCCTTATTGAGAAAGACAAAATCAGAGACCAGATTTTTAACTACTGCCGTGCCCTGGATCGTATTGACAACGAACTGGGATACACTATTTTTGCCGAGGATGCAGAGGTGGACTATGGCCCGACCTATAAGGGAACCGGACGGGGCTTCATCGATATGATGCTTAAGATGCACCGGAAAATGGTGTCTACCCATCATATGATGACCAATATCCTCATTAAGTTCAACGAGGACGGAACAAAGGCCGCCAGCGAGACATATATGTATGCCGCCTGCAAATACAAAAACAAGAAGGGTGAGGCCAGTTTCACTGTGGAAGCCCGGTGCCGGGACATTGATAAGTGGGAGAAACGGGATGGCAAATGGGTCATTGTGAAGCGTGTGGTGGCCGGGGACAACAGCTTTATTATACCTGCCCCCAACTATACCGACGACTACAACAACGGCCGGGATAAGGTCAGAGACATTTCCTACGATTTTCTTGAGTCTGTCTGATTTCCCGGGAAAAATAAGATGTAGACTGTGCCCCGCAGCATTTTGGCTGCGGGGCACAGTTTGTGTTTATACTTATGAGAAGTAGCGGCGTTTCCCGTCTGCCGGGGGCACATAACCTATTGCTGTAGATGGATTAATTTCCTTTATCAGTTCCAGCAGCTTGTCTACATCCGCCTCTTCGTTGAAGATAAGGTTTGCAAACTCTTTGTTGCCGTGGACTAAAATGAGGCGATAATAGTAATATGCGGGGCTGTCGTCCGGCTGGCATTCGCTGATGCGGCAGAAAGCCCTCTCTATATAGTCGTAGGGAACATAGTATTTTTTGCCTAAATCCTTATAGTACAGACAGAGCTTACCCAGGCGGACTCGGCCTATGGTCCGGGCTGCCTCATAGTCGGCTATGTGCTCCGGGTCGCTGATATACTTCTTATCTACACCTTTGAATCTGGGCTTTCCAAATCCGAACACGGCCCATCACCTGCCTTGCTGTTTATTATTCGCACACGATACCAATTATCCGGAAGCCGGCGGGCAATAAGGGCTCCCAAGCATCCGGCTATGAAGCCTACGATAATACCGCCAAGCACATCTGAAGGGAAATGCACCACAAGATAAATGCGGGATATGCCCATCAATATGGCAAATATAAAAGCCGTCCAGCTGTACCTCTTGTTGCCGGTAAAAAATATTGCGGTCATTGTAGAGAAGGCGGCAGTGGTATGGCCGGAGGGGAAACTTTTATCGCTTTCCATATGCTGCCCCATAATGAGCCAGAGCTGATAAAAGATGCTGTTTTCATCCGCATAGGGCCTGGGCCTGGCAATGACTATCTTTAGGAAAAGATTGGTAAACAGCGCGCCGATGGCTACACCGAAGAGCATTGCCGTGCCGAAACGGCGGGTAGGGCGAAACAGCATAAGAGCCAGGGACAGCAGGACAAGGATTATTCCATCCTTGCCAAGAAAGGAGATGAACTCAAAAAAAGGCGAGAAAAAGCCGCCGGCAATGTCATACAGCCGGTGCACTGCCAATGTGACACTCTCATCGAAGGCGGCAAAAGTGCTGTTTATCCACTGAGCCGCAGCAGTAATTTCCATTGGATTATCCTCCCTGAATATATGGCGGTATTTTATCACATGCTTTTATACCTTGTCTACAGGCTTTTGTATATTTGTCCTTTACAGGCACAAAATACTGTCAGAAACATAAAGAGGAGGCATAACATGAAACGAGTTTTTATTTCCGCATTCCTGGTGGTAATGGCAGTGCTTATGTGCTCGGGCCTGGTATATCCGGCTATGGCTGCCGGAAGCGCCCCTGTGGCGGAAAACCTGGAGCTGCGCACTTACAGGAACGTATCTGTGAGCGGCCAGCTCAGCGCCTTTGATCCGGAAAACGACGTGGTGAAGTTTGAAATATGTACCCAGCCGGTGAAAGGCCATATAGAACTGGCCCCTGACGGCAGCTTTGTCTATACGCCAAATCAGGATAAAAAGGGAAAAGATTATTTCGGATATAAAGCCACAGATTCCGAGGGCAATGTGTCCCAGGAGGCTACTGTGATTATCAGGATAGAGAAGCAAAAAAAGGACGTGAGCTATTCCGATATGAAAGGCAGTGCCGGGGAATATGCCGCCTTGCTTATGAGCGAGGAGGGGATATTCACCGGGGAGCAGATAGGTGGGGAATATTGTTTTTATCCGGAGCGCAGCGTGAGCAGGGGAGAGTTTATCAGCATGTGCCTGCTGGTATCGGACGAGCCCATTATTTCTGGAGTGCTCAGCACCGGATACAGCGACGACGAGGATATACCCCAGTGGATGAAACCCTATGTGGCAACTACCGTGATGTGCGGCATGGACAGTATAAGTGATGAAACGGACTGCTTTCAGCCCAACGCACCTATTACCAAATCCGAAGCCGTGATGATGCTCAATGAGGCTCTGGGACTGAATGATGTGAGTTATATTGAGTTGGACGAAACTCTTGATCCTGATATGGCCCAGGCCTGCGCAAACCTCAGTGCATCCGGTATTATAAAAGACGGGGAAGCAGTAGAGGAGACTCTGAGCCGTATTGATGCGGCGGAGCTATTGAGTAAGGCCCTGGAGCTAATGAGCCGAAGATAAAATTCAATAACTGAAAGGGAGGGCACGTCCCTCCCTTTCAGTTATTTCAATCCGTCAAAGAACCTGAACTTCAGCTTTTTATACCAGGGAAGAGACTTGTATGTGCTTTCTCTGAGATGTTCCAGTTGTGTGAGACTGTCCTCCAGCTGCTTATTATCATTAAGCCCTCTGCCAAAGAAAGCCCGCTGGGCAGCTGAGCTGATTTCTTCAGGCATTTCGGCACCGTAATTGCAAATGCGGGAAGCGCAGCGCCAGGCAGAAATAGCGGCTTTGTTCTTGTTCTGAGATAATCGACGGCGCCAAAGCTTAATTTTTATCCAATAACGTGATAAGAAAATAAGAAGCGCCAGAAGAAGAAAAATAAAGATAATAAAACTGAGGCTAGGACTCCAAGGCTCATCAGCGCTGCTTTCATTCGTTTCACTGCCATTCTGGGTTTCGGGTGAACGGTCGTTTACCGAACTCTCATCCTGAGATAGATCAGAAGCCTGAGGAGTGGGCTGAGGAGCTAGGCTGTCCTGAGGCTCCTCTTCCAAGCCGCCAAGAGCCGGACCCTCATAGGCGCCAGGAGTGACTTCCACCGGAAGCCAACCCAGAGAATCCACATATACTTCAACCCAGGCATGGGAATTTTCTCCCAATATCTCCTCCCGTACACCGGCCTGAACGTCAACGGCAAGTCCTGTGACCATGCGGGCAGGAATACCTAATGCTCGATACATAGCCGCCGCTGCTGTGGCAAAATGCACGCAATAACCTTCACCGGCCTGAGTGAGCAGATAAACAGCATAGTCATCGGAGGGATAAGCCTGAGTGTTTATATTATAGGGGCAGCGCGTCCTCACGTATTCTGCGACCTGAGCGATGCTTTGATACACATCGGTACCGCTGAGAGAATTCTGCTCGGCGATTTCCAGCAGGGCGCTTCTGGTATCCTGGGGCAGTTCCAAATAATTGCTGTATACATATTGCCGATAAGATAGTTCCTGTTCTTTCAATTCCTGGGGTAGTTCCAGTGTACTGAAAGAAGAGGTATAGCTCATAAACGACAGGGAATAGTCCCCTCCACTGCCGCTTATATATGATTCTTTATCATACTCTCTGGTGCAATAATAGGGAACGTATAACTTTGAGCCGTCAAGTGCGACGGGACTTATATACATCTCAGCTTCTTGGGACAAGCCTGAAGCTGCTACAGCAAGGGCGGAAAATGCCGGCACGCTGCTGCCGGGATATTCTGGGGCCGTGGACCAGCCGGTGCCGGTATAGGCTCCGTAGGAGTTGCCGCGCAAATAAAAATGTCCGCTGCTACCGGAGGTGGCATACATCAAAATCTGCTGCAGGGAGGAGGAATCGGGCATACTGGTTATATCCAAGGTATCGCCGCTTATGCTCCACTGGTAACTTTGTTCATCCTGAGTCAAAGACTGAGTTGAAGAGCCAGGTAAACCAACGTTTACTAAGCTTGAATCACCGCTCTCTCTTAGTGATGCGGTTAGCTCCTGAGTGAAATTCTGGGCCAGTTCCACCAAGCTGAGTTTTTGCTGTTCATAATCATAATTGTCCGGATTTTTAAAGAGTAGAAGAAGGCCCAGCACCATTGCTACCGGCAGTACCAGCAGGAGAAAGCTCTTACCGGTGTTTCCGTCAGGATGGTTTATACGTCCGGTGGCAAGAAGCAGGAATACAAAGGCGCTCAGACAAAGCATTACCCAGGCAGGCATTAGACCGTAAACCAGCAGGGAGACAAATATTATGGGCAGGCTTATGAGCAAAGGTAAAAAGACCCGGTCTTCCTGGGAATTCAAGGTAATGCCCATGAGCGCCGAGAGGATGAAGCCCACAAAAAATATAGCTTCAGTATGTGTGATATCCGTTGAAGAAAAACTATATCCGGAGGCGACAAAACGGTTATAGTATGTTATGACCATTTTATCGGCCATGTCCTTAAATTGCATGGTCAAAATTTCGTTGCGACCCTGATAAAAAATAATTATAAGGACAATACATATTAGTATGCCCGGAAGTGTAAACCGCCAAAAGCTGAACATAAGCCAGCAGAACAGCACGGCCACAATGAGGAAAATGGGCAGACGTTCATCGGCTGTAAGGGAAAAGCTGTACATTAACAGGTGAACCATGGGTATCACCGACATGAGCATCAGCATGAGGGTAGACAAACGGTTGAGCAATTTATTCAATGCCAGTGCACCTCCCCGTTTTCCACCTCAAAAATACGGCCGCTGCCGACGTTCATAGGCGGACATTTGGCTCTGGGCAGGGAAAGAAGCTGGCACATTGCCCGGCGGCAATCGGTCTCGTTGCTCACTTGAGCATAGGCACTGCCGAAGCGTATGACATGTTCGATGTTCCAACTGCAAAGCCGCAGAGAAAGCCAATACAGATGGGACAGATCGATTTCACTTGTGGTGTGCAGCAGCACGGTGGTGCTGCTTTCGACAGGCTCCATCGGCTCACGTACAATCAGCTCGTCAGTCTTGGAACTGAGCTTCCAGTGAATGGAATTGATATTGTCGCCGGGGTGGTACTGGCGCAGCTCGTGCTCCTCGGAGTATCCGCCCCCGGGCTTCGGACGAAAATTCTGGCTTACCGGAGGCAGAGATTCCAGGCTTGCCATGTTCTCCGGAGCAATGGGCTTCGGCATGACGGTGCATTTGGCCTGCCACTGGCGTTTCGGACGAAGACGAATGAGCCCAAAGTAGCTGGATAGCTGCTCGTCCTCCAGGGAGCACAGCAGAGTTCCGCTGGATGAGCTTGGCAGGCTGAGCAGACTTACTCCGTCATCCAGCAAACCGTAGCGCATGGGGAAACTGTAGCTTTCTCCGGTAAAGAGGTTAACAACATTGATTGTAAAACTGCAAGTGCGAACGGGAAGAAGGCGACGGTTAGAGAACTTGATTTTGATTTCCGCCTTGTCGCCTGTGTTTATCCGCTCAGGTATCCAGCAGCTTATACGCAGGGAGGCCATAGCCGGCAGGCTCAGCAGAGTCAGCACCGGTGGCAGCACAATGACCGCCCATAGGAGATAGGCACCATACCAGCCCACATAGGTCAGGCTGAACAGATAAGCCAGGGCACAGGCGAAAAGGTATAACAGGCAATTTAAAGTCAGCATGATTATCGCAGTTCCGGTGCCCTCACCGAGGCAAACAGCTCGTCCACAACGGAACGTTGGCGGCGATAGGACAAATTGTCGCTGGCCCACATGAGCCGGTGCTGGATGGCATCGGCAAAGACAAAACGTATATCCGACGGTACAACATAGTCCCGTCCCTGAATCCAGGCGGCTGCCTTTGACAGAGAAGTGAGGGATATGGCCGCCCGTGGGCTGGCTCCCTGAAGTATACGGGAATCTCCCCTGGTCACGGTACACAGCTTTACGATGTAATCGATCAGACTGTCTTTTATATATACATGTTCGGCCTCAGCGCAGAGACCCATAAGCTCCTCACGGCTGACCACCTGCTGCACCTGCTCAAGACTTATGCCCTGCTGCTTGCGGCGAATCATCTCCGCCTCAGCTTCAGGGTCCGGGTAGCCCATGGTCAGGCGTATCATGAACCTGTCCAGCTGGGAGTCCGGCAGCATTTGAGTGCCCTTGGCGCCGATGGGATTTTGGGTGGCTATGACCATGAAGGGCCGGGGCACGGGATAGGTGACATTGTCCACGGTTACTTCACCCTCCTCCATGGCCTGCAAAAGGGCGGACTGAGTGCGGCTGGTGGCCCGGTTCAGCTCATCGGCCAAAAAGAGGTTGCACAAAATAGCGCCACGCTGGTAGTTCATCTTTCCGGTGTTTTTGTCATAGATGGAGTAACCGGTGATGTCCGACGGCAGTACATCGGGGGTAAACTGCACTCGGTTATAGTCCAGCCCCAAGGCCCGGGAAAAGGCTACGGCCATTGTGGTCTTGCCGACGCCGGGTATATCCTCCATGAGTATATGGCCCCTGGCAAGGATTGCCAAAAGCATTTTGATTATTACCTCGTCCTTGCCTACAATGACTTTGCTCACTTCATAAACTATCTGTTTTGCACTGCCTATGGAATTGATGGTTTTCATATTACTCTCCGCTTTTCTTAATTGTTTTGATTATATCATGGCCGCTGTGCAGCTTCAAGCGGCTAATTCCTTAATAAATACTTGAGGGTGTGTGCTTTGTCTTGTGATAAAGAAGAAGGCGTGGTATAATAATCTTTCAATGGGGAATATGCTTAGAAGTTTTTCTGCTGCTTTAGGGAGATGTTTATGGATACTTTTAAATTGGTTTCGCAATATCAGCCCACCGGAGATCAGCCGGAGGCAATAGACGCATTGGTTGCCGGGATAGAAAACGGCATTGACGAGCAGGTATTGTTGGGCGTTACCGGCTCAGGAAAGACCTTTACTATGGCAAACGTCATTGCCAGGCTGAACAGGCCCACCCTTGTGCTGGCCCACAACAAGACTCTGGCCGCTCAGCTATGCAGTGAGTTCAGAGAATTTTTCCCTGAAAATGCGGTGGAGTATTTCGTATCCTACTACGACTATTATCAACCCGAAGCCTATATACCCCATACCGACACCTTTATAGAAAAAGACTGTTCAATAAACGACGAGATAGAGCGCCTGCGCCACAGCGCAACTTCCAGCCTCTTTGAACGTAGAGACGTTATTGTGGTGGCATCTGTTTCATGTATTTACGGTTTGGGCGACCCGATAGATTATGCCAACATGGTGATTTCACTCCGGCAGGGGCAGACACGTGACTTTGACCAACTGCTGAGAAAGCTGCTGGAGATCCGCTACGAGAGAAACGATATTGCCTTTGAACGGAATATGTTCCGCGTCCGAGGAGATACGGTAGAGATATTTCCTGCCTACTCCAACGATAAGGCAATCAGAGTGGAATTTTTCGGCGATGAGATAGACAGGATAAGCGAGATAAACGTGGTGACCGGGGAACCTACCCGCTATCTCAGCCACGCCGCCATTTATCCTGCCAGCCACTATGTGACCACCAAAGAAAAAATGGCCGCGGCAATAGAACGTATCCGAAAGGAATGTGATGAGCGGGTAGAATATTTCCAGGCACAGAACCGGCTTATAGAGGCCCAACGCATAAAACAGCGTACAGACTACGATATTGAAATGATGCAGGAACTGGGCTATTGCACGGGAATAGAAAACTACTCCAGGGTAATATCTGACAGAGAACCGGGCAGTCCACCTATGACTCTTTTGGACTATTTTCCAAAGGATTTTCTGCTCTTTGTGGATGAGAGCCATGTGACCCTGCCACAGGTGCGGGCTATGTACCGGGGTGACAGGGTCCGGAAGGAGTCCCTAGTAAACTATGGCTTCCGTCTGCCCTCGGCCTTTGATAACAGACCGCTGAAATTCGAGGAATTTACCCAGAGGATACACCAGAGGATGTATGTTTCCGCCACTCCGGGAGACTATGAAAAGGAACGGGCAGGGCAGATTGTAGAGCAGATAATCCGGCCTACAGGGCTTTTGGACCCGGAGATAAGCGTCCGGCCGGTGGAGGGACAGATAGACGACCTTATCGGAGAGATAAATGCCAGGATCTCAAAAGGCCAGCGCAGCCTTGTGACTACGCTTACAAAGAAAATGGCGGAGGATCTCACCGACTATCTTTCAAACTCCGGCATACGCTGCCGCTATATGCATCACGATATCGGCACAATAGAGCGGATGGAGATCATTCGGGATCTGCGCTTGGGAGAATTCGACGTGCTGGTGGGCATAAACCTTCTGCGTGAGGGCCTGGATATACCGGAGGTAGGTCTGGTTGCCATACTGGATGCGGACAAAGAGGGCTTCCTGCGCAGTGAAACCAGCCTTATCCAAACTGTGGGCAGGGCGGCCAGGAACGCCGAGAGCCAGGTAATAATGTACGCCGACACGGTGACGCCCTCCATGCGCGCCTGCATAAACGAGACTGCAAGGCGGCGGGAAAAGCAGATGGCCTACAATCAGGCCCACGGAATTGTACCAAAGACCATTGTCAAGAGTGTCAGGGAACTCATAGAGATCTCTACCGACACCAAGCCCCTGCGCCGCAGCGACGGCACCAAGCTCACCGAGCGGGAGCGGAGAGAGCTGATAGCCAGCCTGGAGGACAAGATGCACAAGGCTGCAAAGATGCTGGAATACGAAATTGCCGCAGAATTGAGGGATGAGATCATCCGCCTGCGGGGAGAGAAGTGAGGTTAAAGGCAAATGAAGCTGATGATACTGGACGGCAACAGCATAGTCAACCGGGCATTCTACGGTGTACGTCCACTGAACGCTCCGGACGGTACGCCTACCAATGCAGTTTACGGCTTTCTGGCGATCTTGCAGCGGCTGCTGGAAGAGCAGCGCCCGGAGGCTGTGTGCGTAAGCTTTGACCTCAAAGCCCCGACCTTCCGACACAAAGAGTATGAGGCTTATAAGGCCCAGCGCAAAGCCATGCCGGAAGAGCTGGCAGCTCAGCTGCCGGTCCTGAAGGAAGTGCTGGATGCCATGGGTATCTGCCGCTATGAGTTGGAAGGCTATGAAGCCGACGACATTTTGGGCACTGCTTCGGCAATATGTGAAAGCAGAGGCTGGGACTGTGTCATCGTCACCGGTGATAAGGACAGCCTGCAGCTCATAAGCGACAAGACCAGCGTCTGCAACGTGAAGACCCGCATGGGCCAGACCGAAACCATACTTTATACTCCCCAACGATTTCGGGAGGAGTACGGTTTTGAGCCGGGACTGATGGTTGACCTGAAAGCGCTGATGGGGGATAGCTCCGACAACATACCCGGCGTCCCCGGCGTTGGGGAAAAGACTGCCATGGGCCTGGTACAGAGCTATGGAACGATTGAAAATATCTACAAGGCTCTGGATAACCTGGATATTAAAGACAGCGTCAGGAAAAAGCTGGCCCAGGGAAGGGAGAGCGCCGAAAAATCTTACTGGCTGGCAACCATTGTCAGGGACGTACCCTTGGAATTCAAGCCGGAGGACAATATCTGGGACAAAAATTATACCCCCGGTCTTTACGGCATATTCAAGCGCCTGGGCTTTAATAAGTTCATAGAGAAGTGGGGGCTGGAAAATCAGGATGCTGCAACGGAAATACAGCCCTCAGACGGTATGGAACACATACAGCTGGATACAGCCGGGGAAACTGAGAAACTAATTGCCACCTTGACCGAGGCTGAATTTGTGGCGGTATACTGCCTGGACGGATTGGACATACTGGAACTCTGCGACGGGAAGGCGGTATATGAGGTGGCTTGGAACCGCTGCGGGGAAAGCTATGGCAAGCTGCTTAAGCTGCTCTTTTCGCCGCAAGTAAAGAAACTTGGGCACAACGTGAAGGATCTTATGGGCCTGCTGATGGGGGAGAATCTCCCGACGGAGGGATTTGTATTCGACACCGCTTTGGCGGCCTACCTGCTGGATGCCACAGAGAGCGACTATGCCCTGGAGCGGATATCGGGGAGATATGCCGGGCAGGAACTGAAGGGCTCGGAGGCTATATTCAACCTGTACCCCAAGCTGAACGGCAAGATGCTGGAACTGGGAATGGACGAGCTCTATTATAAAATAGAGCTGCCTCTGTGCCAGGTACTTGCAGAAATGGAAAAGTCCGGATTCTATGTGGATAGGAAGGCTCTGTACGACTTTGGCGAGAGCCTCAACACAGGGATAAATTCCCTTCAGGAGAGCATATGGGCCCATGCGGGACATGAGTTCAACATAAATTCTCCAAAGCAGCTGGGTACTGTTCTCTTTGACGAACTGATGCTGCCCTATGGGAAAAAGACCAAGACCGGCTGGAGTACAAATGCGGATGTGCTGGAAAAGCTACAGGACAAGCACCCAATAGTAAAGGAAATCCTGGATTACCGTATGCTCACCAAGCTGAAGTCCACCTACGCTGAGGGGCTTTTGAAGGTCATCAGCGAGGATGGGCGCATACACACCAGCTTCCAAATGACTGTGACCGCCACCGGACGCCTTTCCTCCACAGAGCCAAACCTGCAGAATATCCCGGTGAGGAAGAAGCTGGGGGCCCAGATCAGAAACATGTTTGTGGCGGCTCCCGGTATGATGCTGGTGGATGCCGACTATAGCCAGATTGAGCTGAGGTTACTGGCCCATATCTCCGGAGACGAGACAATGAAGGAGGCTTTTCTCAGCGGGGAGGACTTCCACACCGTCACGGCCTCTAATGTCTTTGGCGTACCGGTGGAAGAGGTGACACCCACTCTCAGAAGCCGGGCCAAAGCGGTGAACTTTGGTATCGTCTACGGTATCTCCGCTTTTTCCCTAGCTCAGGATATAGGGGTATACACCAATGAGGCAAAGGCCTATATGGATGCGTATCTGGAAAAGTATCACGGGGTTCGGGACTATATGAAAAGCATAGTGGAGAGTGCCAGGGAAAAGGGCTTTGTCTCCACGATTTACGGGCGTAGGCGCTACCTTCCGGAGCTAAAAAGTTCCAATTTCAATATGCGCAGTTTTGGCGAACGCGTAGCCTTGAACATGCCGGTACAGGGAACTGCAGCGGATATCATAAAGCTTGCCATGGTAAATGTGCACGGAAGGCTTAAGTTGGCAGGACTCAAAGCCAGACTCATACTTCAGATCCATGACGAACTTATCGTTGAGTGTCCCGGGGACGAGGCGGAACAGGTGAGGGATATCCTTACTGAGGAAATGGAAAATGCTGCCCACCTCAGCGTCCCCCTGGTAGCAGAGGCCCATATAGGCCACAGCTGGGCAGAGGCTCACTGATATGGCTTGGCACATAGAGGATGCCCGAGAGGCTATGCTGGGGCAGATAGAGGAGATAGAGAAAGGCTGCTTCTCGCTGCCATGGACAAGGGAGCAGCTGAAAAGCCAACTCAGAGATGATCGGCATGAGTTCATAGCTGCTCTGGACGATGAAAACCGGGTGCTGGGTTATGTAGGGATGATGTACGTGCTGGACGAGGGCTATATATCCAATGTGGCAGTGGCGCCAGAGTCCAGGCGCCTTGGCGTTGCCGACGCTCTGATAGGGGAACTGATGAGGCGCGCGAAGTGCCTGGGCCTGGCTTTTGTTACCCTGGAGGTTCGCTGCGGCAACGCTGCGGCAATCTCCCTCTATGAAAAACACGGCTTTATACCTGTGGGAAGGCGAAAGAATTACTATGAATTTCCGCGGGAAGATGCTATACTTATGACACATTTTTTGAAATGAGGCGTAGCTTTTGAAAATACTTGCTTTTGAATCCACATGTGATGAAACTGCCGTTGCTCTGGTAGAGGACGGCAGAAAGATACTGACAGACCAGATCTTCTCCCAGGCTCAGCTCCATGCTGTTTACGGCGGCGTTGTACCTGAAATAGCCTCCAGGTGCCATGTGGAGTCTATCTCAATACTGACTCAACGGGCAATAGATGCCGCAGGTATAAGCCGCAAAGACATTGACGCTGTGGCCGTATCCTATGCTCCTGGACTCATTGGTGCAGTGCTTGTAGGCGTAAACTTTGCAAAGGCCTGTGCTCTGGCTCTCGGTGTGCCTCTTATTCCGGTACACCATATCCGAGGACATATAGCTGCAAATTATCTGGCTTATCCTGAGCTGGAGCCGCCTTTCCTCTGCCTGGCAATATCCGGCGGAAATACCATGCTGGTGGACGTGCGAGACTACACTGACATGGAGATAATAGGCAGTACCAGGGACGATGCGGCAGGGGAGTGCTTTGACAAGACTGCCAGAGTGCTGGGCCTGCCATACCCGGGTGGAAAACCCATAGACGACCTGTCTCAGGGTGGGGATGACAAACGCTATCATTTCCCTGTATCCCATGTGGAAGGGAACCCTTATGATATGAGCTTTTCCGGTTTGAAGACTGCGGTGATAAATCTGGTACATAATGCACAGCAGAAGGGGGAAGAACTGGACAGAGCAGGGCTTGCCGCTTCCTTTACCAAGGCTGTCAGCGACAGCCTTGTGCCCCGCACTATGCTTGCCGCAGAAAACCTGGGATACAAGAAAATAGTGGTAGCGGGGGGAGTAGCCGCCAATTCCCGCATAAGGGCAGATTTCACTGCCGCCGCAAAGGAAAAGGGCTGCCAACTGTTCGTGCCACCTCTCAGACTTTGCGGAGACAACGGGGCTATGATAGGTGCCCAGGCATATTATGAATATCTGGCCGGAGTGACGGCTGGCAGTGACCTCAACGCCTACGCTACAATGGACATCTGACTTTCAGATAAAATATATAAGGAACAGGGGATTGCCGGATGGGGGTTCATGACGGACACAGGGACAGGCTTAAGAACAGATTTATAGAACATGGGATTGACAGCTTTAATGACTTGAATGCATTGGAGCTGCTGCTGTTCTATGCCATTCCCCGCAGGGACACCAATGTGCTTGCCCACGATTTGCTGGACAAATTCGGCAGCCTGAGCGGGGTATTTGATGCCGGACTCAGGGAGCTCACCGAGGTACCGGGTATAGGAGAAAATGCAGCGCTGCTTATAAAGCTGGTGCCTCAGATGGTGAAGAAATGCCGGATTTCTCGGGTAAATGATATACGCATATTTCGCAGCTCTGCTGATCTGGGCAGATTTCTCGTGCCACATTTCATGGATGAGAGAGATGAGCTTGTACTGCTTTTGTGCCTGGACAGCCGGAAAGCCCTTATCAGCTGCGAGGTGCTGAGCAGGGGCGTGGTAAATGCTGTGGATATCACAGTTCGGCGTATAGTGGAGACTGCCCTGAAAAATAAAGCTGCCTCTGTGGTGCTGTCCCACAACCACCCGGAAGGCATAGCCCTTCCGTCCAGAGAAGATGAGATGCTGACTAAAAAGGTGGGTGAGGCCCTGCGCCTCATAGGCATGGAGCTGCTGGATCATGTGATAGTGGCTGGAGAACAGTATTTTTCCATGCGGGATTCCGGCCTTTTCGGGAGATTCTGATGCTAAATTATGTAAACTAGTTTCTGCTTCGGGATTGTAATTTCTTATTTTTACCTGTTTCGACATTATAGTACAAAACATTCTGCAAATAGGCATTTATCGCACAATTCAGCCTGTGGGAAACTGTGTTGAAAATGTTGATAACTATTTGCAGAATAATTATTTTTTGGCGTTATGTAACTTGTTGAAACCCCTGTAATCACTCTATGATAAGTTGCACTCAACTGACATTATATAGGAAAACCGGAACAATTTACGCAAATTAACGAAATGTGATCTGGAAGCAATGAAGTCAATACATTTCATGATTATACAAAACGTTATATCAACATGGGTGACAGGATAAGTGTTGACTTAAAAATTTATTTATGCTAAAATACCAAGCGCTGTAGGATAGCTTCAGCTTTTTCTGCTGGTATAGCTCAGTCGGTAGAGCACTTCACTCGTAATGAAGGGGTCGTGTGTTCGAGTCACATTACCAGCTCCAGCCTGTCGTAAGGGATGTGTATCTTGCGACAGGCTTTTTATTTTATATAAGGTTTATCTTACAATGCTGCTGCCCTGGACTTGCCGCTTGTGCACTGACCTATGGGCAGCAGTTTTTAGTAATCAGGAAAAGCTTTTTTGAGCTCAGCTTCTATGCCTATACTAAGTTCCTTTTGTTCAGGCAACGAAGCATTTCATCCGGAGGATTTTCATTTTATGTCTGTAGGGTTTGCAAGCGGCCTTGCTTATATAGAGGGCAGGGGGAAAAACTTATCCCGCATTTCCCAACTTGTTTCACGCAGGCTTTGACAAAAAGAGAAATTAATTTGAGAAAAGAATAGCACTCGGACTGGTTTTGTGATATCATGACAAATTACAGACAGTCGGCAGCCAAGATAATAGCCGCACAAGGCATACGGTTGCACGGCCTGCTGGGCCATACACCTGTGTATATATAGCAGGTACGGAGATATAAATGGAAAGCTCAGGTAAACATTAATGCAGGCAAAACTCAGCGCCAGTCAGGAAGATGTATTCCGTAATTTGCCGGTGTCTTCCGCCCTTGGGAAGATGATACTGCCGGCGGTGGCCAGCCAGCTTATAGTTCTCATCTATAATATGGCAGATACCTTTTTCGTAGGCCAAACAAACAACCCATATATGGTGGCGGGTACATCACTTATTTTGCCGGTATTCAACATAAGCCTTTGCCTGGCGGGTCTTGCTGGGATAGGTGGAGGCTCACTGATTTCCAGGCTTCTGGGCCAGGAGAGGGAAGATGAGGCCAGACAGGTCAGCGCCTTTTCCCTGTATCTTGCAGCTTTTATCTCAGCTGCTTTTGCCTTGGGTATGGGGATTTATATGGAACCCTTGCTTAAACTGCTGGGGGCAGGTGAGAACACTTATACATACGCAAGACAGTATGCTTTCTGTGTAATTGTTGTGGGAGGAATACCCACGGTCCTGTCCAATGTATTGTCCAACCTGATACGCAGTATCGGGCGCTCCAGGGAGGCAAGTGCCGGAATAATCCTCGGCGGGCTTCTGAACATCGCTTTGGACCCTCTTTTTATGTTTGTTCTTATGCCAAAGGGTTATGAAGTACTGGGGGCAGGAATAGCCACCTGCTTGTCCAACTGTGTGGCGCTGCTGTTCTTTGCCGTGGTACTGTTCAGGATGGGCAAAGGTTCGGTCATAAGCTTTTCTCCTTCTTTGGGTCTGCCCAGCCGCTCCAGTATTCTTGCCATATTTGGTGTAGGCATTCCGTCGGCTGTTGCAACTTTCCTTTTTGATATGGACTATGTAATCATAGATAAGCTCATGGTTTCATACAGCGATCTGGCCATGGCTGCCGTAGGCATAGTTCTGAAGGTAGAGCGCTTCCCGCTGAATGTGGGCATAGGCATATGTCAAGGGATGATGCCTCTGGTTGCCTACAGCTATTCCGCAGGCAATTGGAAGCGCATGAGCGACACTGTCCGTCTGGCGCGGGGAATAGGACTGGCTGTGGCGGCGGTGAGCATAATACTGTATGAGATTTTTGCTCTGGATTTTTCCAGGCTGTTTATATCCGATGCCGATACCGTCACATTGGCTGCCCAATTTCTGCGGATACGCGTGCTGGCTACACCCTTGATGTTTCTGAGCTTTTTTACAGTATATCTGTTCCAGGCTTTTGGAAAAGGGCGGATATCACTGTTTCTGGGTGTCACACGCTGGCTCGTATTCAATATCCCAATGTTATTCCTGCTGAACAGCCTTTTCGGCATGTTCGGCCTGGTATGGTCCCAGGCGACGGCGGACAGCCTGACTGTGATTCTTTCTTTTTATGTGTACATAAAATTCCGCCCCAGCCCATGCAGTGCTTGCCTGGAAAGCTGAGAACATTTGCTTGTGCAAATTTTATAGAATGTTTATACATTTATTGCGAAAAGACTTTACTAATCGACAAAAGCTGTGATATAATATCAGCAATCTAAGACAAATGGAGTGAGGGAAGGATGGCTTCATCGACAAAACGTGCTCTTGCTGACGCACTCAAACAAATGATGGAGGTCAAGCCTATTGCAAAGATTACTGTCAAGGATCTGGTGGAGATCTGTAATGTGAACAGGCAGACTTTCTACTATCATTTTGACGATGTATATGACCTTTTGGAGTGGGTATTTGAAGAAGATGCCAACCGGGTCCTGCCAAAGGAAGTCATTTATGAGCGCTGGCAGGAAGATGTTATGGTCTTTTTCCAGTATCTCTATGATAATTCCAGCTTTGCACTGAATATATATAACTCCGGCAGCAGACTATATATGCTGAAGTTTTTAAAAGGACGCATTGAAAGCTGTATCCGTAGTTTTGCAGACATAGTATCCGAGGGAATGAACATAGATAAGCAGGACTATGATTTTGTCATTGAATTTTACTCCAACGGAATAATAGGCCTTATATCCCAGTGGATGGATATGAACATGCAGGCTCCAAAAGTCATTACTCAAGAGCGCCTTATAAAAATGCTGGGGGGCAGTGTGGAGAATATGCTCTCCAGATTTCAAAATCCCGTAAATTGAATTTACTGTACGGCATCATGCCGGAGGGAAGCTGAGCTCAGTTTTCCTCCGGCTTTTCCTGTTTTTATCTGTCCAAAATAAGATATGTATTTAGCTGTTGAAAGCTGGTGGAAAGCGGGGTATAATAAAGTGTTGAAACTCTCCGAGGAGGACATGCGATGGCAGAGCAAAAAACCAATGTAATGCGTCTTTTGATGCAGAAAAAAATAAAATATGTTGCCCATGAATACCAGCATGGCAGCGTTGCCGTAGACGGAATCACCGCCGCTGCGCTCATTGGTGTTCCCGCGGAGAAGGTTTTTAAAACGCTGGTGACCCGAGGTGCAAGCAAAGGCATATATATCTTTGTTGTCCCTGTAGCGGCTGAACTGGATCTTAAGAAAGCGGCCAAATCTGTGGGAGAGAAGTCTGTTGCCATGATACATGTGAATGAGCTGCTTGGCCTCACTGGCTATGTCCGCGGCGGATGTTCCCCTGTGGGCATGAAAAAACAGTATCCCACCATATTCCACTCCGGCGCGGAGCAGCTGGATACAATAGTGGTCAGTGCCGGGAAGATAGGCTACCAGGTGGAACTTGCACCGGAAGACCTTTTGACGTTAACCCGGGGAAAATACGCAGATGTGATTACTGAGGATTGATTATGCAGGATAAGATATACATTAAAGGCGCCAGAGAAAATAATCTAAAGGACATAGATCTGGAAATTCCCAGAGACAAGCTGGTGGTAATCACGGGCCTGTCCGGCAGCGGCAAGTCTTCCTTGGCCTTTGATACCATATATGCTGAGGGTCAGCGCCGCTATGTGGAGAGCCTGAGCTCCTATGCCAGGATGTTCCTTGGACAGATGGATAAGCCGGATGTGGATTATATAGACGGCCTATCTCCGGCAATATCCATAGACCAGAAGACTACGTCCAAAAATCCCAGGTCCACCGTTGGCACCGTAACCGAGATATATGACTATCTCCGCCTGCTTTGGGCTAGGATAGGCATACCTCACTGTCCCAAATGCGGCAAGGAGATACGCCGCCAGACAATAGACCAGATAGTGGACAGAATAATGGAACTGCCCCAGGGCACAAGGATACAGGTACTCTCTCCCGTAGTTCGCTCCCGAAAAGGGGAGCATGCCAAGGTGTTTGAGGATGCCAAGAAATCCGGCTATGTCAGGGTGAGAGTGGACGGTATTGCCTATGACCTGTCGGAAGAGATAAAACTGGAAAAGAACAAAAAGCACAACATAGAGATAGTTGTGGACAGGCTGGTCATTAAGCCTGACCTGGGCCGTCGACTTACCGACTCGGCGGAAACAGCTATGGCCTTGTCAGGCGGGCTTTTGTATATCGAACTGGTACCCCAAGGAGAAATAATGAGCTTCTCCCAGAATTATGCCTGCGATGACTGCGGCATTTCCTTAGAGGAGCTGGAGCCCAGACTGTTTTCCTTCAATAACCCCCACGGTGCCTGTCCTACCTGCACAGGCTTGGGGGTACAGCTGCTGGTGGACCCGGAGCTAATCATGCCTAACCCGGAGCTGAGCATCTCGGAGGGGGGCATAGTTGCTTCCGGCTGGAACAATATAAAGGGTGATTCCATCT
>CALWWB010000009.1 GCA_944385175.1 uncultured Oscillospiraceae bacterium | reverse complement strand
AGAGGAGTAAGGCTCATGATCATGGATCGTATCGCCCTGGTGCTGGCTATTATCGGCGGCATCAACTGGGGCAGCGTGGGACTGTTTCGCTTCGACCTGGTGGCATGGCTCTTCGGCGGCCAGACCGCAACAGTCAGCCGTGTGATCTATACTCTGGTGGGGCTGGCATCACTTTGGTGCATTTCCCTGCTCTTCAGAAGCGACGCCATCACCGACGATAACGTATAAGCAAGATGAAAACGGGCGGCCAATCAGGCCGCCCGTTTTCACGGATTTTTAAAATATGTTAGTTCTTCTTCCTCATTGCTTTTGCGGCCTTTATGCCGCCTTTTATCACATGGCCGTTGAGCATGTCCAGGTAGCCCTCCAGGGCATCCTCTGTGACTATGCCGCCGCTCATGCGCTGGAGCTTATTGTAGGGCATGTCCATTATGAACTGTATATTGTTGGAGGCAGTGCGTTTGCCTGCAGCCTCGAGGCCCTTGCGTGCAATTTCCAGAGATGAATATACCAGCCTGCCCAGGCCGCCTTTGCTCCGGCTCCGGCTTATGGTGTCCTCACAAGCTGCCGGGGCCATATCATCCCAAAACTCCGGGGGCAGAGGACGGCCCAGCAAGTTCTCAAATTCCCCTGCGGGCACGGCCTGAACCATGCCTTGCCAGTAATGGGGCAGTCTGTCCTCGTCCTGCCTGGGCTCTTTATCACCCTCTATTACATAGGATTTCCTGAGACGGATGTCCCGGGAGGAGGCTCCCACCTGTATCTTGTATATGCCGGGGAAGCTGACCCAGGCAGCCCTCTCCGTGCTGTAGTGGGCAAAGGCGTGCTCGTCCAGATTCAGGCGGACAAAGCGCTCCTCGCCCGGCTCCAGTTCCACTTTGGCAAAGGCTTTCAACTCCTTTTCCGGGTGGAACAGGGGACAGTCTATTGCAGATACGTAGACCTGCACCACCTCGGCAGCCTTGACCTGGCCGATGTTTTTAAGGCGCAGGCAAAGCTGGCTGCCGTCTATCTCCAGGTCAGAATACTCAAAGCGGGAGTAGCTGAGCCCGTGGCCGAAGGGAAAGGCGGGGATCTTCCCGGCGGTGTCGTAATAGCGATAGCCCACGTATATACTCTCCCGGTGTTCCGCGCTCAGTTCCCGTCCGGGATAATAGTTGGCAGTGGGGCAGTCGGAATAGCAGAGGGGAAAGGTCTCCGCCAGCTTGCCGCTGGGGGAGACTTTGCCGGAGACAAGGTCAGCTATGGCACTGCCTCCTGCCTGGCCACCCAGGTAGGCCATGAGTATGGCCTTTGGCATTTCCACCCAGGGCATCTCCACCGGGGCTCCGGCGGAGAGAACCACCGCTATCCTGTGCCCTGCGGAATACAGGGCTTCCAGCAGCTCCAGCTGATTTTCCGCCAGACGCATATGGCTGCGGTCCTTGCCCTCGGTCTCCCGGCTCTCGTCCAGTCCCAAAAACAGCAGACAGATATCGGACTGATCCGCCAGATCCAGGGCCTGCACTTTCAGTTTTTCACTTTTTCCGCCGGAGCGGAGAAAGCCCTGAGCGTAGCCTGAGATGTCCAGACCGCTGTCTTTCAAGGCCTCCAGTGCGCTGTCCACCCGGATGGGGTTTATCAGGGAGCTGCCCGCCCCCTGGTATCTGGGCAGGGAGGCAAAGTCCCCGATGACGGCCACACGCTGCCCTTTTTTCAAAGGCAGGATATGGCCCTCGTTTTTAAGCAGCACCGCAGAAGCTGCGGCAGCCTCCCGGGCTACCTGATGATGAATTGAATAGTTGAAACGCCTGCCTTTGCCCAGGGCAGGGCGGGTGGAGTAGAGAAGCTCCAGATATCTCTCCACCGCTTCATCCAGAAGACCCTCATCCAGCTCTCCGCTTTTCACGGCACGGACTATCTCGGCATCGGTGACGCCGCCGGAGGCGGGCATTTCCAGACTGCACCCGGCCTTTATGGCTGCCACACGGTCATTGTTGCCGCCCCAGTCGGTGACAACCATACCCTCATAGTCCCACTCATTGCGGAGAATATCCCGGAGCAGATGCATGTTCTCATTGGCAAAATCTCCGTTTACCCGGTTGTAGGAGGTCATGAGACAGCCCGGCTTGCCCTCGGTGACGGCATAGCGGAAGCCCTCCAGATATATCTCCCGCAGGGCCCGCTCATCCACCACCTCGTTCATGCCCATGCGGCCGGTCTCCTGGCTGTTGACCGCATAGTGCTTTACACAGGCGGAGACGCCCTGGGACTGTATGCCCCGTACCATGGCTGCCGCCAGTTTTCCGGCCAGGTAGGGATCCTCGGAAAAGTATTCAAAGTTACGTCCGCAGAGTGGGTCCCGTTTTATATTGAGGCCCGGCCCCAACACCACGCTCACGTCTTCTCCGGCGGCCTCCTTGCCTATACATTCGCCTACCTTCTCCAGAAGCTCGGTATCCCAGCTGCTGGCCAGGGCTGAGGCTGTGGGAAAGCAGGTGGCGGGAATGCTGGAATTAAGACCCAGATGATCGGCTTTGTCGGTCTGTTTTCTCAGGCCGTGAGGGCCGTCGGTGAGCATCATCTTGGGTATGCCCAGACGCTCTACGGCTTTGGTGTGCCAGAAATCGGCGCCGGAACAGAGAGCAGCCTTTTCCTCCAGAGTCATTGCTGCAATGAGCGGTTTGTATTTCATTTCTCAGCCTCCTATCCTGAAGAGATACAGGGCGGCCAGTACCTGCACCGCCGCTATTATTGGAAAGCCTATGACGAACTTCATGTGCTTTGTCTTATGGTGGAAGGCGTACATGCCCAGCCAGCCGCCAACACCGCCGCCCAATAGGGCCAGCAGAAAGAGCCTTGCCTCCGGGATGCGCCGGGCGCCACGTCTGGCTTTCAGTTTATCAATACCCATGGCCAGCATGGCAATCAGGCTCATAATGCACAGCCAGAGCAGAAAAAGGGGAGCATACTTCATTTTTTCCTTTTACCTCCCGGACGGGCATTCTTCTTGGGTTTTGCCTTGGCCCAGCCCTTTTTGCTCACCGGCTTTTTAGCTTCCTGAGCCGGAACTGCCTTGGGTTTGGGCTTTGCCGGGGACTTGCCTGCCGCCCTGTCCGGCCGCACCAGGCACTCCGGGCCATAGCCGATAAGGTCTTCCCGGCCTGCGGCTTTCAGGGCCTCTATCACCAGCTTGCGCTTGTCTGGACGCTTCCATTGCAGCAGGGCCCTTTGCAAGGCTTTTTCATGGGGAGTCTTTGCCACGTAGACCCGCTTCATGGTCATGGGATCTATGCCAGTGTAGTACATGCAGGTGGATATGGTGCCGGGAGTGGGATAGAAGTCCTGCACCTGTTCCGGCTGGCGGCCCCGGCGGTTGAGATACTCCGCCAGGGCAACTGCATCCTGGAGAGTGCTGCCCGGATGGGAGCTCATGAGATAGGGCACCACGTACTGCTCCTTGCTGTAGCGGTCGTTAAGGCGGCGATACTGGTCCATGAACTTCTCGTAGACCCCAATGTGGGGCTTGCCCATATAGTCCAGCACTGAGTCGATGCAGTGCTCAGGGGCCACCTTCAGCTGGCCGGAGATGTGGTACTTCACCAGTTCCTGGAAGAAGTCCTGGTTTTTGTCCTCCAACATATAGTCGTAACGGATGCCGCTGCGGACAAAGACCTTCTTTACCCCGGGGATGGCCCGGAGCTTTCGCAGAAGGCTGAGATAGTCGCTATGGTCGGCGTCCAGGTTCTTGCAGGGGGTGGGGGCAAGGCAGCGTTTGTCGGCGCACATGCCGTATTTCAGCTGCTTTTTGCAGGAGGTGTGGCGGAAGTTTGCCGAGGGCCCGCCCACGTCGTTTATATAGCCCTTGAAGTCCGGCAGCTTAGTCAAGGCCGTCACTTCCCTTATGACGCTCTCGTGGCTGCGGGAGGTGACCATGCGCCCCTGATGGAAGGCCAGGGCGCAGAAGTTGCAGCCGCCAAAGCAGCCCCGGTTGTGGATGACGGAGAACTTTACTTCTTCTATGGCGGGCACGCCCCCCAAAGCCTCGTACATGGGGTGATACTGCCGGGTGTAGGGCAGCTCCGCCACCCTGTCCAGCTCCTGGGCGGACAGGGGCATGGCCGGGGGATTGACTATAAGATAGCGCCGATCATGCTGTTGGATAATGGCTTTGCCCCGAACCGGGTCGTGCTCCTGATATTCCACCCGGGTGGCATTGGCGTAGTCCTCCGTGTTGCTGCTTACCGACTCAAAGGAGGGGACTGTGACGCTTTCAAATTTACACTCCCCAGGGTCGGAGGCCATGAAGGCGGTACCCCGGATGTCGGCCATGGAGGAGACGGGCTGCTTCTTTTTAAGCCGTCTAGCGATTTCTATGCTGGCGTATTCGCCCATGCCGTAGACCAGCAGATCCGCTCCGGCGTCCACCAGGGCGCTGCGGCGCACCTTGTCCTCCCAGTAGTCATAGTGGGCAAAGCGGCGGAGGGAGGCCTCCAGGCCGCCGATGATTATTGGTGTATCGGGGAAGGCCTCCCTGGCCCGGTTGGCGTAGACTATCACCGCCCGGTCCGGGCGCAAGCCCGCCTTCTTGCCCGGGGAATAGAAGTCCTCGCTGCGCCGCTTCTTGGCGGCGGTGTAGTGGGCCACCATGGAGTCCAGGTTCCCGGAGCCTATCATCACTCCCAACCGGGGGCGGCCCATGGCTTTGAAGGCCTCGGCACTGTGCCAGTCCGGCTGGGCAAGAATCGCCACACGGAAGCCCTCCTCTTCCAGCACCCGGGCAATGACCGTGGGGCCGAAGCTGGGGTGGTCCACATAGGCGTCCCCGGTGACTATAAGGAAATCATACCACCACCAGCCCCTGCTCTCCATGTCCTCCTTGGATACGGGGAGAAAGGCCAGGGTATCAAAACTGTCGTATTCTTTCATTATTCCAATTCTCCGTAATACCAGCCGGAGACACCGTTGTGCTTTACAAAGTAGCCCCGGGAGCAGGTCTCCACCACACGGACGGTGTCCCCAGCTTTAAGGGGCAGTACATAGTCGGTGCAGTCGTTGCAGCCGGTGATCTCCTCATCGGTAAAGAGGTATTTTGTCAGAATGTCCATCTCATAGCCGGTGCGCACATGGCGGCAGCGGGAGAACTCCTCGCCCCTCTCCAGCACCTGAACCTGGCTGTCTCCCCAACGGATGTAGTAGGAGCGGGAGCTGCCCACCTGATCCTTAAGCACCCGGCGCTCCGGGAAGGGGTCGTAAGCCACAAAGGAGAAATCCTCGCTGTCCTTGTGGGGGATTATCAGGGCGTTGAGCTGACCGTCATCTTTCAGGATGCAGCCGCCGTCAATGGAGATTATCTTCTGTTCCCAGTTTATTATTGGGTTGGCGCAGACCCTGTCTTCCCCGTAGAGTACCACGGGGTAGTGGCCCACCACCGTCCATTTCCGAAAGTGATCCCCTCGGGCCATGAAACGGTCGATCTTGTTCAGCTCATCCTGGCTGTGGGCTTCCAGCGGTTTGTCCGGCGACCTGCCGGCGTGGACAAAGGTGAAGTTCTCACTGTCAATGGCGTCGGGCATTGCGCGGATAAAATCAAATTCCCTGTCATAGGCGTGGAGCAGGGGCACGTAGGGGCTGAGGCGTGGAATATTCATTATATCCACGCCCAGATTCCTGAACAGCTCCCACAAAAAGCCGCAGCCCTTCCAACGTAGGTACTGGAGCAGATGGCCGTTCCCGTCTTCATCGTGCTCAAAAACGGAATGCCAGCCGTCGCAGTTTCCCCTCACAGGGTGGACGTTCCCGCGTTTTGAAAGCTCCATTATAAAGTGCAGGGTTCCCAGACAGTCCGGCCCCTTTTCCAGAAAGTCCCCGTCGATAATGAGCTCGTCTTCCGGCGAAAAAGCGGCCAGTTCCAGCACACCCCGGAAATACTCCAGATTGCCGTGGATATCGGAGATCACCAGTATCCTGCGCCCGGGCTGGAAATCCAACCACCGGACAGAGGCGGGAAGGTCAAACATCCCTTCTCCCTCCCAGCTTCTTTTCCATCAGCAGCAGGTAACCCCGGCTGCCGGGCTCACGGCCCAGAACATTAAAGCCCCAGCGCTTGTAGAAACTGATGGCGTCGGTGTTCTCTTCCGCTACATGCAGGCGCAGGGCAGTCCTGCCCATGCGGGAGTATTTCTGCATGGCCCGGGACAAAAGCTGAATGCCGCAGCCTCTGTGGCGGAATTCCGGCTCCAGGTAAAAAAGGCTTATCCAGCCGTAGCCGGCATGGCTGCCTCTGACGGTGTCCAGATCGATGAGGCCGGCGGGGGCCTCGTCACAGTAGAGGCGGGCCACCGCCTCGGAGTCGGCAGCGTGGTGCTGGGCGGCACAGAGAAGATAGGTGTCGGCGTTGAAGCTCTCCAAATCTCCGTGGGAGACGAGCCAGGCCTGCCGGTAGCAGTGATTGTAATAATCCTTTTCCTCGGCGGGGTCTATGTATTCGTGGCGCAGATCCGGCCCCTTCATGCTGTATTGCAAGTCTTGGGTGAGATGACTGTAGTCATTGAGGTACTCTATAGTGAAGCTGCCGTTTTCGTAGAGGAGCTTTGCTACCCCGGTATTCATGAAAAGGGGCAGCTTGGTGAGATCTCTGATACCGAAACCGCTGACTTTGCTGAGCATGCAGCGGATGGTGACACCGTGGGATGTGATGACCAGGGACTGGCCCGGGTGCTTTTTTGCAACCTGGCACAGAGCGCCGTAGGCGCGCTCCGCTACCTGGGCATAGGTCTCGGCTCCCTCAAGGTGGAAATTGGGCTGATCAAAGATGAAGTTGTGGAATTCCTCGCCGCCCTCCAGCCGCAGGTTCCCGAAATACTTTGTTTCCCAGGGACCCAGGTTTATTTCCCGGAAGCGCCGGTCGGTTATTATAGGCAGGTCATGGTACTTTGTGATAGCCGAGGCGGTAAAGCGGGCTCTGTACAAGTCGCTGGAGTACACCGCATCCACCGGCACATCCTTAAAACGCTCTGCCAGAGCGTCCCGCTGACGGACGCCGATGGGGGTCACATCCCCGTCCCAATGACCCTGGCACATGCGGTAGAGGTTCCCCTCGGCCTGGACGTGGCGAATTACATAAATTTCTGTCATAACAATGCCTCCTGCTTCTTGACCATTTGCACCGGATACAGTATAATACACTGGATAATATGTTAACCAGATGTAAAACCGGGACAGTATACAAAATAAGTTTATAAGCTTATTATAACTTGATTTTTTCTATTAGACAAGAGTGGAGAGAGATATGGTCAGAGCGGCGGCATTGGTGTCCGGGGAGGGAGCAGAGCTCCAGGCTATCCTGGACTCCATGTATTTTCAGGAGATACCGGATTTTGAACTTGTGGCGGTGATATCGTCGCGGAGGGACGCCTATGCCATGAAGCGTTCCCTCAGCGCGGGAGTCCCTGCCTATGTGGTGGACCCGGAGCTGTTTCCCAACATCACCAGCCATAGTATGGCGGTTGCCAACAAACTGAGGGACATGGATATAGAACTGGTGATATTGGCGGGCTATGAGCTGCCCCTGGGTGTCATACCCTATCAGTTCAAAAACCGCATTATAGGCACTTTCCCTGCCATGTATCCCGCCTTTGAGGATGAAGAGGGGGACATTCAGCTTGCCGTGCTGGAGCGGGGGCTGAAGATGACCGGGGCCACCGCCTATTTTGCCGACTCCGACGGCCGGGTGGGCGGCGTCATAATGCAGAAGGCCATTGAGGTAAAACCCAACGACGACCCGGACACTCTCCGCCGACGGGTGCTGGAGGAGGGACAGTGGAAGATACTTCCCCAGTCTGTGGCCCTCTATTGCCAAGGCAAGCTCTCTGTCCGGGGCAACCGTGTGGTCATAGAGGAATAGAGAGTAAACCCGGTAAAATAAGGAACATTTCGAAATAATCCTTCGTCAAATAAAACAGAAAACATTCCATTAGTATCAAAGCTCCTGAACCCCTGAGGCAAAGGAGCTTTGCTGCATACGGAGACGGTAAAGGGCTGCTGTTTGGGAAAGGAGATAAGATGAAAATGTCCGGGAAAAAATTGACCATGGCCATATCCTGCGCAGTGTTTTTGCGATGCTTCTTTTCGCCGCTTTATATGTGGCAGTGTTTTCCCCTGGGGAGCAGAAGGGCGGGGAAGAATCCAACATAAGGGCTGAGTCACCTGTTGAGGCAGAGGGAAGATTAATGAAATATCAGGATCCAGATGCAGTCAAATCCCTGGCGATTGATTGCTATAGTTTTGAGGAGAAACATCCGGAGCCTGAAACAGAGGCCGGCTCCGTTACTTTAGAGGTGGTATCGCAGACAGAGCGGGAATACATAGGGATTGAAGACTGGTATTTTAACAATAAATTATACCTTCCCATGATAGGCATGGAATGGGATATGTTTTTTGATGACGATTATATATATCGCTGGACGGAAGAATATGTCCACCCTTCACTTATCATATGCGACAGGCAGACGGGCATACAGCTGTATGAGGTGGTGATCACTACGCTCCTTCCGGCAAATACGGCAAACAACGCATGCCTGAGAGACAATGTCCTGTATGCCGGAGCCATAGGGCAGGCAGACAGCGGCTCCGATTCCAATTTTATTTTTGCCTATGACTTGGAAAACGACCGGCTCCTCTGGCGCAGTAAGGACGATACTTATAACAGCCATAACTTCATTGTGAAAGACGAAGTGATAATCTGCGGTTTCGGCGGTACGGATGAGCTTGACTATATCTACCAGATAGATATGGATACGGGAGAGGTATTATCTGAGACGCCGATTTCCTCCGCTCCGTATCTGCTGGTTGAATCCGGTGGTCAATTATACGTAAATACTTATGATCACGACTATGTTTTTGATATTGCATGAACAGACTTGACATATTCTTTTTGAAAAAAACAAGGTAATATATTGTAAAAGGGCCTGTTGCAAAATGCAGTTTTCAGGCCCAAGCTGGAAAATTGTGCATTAAAAAAGTTATCGATAACCTGTCAATGTGACGGTTCTCGATAACTTTTTCTTTGAGCTATTTTTTCAAAATTCTATTTTGCAACAGGCCCTTTTTTCTGTTTACTCCTCCGGACAGTATTTGCCCAGAAGCATTTTGTCATGGAGCAGAACCATGGCTTCCTCCAGCTGCGCCCGGGCGACTTTTACTGTGGCGCAGCAATCTGAGAGCCTGCCGTCGGTCACGGGTATCCCGGCCTGGGACAGCAGGATGACCATGGAGGACAGAGCTGAGGCATCCGCCCCCTTCCCGGCAAGGCTCAGCTCGCTGTCGGCGACGCTGCGGGTAACCCCCGCATATATGGGCCGCTCGCCGTCCTTCATGCGGCAGACCAGCGAACCCTCACCGTCCTGAAAAGCCGACAGGAGCTGTATGTCTATATTGTTGGCCAGGGCCAGCTCCACGGACTTGGAGTGCAGCACCTGGGACCCGCTGCGGGAGAGGGCCAGCATATCCCGAAGGTCTATGCTCTTCAGCTTTACGGCGGAGCTGACCAGCCTTGGATCGGCAGTATAGATGCCGTCAACATCGGTATATATCCGGCAGCTGTCCGCCTCCAGCGCGGCAGCCAGGGCCACGGCGGTGGTATCTGAGCCGCCCCGGCCCAAAGTGGTTATATCTCCGCCGGTGCTGAAGCCCTGGAAGCCGGTGACTACAGGCACGCAGCCCCGGCTGAGGGCCGCCTGTATTCTGGCAGGTGCCACAAAGCGTATGTCGCAGCCGCCCGGTTCATCCTCGGTGAGTATGCCGGCCTGCCATCCGGTGAGGGATTGGGCCTTTATACCCAGACTCTCCAGCATTATGGCCATCAGCGCTGCAGACTGCTGCTCCCCAGTGGTCATCAGCGCGTCCAGCTCCCGCTTGGAGGGGCGGGGGCTTATCATCTGTGCCATGTCCAAAAGATGATCGGTGGTGTCCCCCATGGCGGAGACAACTACAATCACATCATGCTCCCGGCTCCGGGCCTGCCGGCATATCTCGGCGGCCCGGCGCAGTCTTTCAATATCGGCGAGGGAGCTGCCGCCAAATTTTTGCACGATAAGCATGGTAACATTCCTCCAGCGCCGCAATAGCGGCAAGGACAAAGCAGGGATGCTTTGCCTACACCATTATATACGCTCCAGGGCTTTGGGGTGCGGAGGAATAAATTCCCATAAAAATGGCAAGAACTGTATCTGAAAACCTTATTGGACAGGTGGAGAGATGCAGCAAAAAGTACTTAAATATTTTACGGTCCTGGCCTATGTCGCCGGGGCTGTGGGGGCAATATGGCTGGGAGCAAAATACCTGCTGCCCTGGGCGGCGCCCTTTATACTGGCCTATGCCGTGGCGGCATTACTGGAGATACCCATGGGTTTCCTGCTGCGCCACGGCTGGAGCCGGGCTCCTGCGGCTGCACTGCTGACTTTGGCGGTGCTGGGCCTGCTGGGCTGGGGTGTGGTTAGCCTGAGCCTCTGGGCCATAAACGCCGCTACGGATTTCGCCCGGAGAGCTCCGGAGCTGATGCTAAGTGTCAGCAATACTCTGGAGCGGCTGCAAGGGCAGATATTCATATACGTAGACTCTGCCCCGGAGGGTGTGACGAAGTATCTGGAGACGGCGATAGACGCACTGTGGGAGGGACTTTATGGTCTGCCTCTGCTCCTGTCCCAGTGGGCTCTGGACGCCCTGGGGGCCATGGCTCAGGCCAGCCCGGATATCCTGCTGTTTATAGTTACGGCGGGGATAGGTACCTATTTCATTTCCGCCACTTATCCGCGCACCACGGCTTTCATATTGGCCCAGTTGCCGGAAGCTTTCAGAAACCGTATGGAGGGACTGAGAGAGGATATGAAGGGCAGCTTCCTGGGCTTCATGAGGGCCCAGGTGCTGTTGATGCTGTTGACATTTTTCCAGCTGCTGGTGGGCTTTTTGATCCTGGGAGTGAAAAGCCCGGCGGCCCTGGCAGCCATAACCGCCGCAATAGACGCTCTGCCGGTGTTCGGTACGGGGATAGTACTGGTACCCTGGGCGATCTACTCCCTGCTGCTGGGCAGCACCAGGCTGGGAATCGGCCTGCTGGTTTGCTGGATGGCCATATACCTGGTTCGAAACTGCATACAGGCAAAACTTTTGGGGGACCAGATCGGACTGGATGCCCTGGCCTCCCTGCTGGCGGTGTATGTGGGCTGGCGGGTCTGGGGCGTGTGGGGTATGCTCAGCTTCCCTGTGATCCTGGTGACTTTGCAGCAGCTCAACGACAAGGGCGTGATAAAGCTGTGGAAACGACTGTAGCGACGCTGTGAGCTCCGGCCTCCAATTTCCGGACCATTTCCTTCCCGACAAATAAAAAAGGGTATCTCAGGCTTTTGCCCGGGGTACCCTTTTTGAGTTATTTAATTATTTGTTTTCATCCTCGGCGCTGTGGAACTCGGCGTCCACCACGTTCTGGAAATCCTCGGCGGCAGCCTTATATTCCGCAGCGGCCTCGTCTACGGGCTCAGCCACCACCTCGACGACGATGTCGTCGTCACCGTTATTGCCGGCCGACTCTGTCTTAAGGGCATCTATCTCCGCCTCCATGCTTTCGATACGGCCGTTTATTTCCTCCACCTGAGAGAAGAGGGGGGCAAAAAATCCCTCCGGGGAATCCTTATACTGGTCGTAGCAGAGCTTGCCTATCTCGGTGTAAACCCGGCGCAGCTCCTCATATTCTCCGTTTACCTGAAGGGAGAGCTTGGCAATACGGCTGTAGGACTTGACTTTGGAGGCGCCCTGTTCATAGACCTCCTTGACGGTGCTGCCCTCGGCGGCCTCTTTAACTTTGCTGACGGTGTCTCCGGCGGCCTCCTTGACTTTGTCCACGGCCTGCTGAACGCTGGGGCTCTCAGCCACTTCCTTCACCTTGCCCACTATATTTGAAATGGTGCCGGTGATGATGTCTTTGTAATCTGCCATTGTGATTTACCTCCGCTTATAATTGATTTTCTTTTTCTTCTTTATCTGCCTCAGCCTCTGCCCGGGCCGCTTCCTCTCTGGAGCGGACCTGATTTACAAACAGTTTCTCCGGAGGGTGGGGGCGGCGGCTCTGTATGATGAGTATGACAAGGGAGACCAAAACCAGGGCCAGGGACAAAGCCTGGGAGACGCGTATGTCGGTGCTGCCGATGTAAAGACTGTCGGTACGCAGTCCCTCTATCCATGCCCGGCCCAGGCCGTAGAGCAGAAAATACAGCAGCAGGCACTGGCCGTCATAGCGGCGTTTGCCTTTCTTGGTAAATATTATCAGGAAAATAAGTATGCCCAGATTCCACAGGCTTTCGTACAAAAAGGTGGGATGGACGTATATGGTACTGCCGTCCGGGGCTATGAGACCCATGCGGCAGAAAATGTCCGTCTCGGCGCCAAAAGCTTCCCGGTTCATAAAGTTGCCCCAGCGGCCTATTATCTGGCCTATCAGCAGCCCAAAGACCACCAGATCCAGAAAGGCCAGCACCGGCACCTTCTTCTTCCGGCACACGAAGTATACCACAAGGATACCGGCGATGATACCGCCGTAGATGGCAAGACCGCCTTCCCGGGTAGAGAAGATATGTTCCGGGTGCTGGATATAGTAATCCAGCTCAAATATGACGTAGTAGAGCCGGGCACCGATGATGGAGAAGGGAATGAGGAATATCATCAGATCGTACACATCATCCGGCTTCAGGCCAAAGTCCCGGCTCCCCCTGGCGCAGTACAGCATACCCAGAATGAAGCCCAGGCCGATGATGACGCCGTAGAAATAGATATTCTTCCCGAAGACGGTGAAGTAGGCCGGGGGATTTATTGTCAGATCCCCAAACATGGGGAAAGTAATGGCGGAATCCCGCTGTATGGTCTGTAGCAGAATAGGAAACATGCTCACGCCCCCTTGCCTTCGATTATGGATAGGGCCAGCTTCTGGGAAGACAGGGCCCGGATTATGAAGTCCTCGCACTCCCGGCGGCTGATGCTCTCCAGCACCGCCATGCCGTCCAGGGCACAGTAGCCGTCAAAAAGTCCCACGGCCAGAGAGACGCAGACATTTTCAAAATCCTCAAGGGCCCGGAGAGTGGAACCCAGGGTGGCCCGCTTTGCCCGGAGGAAGGCTCCCTCATCCAAACCGTGGAGGCGTACTTGCTCCACTTCCTGCTCCAGCTCCCGGAGCACTTTTTCCGGTTCCGGGCTCTCGCCGCCGATAATAAGGGTGCCGGTGCCGGCGGAGAAATCTGTGTCATAGTCGAAGTTCCGGTTCAGTATGCCCTGGGCATAGAGACGGGAGTAAAAGGGAGAGGAGGCACCGCAGAGCATGCGCAGGGCCAGGCGGGACACCAGACGCTGACGCATGGCGGCCTCCCCGGATTTTTCCGTGTCCAGCTTGCTGCCTATGAGGAACAGAGGGGAGGAAACCTCCATGGTTTCCCGACGCACAGAGATGGCGGGCAGGGGACTCTCCGGAGCGCCGAAGTCTGCCCGGGGCACAGGGGCACAGTCCGTGCCCAGAACCTCCAGGGCAATACGCTCTATGGCCGCGGGGTCCACATCACCTTCCACGCAGAGAGCCATGTTGGAGGGAGCATAAAAGGCCCGATGGCAGTTATACAAAGTCTCATGGCTTATCTGGGCTATGCTCTCCACGGTGCCTGCCACCCGGTCACGTATGGGATGGCAGCTGTAGAGCTGCTCCATCAGGTTGTAATACACCCGGCTGTCGGGGCTGTCCTCCCCCATGCGGATCTCCTGGGCAATGATGCCCTGCTCCTTGGCTACGGTCTCTGCCGTGAAATAGGGGGTGGAGACGAAATGCAGCAGCATGCGCAGGTTTTCCTCAAAGCCCTCCGTACAGCTGAAATAATAGCAGGTCACGCCGCTGGAGGTAAATGCATTGGGGTCGGCCCCATTGGCGGAGAGAATGTTCAGGGCATTGTCCCCATTGGGGAGGTCAAACATTTTGTGTTCCAGAAAATGGGCCACTCCCGCTGGCGTGTCCACGGTTTTGCCGTCAAGACTGAAGCGGCGGTGGGCGCCGCCGTAATTTGTGGCAAAGACAGCATAGCGGGTGGAAAAGCCGGCCTTTGGAACCACATTCAGTCTCAGCCCGTTGGGCAGCACACTGCTGTAGAGCACCTCACCAATATTGGTATATTCACGCCTGTCCATCTTCCATATCCTCCTGGGAAGCTTCCTCGGCCTCCGGGCCCCTGAGGAAGTATATCATGTCGCACTCCACGCTTCGGGCAATGGAGACTATATCCTCTTTGGTGACATCCTCCACCAGCTCGGCCAGCTCCATGGGGCCGTAGTCCAGCCCGTCCAGAGTCTGGGAGAGATAGAAGCCCTCCAGCTCGCCCTGGCTGTCGGTGAGGGAACGGAGGTCCGAGGCAACGCAGCGCTTGGCGGCGGTAAACTCTTCCTCAGTTATCTCGCCTTTTTTCACCGCTTCCAGCTGGGCCAGGATCTCGTCCTGGGCGGCTTCAAATTTATCGAACTCTATGCCGGAGGCCACCAGCAGCAGACCTTTGTGGATATAGGCGATAGAGCTGGCATAATAGCACAGGCTCAGCTTCTCCCGCACGTTCATAAAGAGCTTGGAGGTACTGCCGCTGCCATAGACGGCGTTAAAAACATGGATGGCGGCGATGTCCGGCTCCTCCATGCATTCCCCAAGACGAAAGCCCATGACCAGCTTGCCCTGACCCACGTCCAGCTGTTCCTCCACATAACGGGGCTTATCCTCTATGGCGTTCATGCGGATATCGGTGCCCAGCTCATAGTCTATCTCTCCCCTGGGCATGGCGGAGAGAGCGTCCTTAAAGGCGGCGCAGACCTTCTTGAAGGGGGCCTTGCCGCAATAGAACAGCTCTACCGGGCAACTTTGCAGCAGGCTGCGGTAGTGGCGGCTGAGCTTCTTGTAGTTTATGCTCTCAGCCTCATCCTCACTGCCAAGGCGGCTGACGGCAAAGTCCTCAAAGCAGCACATCTCCTCAATGCAGCGGCTGAGGGAATAGCTGCGCTTGTCGTTTATGCGGCTGCGCAGGCGCTCCAGCAGTTTCTCCTTTTCGCTGTCCACATAGGCCGGCAGCAGCAGACCTCCCCGGGTGTTGGGGGCAAGGAGCATTTCTGCCATGAGGGCGATGGCCTGGGGCAGAAGCTTTTCACCCTGGGGGAGATACCCGTCCTCAGGGACACTGCCGTAAAAACCGATGCACTGGATCTCACCTATGCGGCGTACCACCGGCTCTATGGCGGTGCCGTAAAGTTCGTCCATGCGGCGGCTCAGGGCCTCCATGTCGCCGTAGCGGGTGGTGCCGCGGCGCAGCACATAGGGGATGAGGGCATTCATGGAGGCAGTCCCACGGCTCAGCTGGGTGAGCAGGTTCAGACTTATACATGCGGTTTTGAATTTGTCGCTGCGCAGATGGGTGAGAAATATGCCGGGCAGCAGCTCTTTTCTTGAGTATTCCATGGGACACCTCCTGCTGATTTATGTATTGAAAATGGGGATGGGGCTCCCCCTTCGCTTGCTATATACCTTTAATTGCATCTCTCCGAGCAAAACCAATCCGAGCCATGGAATATAAGGAAAACGCTAAAACAAATCATGCCTGTCGGTTTTTCAAAGTCCACGCAAACCGGGCGCTGAAATCGCTGTAGCATTTGGGACAAATCCATATGCTGTTATCTTCAGTGCTGTATCCGTACTTCAAATCATCTGCACCATAACCGAATTTGCCCATGCAGAACTCACAATGATCGTGGTCATTAAATGGACTGCTTGGCTTATAGGATCGCTGAACCAGGGTTGCGCCGTACAGATATTTTTCTTGCTCCCGGAACAACCTCCAGTCATTACTCATAGACAGCAGCTCCTTGTATTTCGAGCGATGACGCAGCATCGGCAAACATTGCAGAAAAGCGGTTTTGCCGGCCGCCATACCGACAGGCAAAACCGCTCGGTTTCAGCTTCCATTAATTATATCACCGGGAGGGATAAAATGGTAGCTTTTTTGTAAATGTGTGGGGACGGGTTCAGCCTATACCACGGCCCAGGTAGGGATCGCCGTCCACGTAGATATGCCCCCGGTCACAGTCTATGCGGTGCAGGTGGTTCAAACGGTCTATCCAGGTCAGTGAGTAGGAGGGCAGGGCAGCAGGTAGCCTGGGCTCTATATAGAGCTTGCCTTCTCTGAGCCTAAGCCCCAGCAGTTCCTCAGTCACCGCTCTGAAATACCACCCGGCGGAACCGGTGTACCAGCTCCAGCCTGCCTCTCCCTCATGCCCGGGAGCGGTGTACATGTCTGCCGGCAGCACGAAGGGTTCTGCACCGTAGAGCTTCAGGTCGTGGTTTTCCGGAAGAAGATACTGGAGTATCTCGTAGCCCTGCTCCACCCGGCCCCGCCGCAGGGCGGCCATGGCCAGCCATACGGCACCGTGGGTGTACTGCCCGCCGTTTTCCCTGAAGCCCTCCCCATAACCTGCAATATAGCCTCCGCTGCGCTCACGGCAGGAATAGGGCGGATCGAAGAGCTTTACAAGCTTATTCTGCCTGTCCACCAGACGATCCAGAGCGGCGTCCAGAGCCTTGTCGGAGCGGGTCCTGGAGGCATAAGGGCAGAAGACGGCCCAGCTCTGGGCCAGGGAATCTATGCGATCGATCCCGCCAAGGGCCTCACCGTCGGGGTAATAGGCCCGGTCATACCACCGGCCGTTCCAGGCCGACTCAGCGGCGAGGCCGATCTGCCTTGCCCCGGAGCTGTATCGCTGGGCATCTTCGGCTCCCAGCTTCTCCAGAAGCCGGGAGCAGCGCTGGGCGCAGTGGGAGAAAAACCAACCCAGCCATACGCTTTCACCCTCCACGGCGCTGAGAGCGTCGTTCCAGTCGCCGCCCAGCATGCGGGGCAGACCGTGAGGGCCGAAGCCCCGCCTTATGCAGCATTCCAAGGCGCTTCTGGCGTGAGCAAGTACGGAGGCAGAGATGGGAGAAGGCTCTGGGGTCTCATACCTGTCCTGCTCCTCTGCCGTCAGAGGCGAGGAGTTGAGATAGGGCAGCTCCAGCCCGCAGAGAGCGTAGTCCCCGGTGGCTTCCGTGTATTCGCACAGAGCCCATACCAGCCACAGCATATCGTCGCTGCAGCGGCTGCGCACACCTCTGTCCCCCTGGGGATGGGCATGCCACCAGTGCATCACGTCCCCCTCCAGGTACTGATGACGGCAGCAGCTTATTATCTGCTCCCGGGCATAAGATGGGTCGATGAGCATCAGGTTCACACTGTCCTGTAGCTGATCCCTGAAGCCGAAAGCCCCGCCGCTTTGATAAAGGCTGCTGCGTCCCTCCATACGGCATGCCACGCACTGGTAAACTGCCCAGCGGCTCATATAGTGGTCCAGGGCAGAAGAGCAGGAACGGAGGGAGAAACCGCCCAGCAGATCTTCCCAGCGGGCCCAGACCCCGGCCAGTGCTGCCGAGGCTGGGCCGGGGGCCATAAGGCGCCTAAGCTCCTCCTCACTGCAAAAGCCGCAGACCAGCAGGCTCTGCTCTCCACAGCTGCCCTCCAGGCTCAGAGCTGCCGGGCAGTGATCCACAGAGAACTTGGAGGAACCGGAGAAGGATGCCAGAAATTCTTTGCCCGGCAGATAAGACTCAGAATTTTCAAAGTGGGCCACCCCATCCTTTACATAGCCGGTGACGGAAGCTCCGCTGCGCCCGCCCAGGCAAAGCTTCAGTCCCCATTTTAGGCTCAGCCCCTCAGCTCCTTCGATAAGCACCACCCGGGCATTGATGTCCCGGGGTATGAAAACCGTGGTCTTGAGTCTCTTACTGCCCAGACGTTTTTCCCATACGGCATATCCGGGAAAAAAGGAGACGCGGCAGGGAAAAGCGTCGTTTGCGGCAAAGATGCTGACCGACCGGCCCTGGTAATCTACGGATATATACTCCGGGCCGGACAGATCCAGCGCCCTCTCCGCCGGCGGGCTCACCCGCATTTCCCGGGAATTTTCCAGCCACATACTTCCTATGCCGCAGTCAGTGGCTATATAGCCCATGGAGCCGTTGGTGATGATGTGCTGCCAGGCCACCGGGGGAAGGTTCCCGTCCACCTGATATTCAAAACCCTGTTCCGTCCAGCAGTGTACCGGTACTGCCCTGGGGGAGCGGGGAGTGCTTAAAACGGGGAAGGACAGGGCCGGAGGCAGGTCCCGCTTTTCCCCTGCGATAAAGGCGGAACGGCTTTTAACCGCAGCCTGGGCGGAAAAGGGGAGAATGTGCACTCCGCCGAAGGCGCCGATCAGCGCTTCCAGACCTACCGGGGACAGCGCGGACACTATGCGTCCCAGAAGGGGCTGCTGGTATTCCCCGTGCTGGCGGTCGAAAAATACCAGGTCTGCATTCAGCCCGCAGCTTTTCAGCAGGCAGAAGCGGCGCAGCAGCCGCTCGCTTTCTGCGCTTTCCCCGTCGCAGCAGATTATCGGCAGGTCGCCGGACAGACCATATTGCCACAGATCCCGCTGAGGTGCGGCGCGGTAAAGCCGGTTCTGCCACAGGGGCAGTACCATGTCCATGGCCGAGCCCAACTCCTCGGGGCTCATCCCCAGATGCAGCGCGGCAGCTCCCACCATGGAGGCACCGGCGGTGCTTTCTGAATACAGGATGCGCTGGGCTCCGGCCAGGGCCTCTTCCTTGGTGCGGCCGATACACAGTGCAAAGCGCAGGGAGCGGCTCGGCCCCGCCTCCAGATTGACGTTGAGGACGGCTCTTACCATGGGCTGGGACAGGGGGCCGAGGCCGCCCCGGACGTCCGCCCGGTACTCCGCTGCCTCACTGCACAGCAGGCAGAGCCAAAGCTCCCTGCTGTCGCCCTTGGGCAGGCGGTGGAGCAGCAGGGCTCGCCCCTCCTGACAGGCTGTGAGGCCGAGACGCCAATAGGCCGGGTGATCCTCCCAGCGGACAAGCTCTGCCAGAATGGGCTCAAAGCTCAGCTCCAGGCGTACCTGCCGGCGATAGGGGCTTTGCAGCTCCAGGCATCTCAGCTCCCCGGTGTCCGCCGGGGCGGCGGAGATGCTCAGAGAGGCACTGACTTCCTCAAGACTACAGCTGCAACGGCACTGCTCCTCCCCTAACTCCCACATGAGGGGCTTTTCCGCCGGAAACAGAGGCTTTCCCTCCAACTCCAGGCTCAGCCCCCCGGAGAGCGGGTCGGCGCGGTAAATACAGATGTCGCCCAGAAAGGCCGAGGCCCTTCCCCGATTGGTGCAGAAAAGGTTATATGCGCCGTTGGAGAGCAGACAGGCTCGCAGCTCCCTATCCTCCGGGCCGCCTCTCAGCTGCCAGCGCTGGCTTATGCCACGCTGGGGCTTTTCCGGGACCTGGGCAACTGAGCGGCGGATCACCACTGCCTCTGCCGGCAGCCGCTCCTGAAGGAGCAGGGCGTGGGCGGCCATGGCGCTGTCGCCCATGAAGAGCTTTTGGGCATAGCCGTCGCATACCGCGTTGGCGGCGGCAATGATGCTCATACTCACATGGTGGGCCATATAGCAGCTCACTTTTTCCACTTTGCCGCGGCAGCGGGAGGGAGTGAAGTCCAGTGCTTCGATAAAGCCGTAACGGCCGACGGCACCCCAGCTCTCCAGCCGGCGCAGGTTCCGTACCGCAGCTTCCGGATCCACAGCCAGAGCCAGAAAGCTGCTGTAGGGGGATATCACCATATCCGACTCCTGGCCTCTTTTCAGCGCCAGGGACGGACAGCCGTGGGCCTTGTAACGATAGCTGAGAGAGGAATCCAGAGAATAAAAGGCGCTTTCGGATGTGCCCCAGGGCCTGCCCGGCAGGTTCCTCCGCCGCTGGGCATAGAGGCAGAAGCGGCTGCTCTCATAAAGAAGACTGCTGCGGTAAACGGGCAGGAAGAGCTCGGGCATGAGGTATTCGAACATGGTGCCGGTCCAGCTGGCAAGGCCCCGGTAACCGTCTTTCTGCAGCTGGGCCCGGCTGAGCCGGCGCCAGTGTTTTATGGGCACATCGCCTTTGGCAATGGCCAGATAGCTGGTGAGCATGGCCTCGCTGGCCATCAGGTCGTACCAGCCGCCGGCGCCTCTGTGGTTTTCGCCGTCATAGCAGATATAGAACAGGCCACGGCCCCCGTCGTAGAGAGGGGAAAAGTCTATGGGGGCCATAAGGGCATCGATGCGCTCCTTGAGCTCCCAACGCCCCTGACTCTCCAGTGCTTGGGATGCGCACAGGAGCCCTGCCCAAAGATTGCCGGAATCCACGGTGGAGACATACATCGGCCTCAGGGGACGGAGGCTGCGCGTATCATACCAGTTATAGAAATGACCGTTGCAGCGGGGTAGACGCTCCATGGTATCCACCATGCGGGAGACATATTCCGCCGCCTTTTCGCTGCTGATAAGACCCATGCGGGCCCCGCACTCCACCGCCGCTATGGCCAAGCCCATGTTGGTGGGAGAAGTGCGGTGGGCCGTGCCCACAGGGGGCTGCTCCTGAAAATTATCGGGAGGCAGAAAATTGTCCTCAGCCCGTGAGAAATCCAGGAGATATTGGAGGTTCTGGCCTGCAGCTTTCATAAGATATTCCCTGTCGTTTAGGCCAAGGCGCTTTTCTTTGTAGGCTGGCAGGGCCAGGGCAGCTGCTGCTGCGGGACTCAAAAGCCACATGAAGCCGGAGGCTTTGCCGATTATTGCCGGTGAAAAGGCCATGAGCAGCACACCCAGGGCGATAGGAAACCACATTTTCCTGATGTGCTGAGCAAAGTCGTGGCTGCCATTTTCACCCTGGGCTGCCGTCTGCCACTGCAAAAGCCGCTTCCGACTTATGAGCATGCGCCACAGGGCGGTGGCGATGGCGGTAAAGCATATCCAGGCCTCATAGGGCAAAAGCCAGAGCCTTATAAAAGTCTGGACTATGGAGCCGCCTATCCCTGTCAAGAGCCTGGTGTGCCGCTTGAGCCGCACTTTCTCCCGGCGAGCCAGGCCACCCTGGGCGAAGGACAAGAGCAGGTTGCTCAAAAGGGCCAGCAGGGCCGCCACAGCGGACAGGGCCAGTGAACCCTCCGGCAGCATGAAGCCGGAGAGTATGGCCAGAAAGGTCATGGGAGCAAAGAGACTGCGGCGCAGGGAGTCAAAGAGCCGGAAGCGATCCATGGCTCGCAGCTCCCTTTTGAATATCCAGGGGGCATTTTGCCAATCTCCCCTTATCCAGCGGTGCAGACGTTTATAGTATGCCAGGGGGCGGGTAGGGAAACTGTCGGAAAACTCCACGTCACCCATATAGGCGCCGTGGAGATAGGCTCCCTCCAAAGCGTCGTGGGACAGGATGTGCCCCTGGGGGAAGCGGCTGCCGGTGCACTCCAGCAGAGCGGCAGCGTCGATGACCCCCTTGCCGGCAAAGCCGCCGTTGTCAAAGGCGTCCATGTAAAGCTCACCGCCAAGGGAACCGTAGGGGTCGCAGCCGCCGGCTCCGGCAAAAATCAGGGAGAAATCGGTGGCATTGGCGCTTTTCAGCTCCGTGCTCATGCGTGGGTGGATGAGGCCGTAGCCCTCCTTCACCACATGGTGTTTGAAGTCGATGACCGCCCGATTCAGAGGGTGTATTGCAGCACCGATGAGTTCCCCCACGGAACCGGGGTAGACCTGGGTGTCGCTGTCCAGAGTTACTATATATCTTGTGCCGGAGAGGGCTTCTGCATTGCCGGTGACCTCCAGAGCGGATTCTTTGCCGCAGAGGAGCTTTGCCAGCTCCAGCAGTGCTCCGCGCTTACGCTCATAGCCACTGTATCCCTCCCCGTCAAAGCTGCGCTGTCTGGTAAAGAGATAAAAGCCGCCGCCGTATTTCCGATTCAGCTGACGGACAGTGCGCCGGGCATGACGGAGAAGCTGGGCGTCATTTTCCGTGACGGCGGTTTTTGATGCGGGCAGATCCGCCAGCAGTCCGAACATCAGCTCCTCGCCATCCCGGCGGCAGGCCAAACGCAGCTGCTCCAGACATTCCGCCTGCCCCTGGCCCAAGATGGTGGAGACTACACATATGCTCTTGCCCTCCGGCGGCAGGCCACGGCTTGTGTCCAGCCGTGGCAAGGGCCTGGGTTTGACCAGGTGCAGCAGAAGAAAATCCAAAAAGCTCTTTGTCAGCTCCCATACCGGGATGAACAGCAGTACAGCAGCGGCGATGCTGTCCAGCCGGAAAGCCGTAAACAGACTGATGGACAGAGGAAGCAGCAGATTGAGGGCAATATACAGCCCGGACCATAAGGGAGAGGGCTTCTTGAATAGGTAAAAGCCTATATGCCTTCCCTCTTCCACGGCCCGGCTTATGAGCTTTTGGGCGAGCACATGCTCTTCCTGTCCGGCCCTGCGGGCCAGCTTCTCCAGCCTCAGCAGATACTCCCTCTTGGTGGCGCTGTCCATGTGTTTATAGTCTCCGGTGGGGTCCCGGGAGAGAATGCCGCCGGTTACGTCCGCCTCACCCAGCAGCTTCTCCAGGTCCAACACGGAAAAGAGCCGCAGAGAGGTGAACAGGGCAGAGAGGGCCTGGGCGTGGGCGGTGGTGTCTGCGGCATACTGCATTTTTCGGCATACATCGGCGATAGCCTCTATCAGGGCACAGCGCAATGCCGCGGGAAACAGCTCCAGCTCCCGGCGCTGGAGCACCGTAACCGACTGGAAGCCGGAGAGAAATATTCCGCAGCGCTCTTCCGTCACCTTGCCCAGCCCTGAATGTACCAAGACCCGGCACAGCTCCGTTATGACGATACCCTCGGAGCAGCAGCGCAGATGCCGGGAACGCTTCAATTCCGTGACGGCACCCAGGTATTCCCGCTGCACCATATACCAGTTGTCCAGAAGCCATTCGCAGGCCGAGGGGGGAGCGGCCAAAGCGCCGTAGCGGCGCTCTATGGCCTGATGGCATCGGCGTATATCCCCAAAGCTACGGCGCAGCAGGGCGGCGGCCTCCGTGCCGGGGCAGCTGTCCTGGGGCCGCAGGAGCTTCGCGGCGGAGGCGGCATATTCGTATAGCCGGCCCTCGTCAATATAAAGACAGGAATCTATGTTGTCCATGGCTGTCTCCTATCAGGGAAATTTTCTTGTTCCTCACCTTGGCATTTTCCCCAGAAAATGCCTGATTATTCCTTATGACGGCCGACAAAGCCGGGGAGCGGAGAAAGAAATTTATCGATGCTGTAAAGAAAAAATGCTTGACAGCAAGGGGCGAGCGTAGTATACTCTGTCAACGGTAAATACTTGACAGGGGGCTTGACCGTGAGCGACGGCAGACTGAGACAGGCCATGCTGCTGGATTTTTACGGCGAGCTATTGACTGAGAAACAGCGGCTGTGCTTTGACTTACATTATAATGAGGACCTATCCCTGGCTGAGATAGCCGAACAGTGCGGCATATCCCGCCAAGGGGTTTGGGACAATATCCGCCGGGCGGAAGCTGCCCTGCGGGATATTGAGGAAAAGACCGGACTTATCCGCCGCTTTGAGGAAAACCGCAGCGCCCTGGAAAAGATCAGGGAACAGATAGAAGCCTTGGTCGCCATGACAGAGGGAGAGGCCAGCGCCATCGCGGCAAAGACCGCGGGAGACATTGAGGCAGTCATAGCCAGAGGTTGATTGTTTATGGCATTTGAAAGCTTATCCGAAAAACTGAATGCCGCTTTTAAAAAGCTCAGAGGCAAGGGCCGCCTTTCCGCTGCCGACGTGAAGGAGGCCATGAGGGAAGTGCGCATGGCCCTGCTGGAAGCGGACGTGAGCTACAAGGTGGTCAAGAGCTTTACCAAGACCGTCACCGAGAGAGCATGCGGGGCCGATGTGCTGGAAACCCTGTCCCCGGCCCAGATGGTCATCAAGATAGTCAATGAGGAGCTCTGCGCCCTTATGGGCGGGGAAAACCAGAAGCTGAATATAGGTTCCCGCTCACCCAGCGTGGTTATGCTGGTGGGACTGCAGGGAGCCGGTAAGACCACCAACGGGGCAAAGCTGGCAGGCTATATGCGCAAGCAGGGCAAGCGCCCGCTGCTGGCTGCATGTGACATCTACCGGCCCGCCGCTATAAAGCAGCTGGAGACGGTGGGCGCCCAGCTGGGTATCCCCGTGTTCCAGATGGGTCAGACCAATCCTGTGGACATCGCCAAGGCCGCCGTGGAGCATGCCAGAAAGCACGGCAACGACCTGGTGTTCCTGGATACGGCAGGCCGGCTGCACATAGACCAGGAGCTCATGGATGAGCTTAAGAACATCAAGGCTGCCGTTGACCCGGCGGAGATAATGCTGGTAGTGGACGCCATGACCGGTCAGGATGCGGTGAATGCCGCTGCGGCTTTTGACGAAGCCCTGGGCATAACCGGTGTCATGCTCTCCAAGCTGGACGGCGACGCCAGGGGCGGAGCGGCATTGTCAATTCGCCAGACTACCGGCAAACCCATAAAATTTATAGGCACCGGCGAAAAGCTGGATATGATAGAACCCTTCCACCCGGACCGCATGGCCTCCCGTATACTGGGTATGGGCGATGTGCTGACCCTCATTGAGAAGGCGGAAAAGAGCTTCGACGAAAAGAAAGCTCTGGAAGCGGCGGAACGGCTGCGGAGCAATCGCTTTACTTTGGGAGACTACCTGGACCAGATGGCCCAGCTGCGCAGTATGGGTGATCTGAAGGACGTGGTGGGCATGCTTCCAGGCATGGACGCCAAAGCCCTACAGGGGGCAAAGCTGGACGAGAAGCTGCTGGCACATCAGGAGGCCATCATCCTGTCCATGACCCAGGCGGAGAGGGACAACCCCTCTATGCTCAACAGCAGCCGTAAAAAGCGTATTGCTGCCGGCAGCGGCACCTCTGTGGTGGATGTGAACCGCCTGCTCAAGCAGTACGATGCAATGAAGCAGATGACAAAGCAGCTCACCGGGAAAAATGCCAAAAAGCTGCAAAAGAAAATGGGCCGCATGGGCGGCGGGTTCCCCGGTATGGGCGGGGGCTTCCCCTTTTAATCAGCTTACAGGCACCTAGGTGTTTGTAATATATGAATGAAAATACATGGAGGTGAATATACAATGGTCAAAATCAGACTTCGCAGAATGGGCGCCAAGAAGGCACCTTACTACCGTATCGTGGTTGCGGATTCCCGCAGTCCCCGTGACGGCCGCTTTATCGAAGAGCTCGGCACCTACGATCCCATGGCCGAGGGCGAGAAGATCAAGGTGGATATGGAGCGGGCAAAGTACTGGATCTCTAACGGCGCTCAGCCCACCGACACAGTCCGCGGCCTGCTGAAAAAGGTCGAGGCCTAATAAGGAGTTTCTACCGGCATGAAAGAACTATTGACCTATATAGTGCAGAGCCTTGTGGACAATCCCGCAGAGGTCTCTGTGACCGAGCGCAAAGCCGATGGCGAAACCGTGTTTGAAGTGCGGGTCGCCGACGGCGATATGGGCAAGGTCATTGGCCGGCAGGGCAGGATCGTAAAGCAGATCCGTATACTTATGCGGGCCGTTGCCCAGAGAAAGGGCAAAAAGGTATCAGTGGAGATCATGGACTGATGCTGTAAAAATCCGGAGCGGACGCTCCGGATTTTTTGTTTTATCTTGGCAAATTAGAGTTATCATGTTAAAATAAAGCGTTTTGAAAACCAGGGCGGAGGTGGCTATGGAAAAGCTGGAATACATCGAGGCCGGACGCATATGCAATACCCACGGGGTGGCCGGGGAAGTGAAGATAGAGGTATGGCTGGACTCCCCGGACTTTCTTAAAAAGTGCGGCAGGATATTCCTGGAGGGGCGGGAATTTAAAATAGTCTCAGCCAAGATACTCAAGGGTTTCCTTATTGCAAAGCTGGAGGGTATAGAGGATGTGAACGCCGCCATGGCCCTGAAAGGCAAGACAGCCCATATCCTGCGATCCGACGCAAAGCTGCCCAGGGGCAGATACTTCATTCAGGATATAATCGGGGCAAGGGTGCAGGACGAGCAGGGCCGGGAGATAGGCCGGCTCACGGAAGTGCTGGAGCGCCCCGCCTCCAATATATATGTGGTGCAGGGGAGCGAAGAGCACCTTATCCCCGCTGTACCTGAATTTATTATGTCAACTGATCCTGAGGCGGGGATAATTACTGTCCGCCTCATCGAGGGAATGTGAAATGCGCATAGATATAATGACCTTATTTCCCGATACTGTGGGAGCGGTGCTCCACGAGAGCATAATCGGCAGAGCCGCGAAAAAAGGTATAGTTGAGATAAACTGCCATCAGATACGGGACTACACTCTGAATAAGCAGAAGCAGGTGGACGACTACCCCTATGGCGGCGGCTACGGCTGCGTCATGATGGCCCAGCCTCTCAAGTCCTGTCTTGAACACATTATGTTAACTGTACAGGGCCTGCGCAGCCGGGTGATCTACATGTCCCCACAGGGACAGCCCTACACCCAGGAGACGGCAAAAAGGCTGAAAAGAGACTATGACCATCTGGTGCTGGTCTGCGGCCACTATGAAGGCGTGGACGAGCGCTTTATAGAACAGTGTGTGGACGAGGAGATATCCCTGGGGGACTTTGTGCTTACGGGAGGAGAGATAGCCGCCATGGCCGTGGCGGACTCGGTATGCCGTCTGGTACCGGGAGTGCTGGCGGACGAGGAGTGCTACACCGGGGAGAGCCACTGGGACGGTCTTCTGGAATACCCCCAGTACACCCGGCCGGAGATCTGGGAGGGCCGCAGGGTACCGGAGGTACTGATAAAGGGCGACCACAGCAGGGTGGCGCGCTGGCGGAGAAAGATGCAGCTAAAGCGCACCAGAGAAAAGAGGCCGGACATGTTTGCCCGGCTGGAGCTTAAAGATAAAGAGGACAGGAAACTGATGGAAGAAATAGAGAAAGAGGCTTCCCGCAGGCAGCTGACGGAGCCGCTGAGCTATGGCAAGGCGAGTCTTGAGGACATACCCAGGATAATGGAGATAGTGGACTACGCCAGACAGACCCTGAGAGAACACGGGGTTGACCAGTGGCAGGGGGACTACCCCAGTGAAAAGCAGCTGCGGCAGGATGCGGAAGGGGGAGAGCTGTATGTGGTGCGACACGGTTTTGAGATAGCCGCCTTCTTCTTCCTTACCGACAAGCCGGAACCCTCTTACGAGGATATCACCGACGGCAAGTGGACGCCGGATGTACCATACTGCGTGCTGCACCGCAGTGCCGTGGCCAGGGAATACCGGGGCAGTGCCGTGGCGGAATATATGCTCCGCTGCGTGGAGGATATCACCCGGCAGCTGGGCGGCAGGGCCGTGAGGGTGGACACCCACAAGAAGAACAAGTCCATGCAGAATCTGCTGAGGAACAACGGCTTTCGCTACCGGGGCAACGTTCTGGCCAACGAATATGGACACGACCCGGCCCGGCAGGCCTTTGAGAAAATACTGAAAAAGTGAGGGCTTTCAAATGGGGAACAATAGATATCTCATTTCGGCCATAGTGTGGACTGTCATTGCCCTGGCAGTGCTGTATGTGCTTTTGTTCATGACCAGCGGCGGTACCGCTTTCAGCAGGCTCTGCGGCATTGCGCTGATTTTCATGTGCCTTGCAGGCCAGTGGCTGCGCTGGTGGAAGTTCAGGTGAACATGGAGCTGACGAATAGCGCATACATTCGGGAGCTGCTGGGACGCCACGGCTTTCATTTTTCAAAGTCCCTGGGGCAGAACTTCCTCACCGCCGCCTGGGTGCCGGAGGATATTGCCGCCGCCGGCGTACCGGAGAAGGGGCTGGGCGTGCTGGAGGTGGGCCCGGGCATAGGCTGTCTTACCAGGGAGCTGTCAAATCGGGCGGACAAGGTGGTGGCGGTAGAGCTGGACAAGGCTCTCAAGCCAATCTTGGCCGAGACCCTGGCGGACTGCGGAAATGTGGAAATAGTATACGGCGATGTGATGAAGATGGACATTGCTGCCCTGGCGGAGGGAAAGCTGGGGGGCCTTAAAAAGGCGGTATGTGCAAACCTGCCCTACAATGTGACAAGCCCACTGCTCACAGCTTTTATAGAAGCAGAATGCTTTGACACCATAACGGTGATGATACAGCGGGAGGTGGCAAGGCGCATCTGTGCTGCCCAGGGCTGCGCCGATCACGGGGCCTTCGGCATCTTCGTTCAGTGGCACATGGAGCCGGAGCTGCTTTTCGACGTGCCGCCATCCTGCTTCATGCCCCAGCCAAAGGTCACATCCAGCGTTATAAGGCTTAAAAAACGGGGCCTGCCTCCGGCAGAAGTGGAGGATGAGAAGCTCATGTTCCGCATCGTCAGGGCCGCTTTCAATCAGCGGAGAAAGACACTGGTCAATGCCCTGAGTTCACAGCTTGGCAAGGTGACCAAAGAACAGGCGGAGCAGGCCATAGCAAACTGCGGTTTTGATACCAGAATCCGGGGAGAAGTTTTGGATATTGGTGGATTTGCAAAAATAAGTGATGAAATAAGCAAGATTACACATACTGATTTGTGAGTAAAATGCATTGATAATTTTGGCAGTTTTGTGGTAATCTAACAAGTGGCAAAAAGTCAATTCTTTTTTTACTATAGAAAGGACGAAAACAATGAGCAAAAAGTACGTTTACATGTTTTCCGAAGGCAATGCAAATATGCGTGAGCTGCTGGGCGGCAAGGGTGCCAACCTGGCAGAGATGACCGCTATCGGCCTGCCTGTTCCTCAGGGCTTTACTATTACCACCGAGGCCTGCACTCAGTACTATGAGGACGGCCGTCAGATCAACGATGAAATCATGGCCGAGATCATGAAGAACGTTGAGACCATGGAGCAGATCAACGGCAAGAAGTTCGGCGATCTCAATAACCCCATGCTGGTCTCCGTCCGTTCCGGCGCCCGCGCCTCCATGCCCGGCATGATGGACACCATCCTGAATCTGGGCCTCAATGATGATGTTGTTGCCGCCATGATCAAGGGCAACCCCGATCCCAACTTTGAGCGCTTCGTTTACGACTCCTACCGCCGCTTCATCCAGATGTTCTCCGATGTGGTTATGGAAGTTGGCAAGAAGTACTTTGAGCAGCTCATTGACGAGATGAAAGAGGCCAAGGGCGCCAAGTCCGACCTGGATCTCACCGCTGCCGACCTGAAGGAGCTGGCCAACCAGTTCAAGGCCGAGTACAAGAAGCAGATCGGCCAGGACTTCCCCTCCGACCCCAAAGTCCAGCTCTACGAGGCAATCCGTGCCGTGTTCCGCTCCTGGGACAACCCCAGAGCCAATGTGTACCGTCGTGACAACGACATCCCCTACTCCTGGGGTACTGCCGTCAACGTCATGCCCATGGTATTCGGCAACCTGAACGACAACTCCGGTACCGGCGTTGCCTTTACCCGTAACCCCGCCACCGGCGAGAAGAAGCTCTTCGGTGAGTTCCTGGTCAACGCCCAGGGCGAGGACGTGGTGGCCGGTATCCGTACCCCCATGCACATCAGCCAGATGGCCGAGCAGTTCCCCGAAGCCTTTGCCCAGTTCGAGCAGGTCTGCAAGACCCTGGAGAACCACTACAGAGATATGCAGGACATGGAGTTCACCGTTGAAAACGGCAAGCTCTACATGCTCCAGACCCGTAACGGCAAGCGTACCGCTCAGGCCGCTCTGAAGATCGCCTGCGACCTGGTGGACGAGGGCATGATCGACGAGAAGCAGGCTGTGGCCATGATCGAGCCCCGCACTCTGGACACTCTGCTCCATCCCCAGTTCGATGCCGACAAGCTGAAGGCTGCCACTCCCATCGGCAAGGGCTTGGGCGCTTCTCCCGGCGCTGCTTGCGGCAAGGTGGTCTTCACTGCTGAGGACGCCAAAGCTTGGGCCGAGCGCAAGGAGAAGGTAGTTCTGGTCCGTCTGGAGACCAGCCCCGAGGATATCGAGGGCATGAAGGCTGCTCAGGGCATACTCACCGTCCGCGGCGGTATGACCAGCCACGCTGCCGTTGTTGCCAGAGGCATGGGCAAGTGCTGCGTCTCCGGCTGCGGCGCCATCAAGATGGACGAGGAGAACAAGAAGTTTGAGCTCTCCGGCAAGACCTACCACGAGGGTGACTACATCTCCATCGACGGTTCCACCGGCAACATCTACGACGGCATCATCCCCACCGTTGACGCCACTATCGCCGGCGAGTTCGGCCGCATCATGAGCTGGGCCGACAAGTACCGCCGCCTCCGCGTTCGCACCAATGCCGATACTCCCCACGATGCCGCCAAGGCCCGTGAGCTGGGCGCCGAGGGCATCGGCCTGACCCGTACTGAGCACATGTTCTTCGACAGCGACCGTATCGCTGCCTTCCGTGAAATGATCTGCGCCGACACTCTGGAGGAGCGCGTTGCAGCTCTGGCCAAGCTGGAGCCCATGCAGCAGAGCGACTTCGAGGGTATCTACGAGGCAATGGGCGGTTACCCTGTAACCATCCGCTTCCTGGATCCCCCTCTCCACGAGTTCGTTCCCACCGAGGAGGCCGACATCAAGGCCCTGGCCGACGCTCAGGGCAAGTCCGTCGAGGACATCAAGGCCCTCATCGCTTCCCTCCACGAGTTCAACCCCATGATGGGTCACCGCGGCTGCCGTCTGGCTGTCACCTATCCTGAGATTGCCGAGATGCAGACCCGTGCCGTCATCAAGGCCGCCCTGGCCGTCCAGGCCCGTCACCCCGAGTGGACCATGGTTCCCGAGATCATGATCCCCCTGGTGGGCGAGGTCAAGGAGCTGAAGTACGTCAAGGACGTGGTGGTTAAGGCTGCCGACGAGCTCATCAAGGCTGCCGGTTCCAACATGAAGTACCTGGTTGGCACCATGATCGAGATCCCCAGAGCCGCCCTTACCGCTGATGAGATCGCCAAGGAGGCCGAGTTCTTCTCCTTCGGTACCAACGACCTGACCCAGATGACCTTCGGCTTCAGCCGTGACGACGCCGGCAAGTTCCTGGGCGCCTACTACGACAAGAAGATCTACGAGAGCGATCCCTTTGCCCGTCTGGACCAGGTAGGCGTGGGCAAGCTGGTTGCCATGGCTGCAAAGCTTGGCCGTGAGACCCGTCCCGACCTGCACCTGGGTATCTGCGGCGAGCACGGCGGCGACCCCAGCTCCGTGGAGTTCTGCCACAGAGTGGGCCTGGACTACGTGTCCTGCTCTCCCTTCCGTGTTCCCATCGCCCGCCTCTCCGCCGCCCAGGCTGCCATCAAGGATATGGCCTGAGTTGCTGCTGAGAGTATATAGCTGAATACCGTCCCCACAGCTTTTGCAGCAATGCAAAAGCTGTGGGGATTTCTTTTTTTTAATGAAAAAGATGGCCGCTGCGGAGTTTCAGATCCACAGCGGCCATAGTCCTTAATAATTTTATTTTGTAGAAGGAAGCAGGTAAACCTTGCAGGTCTTGACCATGCCGTCGTATTCTGCCACCAGGGTGACGCCGCCGGACTTGGCCTTCAGGGGATTCAGCTGGCAGGTGGTGTCGCCGGTGGACTCCACAGTACAGTATTCCCCTTTGTCGTCGCCTTCGATGCTCCATGTCACCGTGGCCCCGAGAGGCAGGCCCAGGGCGGACAGAGCTACGGACTGGCCGCCTGCGTTCAAGGTGAGTTCCGTACGCTCCTCGCCGGAATAGGTGATGCGCAGGGTATCTGCGGAGGGGGCAGGAGTCGGGGGCACCGTGACATTGGTGGAGGAAGCGGCGCTCCCCCGGCCGCCGGAGTAGGAGGAGGGGTCCGCCAGCTCTTTGACGAAGTTTATCTTCAGCTGAGCCGTCTGACCTTCATACTCCGCCGTGACGGTGACACTGCCTGCGGTGCTGCCCAGATTCTCCACCACGCAGGCTCCGTGCTTTCTGGGAGCCAGGCTCAGTTTGCTCTCGTCGCTCACCGTCCACTTCACATCCTCTATTGTGGACAAGCCTTCACCGGACTTCACCATCCCGGCGGTGAGCTCTATAGGGATGCCAGCAGGCAGGGAGAGCTCTTTTATGGCGGCGAGGTAGTAAATGTGCAGACCCTCAGGTTGTGGAGTTATGGCGGTCACCGGGACTACGTTGAGCCTGGTTGGATTGGGGGGATAATAGCTGAAGGCCAGCTCCCCGTCCATGGTCACATTGCTGCTCTCATTGACTATGCGGCTGAGGCCATTATCGTGGATATCGCAGTTTTCAAAGCTGACGTTGCGGCAGCCGGACAGGTTGATGTCGCCGCTGCTGCAGTCGTATATCTCCGTGTCCTTCACGGCGATGTCGCTGCTGTCTATGGCGGTGACGCCCCAGACGCCGCAGCCGTAAAGGGAGCAGCTGCTGACATTCACATTGGAGGACTCATTAAAGTAGAGCACGCCGCCCACACAATAGCCCGGTTCCTGAGTGTGCCCGGCGGTGAAGCCGGAGAGCTCTATATCCCGGCAGTTGTCAAAGGCCAGGACCTCCGCATAGCGGGGCGCGGCGGAAATTGTCACCTTGTCGGCCCCGCCGCCGGTGATGCTCAGGCTCCGGAGATTGCAGATGACCAGTTGGGGCCCGTCTACCCCGGTGTCCTTCCACACGTAGTACTGGCTGCCGAAGCCGCCGTAGCTGGAGGCGGTGCTGAGATCATAGACCCCGTCCTCCAGATAGATGGAGGTGCTGGGCCCTATGGCTGCCAGGAACTCATCCACGGTGGAGACATGGACGTAGCCGTCCTCGCTCACGGGCAGGCTGATGGAGTCCGGGGTTTTGGGCTCCCAGCCCTCCACAGTGAAGTGCTCCATGGACTGAAGCTGGCTCTCGCTCAGCTCATTGCCCTGGGCATCCACCGGGCGTAGGGACTCGCCGTCCAGCCCCCTCATGGAGCGGGAGACGTACCAGGCGCCGCCGTTGCCGCCGAAGGAGCAGCCCTCAACTGTGACCTCAGAGCCGGCGATGAAGAACATACCGCCGCTGAGAGGGTTGTTTTCTACAATGTTTCCGGCAAAGTAGATGCCGGGGCTGTAGCTCACGTCCAGCAATACCGGGGAAGTGTTGCCGCTGATCTCACAGTTTATCACGGCGCAGTTTTCGCTGGTGCTGAAATAGAAGAGAGACGAGTAAGTCTCGTTGTCGTATATCTTGCAGTTGTTGAAGACCACGTTGAAGCTGGTGTATATCTGGGCAGCGGAGTAGCTGCAGTCGTATATCTCGCTCTCCACCACCTGGATGCCGGTGGAGTCCTGGGATCTGACGCCTATGACGCCGCAGCCGAAGAGCTTGCACTGGCTGATTATGGCAGAGTCCACTGCCGTCAGGTCTACCACGCCGCCCACGCACTGGCCGGGCTCCTCAGTGTGGCCCAGGGTCAGGCCGGCCAGGCAGATGTCGGTGCAGCCGGAGAAAGTGAGCACGTCGGCATAGCGGGGAGTGGCGGAGATTGTGACCTCACCTTCGCCCACAAGACTGAGACCGGAGAGACGGCTTATGACCAGCTCCGGGCCGTCAAAGCTGTTCACCCAGCTGTAGAAACCCTCCTCATGGGCCACCCCGTAGTCGGAGGCCAGGGACAGGTCATAGACACCCTCTTTCAGGGTGATGGTGGTATTGGGGGCTATAGCGGAGAGGAGCTCGTCCACTGTGGACACGGTGACGCTGCGGGGCTCCGGGGTCGGCACGGGGCTGGGAGAGGGGGCGGTGCTCACCTCAGGGGCAGCGTTCTCCGCCGTATCGGCGGGGGCTTCCGCCTCCTGGCCGCCGGGGCCCAGGGCTCCGGCGCAGCCGCACAGCAGCACCGTGGCCACCAGCAGCAGGGCCAGCCCCGCCCGGCTCATGGGTTTATATTTCATTATCTGTTCCAACCTTTCTCTGAGATTCCGTTTCTCGGTGGCAAAGCTGGTCGCCACCAGACGCCGGGGCAGAGAACCGGCTGCCGCCAGGGAGAGCAGAGTCTCCCCGTAGCTGCGCCTGTCCTGGAGGTTCATATGGCGCAGCAGGCTTTCGTCGCAGCTCATTTCGCAGGCCCGATCCAGTTCCCGGCGGGCCATATGTACAAGGGGATTGAACCAGTGGAAGGCGGTTACCAGCACGGCAAACCACTTGAGCACAAGATCCCCGCGGCGGTAATGGGTGAGTTCGTGGAGGAAAATGTTTCCTAGCATTTCCGGAGAGTATTCCCGATCCGGCAGCACCAGTCTGGGGTGTAAAAGCCCCATGAGCATGGGAGTGCTGGCGGCGGAACTGAGGCAGAGCCTGAGGCACCGGGGCGCTCCGGCCGCCCTGAACTGCCTGCGCTGAGCGGCGGAGGCAGGGCGCAGACTGTGCCCCAGGGTCCGGCTGAAAACAAAATAGCTTCCCAGATACCAGGCGAGGCTCAGAGCCGCGCCCAGGCCCCAGGCCAGCAGCCAGAGGTCACTGTTGCTTGCCAAGTGCTTAAGAGAAGCAAAGAGGCTCTCTCTGGCGGATGCCAGGGCGGGAATAATGGCCTGGGGCCTCTCGCTCTGAGCCTGAGGCTCCTGGACTGTAGTGCTTTCGGACACTGACGCAGGAGGGAGAAAGTCAACTGCGGCAGCAGCTCCGGCACCGCTTTCGGCAGAGGGCAGGTCGCCTACCCGGACATCCCGGAAATCCTGGGAGCTGTACTGTGACGATGGGACGGAGATGGGGGCGGTCTCGGCAGGGGTATCTGTGCCGGAGCCAAGGAAGCCGGGGATGGGCAGCGCAAAGCGCAGCAGCACCAGCAGCCAGGCAAAGTAATAGAAGAGGCTGGGCAGCCTGCGGCCCAGAAGCAGCCTCAGGCCCAGCACCAGCAGGGACAGCAGGCTGCCTCCCAGGGACAGGGAGAGAAGGAGAGACAGTGTGCCGCTCATTTTTCATCCTCCATTCTGAAGAAATCCCTCAGCTCCCGGATATCCTTATCACTGAGACTGTCGGAATTGACCAGGGCCGCCACCAGGTTTCTGGCGCTGCCACGATACAGCTTATCTATGAGCTGACTTGTGGCCCAGCTGTTGTACTCCTCCTGGCTGACAAGAGGGATGTAGTAAAATACATTGCGCTTTTCCTGAGCCAGCACATTCTTTGCCACCAGCCGGTTTACCAGGGTTTTCACCGTGGTGGCCTCCCAGCCCCTGCGCTGCTGTAAAGCAATGCGTATCTCGCTTATGGGCAGGGGCGTCCCCGCTTCCCACAAAAGGTGCATTACCTCCAGCTCGCTGTCGCTTATCCTTTCGGCCAAATTTCCCATAGCGGACCCTCCCTTGGAATTCACATGAGGCGGTGCACTTCGCCCCATGCCAGACTACGTACGTCATCTGAGTACAGGATAGCATGACAGGCTACACTTGTCAACTGCGGTTTCGGAAAATGAGGAAGGTTTAAGATTTATTAATATACTGTTCATAGGCCGTACTCGCCTTGATTTGACAAATCAGCCGGGCTAGTATATTATATTTAACTGTATATACTGACAGTTTATTCAGATAAAATATATAATGAGGTGGATAACATGAAAAAGAATTTGCGCCGTTTGCCCGGCCTGATTGCTCTGGTACTTGCCATGCTCATGATGCTGAGCCTGGCTGCCTGCAGCGGAGAGGAGGCCCCGGCGGAGAGCACCCAGACTCCCGCCGTGACCGAGACCCAGGTCCCCGCAGAGGATACGGCTACACCCAGCCCCAGCCCGGAGGATACCCTACTGCCCACGGCAACTCCCGTGCCCACGGCCAATTCCGACGGACAGCTCACCTTCACCAGCATGAGCAAGGGCTTCAGCTTCCAGTATGACGAGAAGTATATCGCCCTTTCCAACCAGGCGGACAACGCCATGATCTATCCTGCCGGCGATACGACCTTGCCTTACTGCTCGGTCTCCCTGGTCAGTGATACCGACGCAGTCAGCTATCTCAAGGAGATCGCCGCAGGAGCGATGATTGAGATGGAGGGTTCCCTGAGCACCGCTCCCGGAGAACCGGTGAGCGAGGAGATTGATGGAAGGGAAATATACACCATCAGTTATGCCTATTCCTATGAGGACGAATCCGTCAGCGGTACCGTAATCTGCATTTACTATGCGGAAGACGTGGCGGAGGGACAGGTGGCCGTATACAGCTCCACAGCCCTGGAAGCAGACAGTGAGACGGTAGGCGGCATACTTGCCCTTGCGATTGAGACCTTTAAACTCAGCTGAGAATAAACATGAAGTTAAAACCCGTGTCCATTTTGAACTGAACCAGAAAAAACGGACAATAGACAAAATCCCCCCTGATGTAGGAAAATAGAACTACATCAGGGGGGTATTGCTATATGGCAAGGAAGTATCAGAAAGTACAGGCATTATTGCCGGAGATTCAGCGGATGTTGGACAGCGGAATGAGCCAGCGGGAGGTAGCGGAGGCCCTGGGGCTGGAAGGAGACCGGCCCATCCATAACTTACTCAAGCGGGAAAGGAAGAAGAACGTACAGGGCATGCCAAAACAGAGGGGCAGGAAGCCAGCCAGGACCTTGCAGGAATACAAGTATGAGAACAAGCGGCTTAAGATGGAAAATGAACTGCTGCGGGATTTTCTCTCGCTTGTGGGAAGGAAGTGAGAGCCAGTTTCAAGTATCAAGTGATTTTTCGTCATCGGGAGGCATATCCGGTATCGGTGATGTGTACCTTCTTCGGGGTGTCCCGGAGCGGCTATTACGACTATGTGGAACGTCTGCAGCAGCCCGAGAAGGATGCATCGCTCGCCGGGCTGCTTCGGAAGCAGCAGGAGCATTGCTTTCACACTTACGGCTATCGCCGGATGCACCTGTGGCTGGAGAAACAGGGCATTCACCGAAATCCGAAAACTATTCTGCGTATCATGAAAAAGTATGGCCTTTTGTCCGAAATTCGCCGTTACAGGAAGTGGCGGCAGCTGGGGCAGCAAGTCCATAAGTACAAAAATCTGCTTAACCGGGAGTTTTATGCAGACAGGCCAAACAGCAAATGGGTAACGGATATCTCCTATATCCAGACCGGTCAGGGCGTGCTGTACCTGTCCATGATCCGGGATCTATACGACAACAGCGTCGTGGCTTACAAGACTGCAGCGCAGCAAACGGTGAATCTGGTCCTGGACACCATTCGTCTGGCAATGAAGAAAGAGGAAAAGAAGGTCGCCGCAGAGTTGCAGCTCCACAGCGACCAAGGATTTCAGTACACCTCGCAAGCATACTTCAACCTGACTAAACAATACGGCATTACGCCTTCGATGTCAAGGAAAGGAAATCCTTATGATAATGCCATGGCGGAAAATTTCTTTTCC
>CALWWB010000008.1 GCA_944385175.1 uncultured Oscillospiraceae bacterium | reverse complement strand
ACCATTGCTTTGATGTGTTATTATCCCACATCCGGAGCCTTTATGGTAGTGCGGATTAAATCAGAGGTTCCCTAATACTTTAAATTATGGGGGAGTGAGGAATAATGAAGTCTACCGGAATAGTACGTAAGGTTGATGAGCTGGGCCGTATTGTCCTGCCCATCGAAATGCGGCGCACTCTGGATATTGCGGAGAAAGACACCCTGGAGGTATACGTAGAGGGTGAAAGCATTATTCTTCGCAAATATCAGGACGCCTGCGTTTTCTGCGACAGTGTACGGGACCTTGTCAATTACAAGGGACGCTGTGTCTGTCCTGAGTGTATTGCGGCTCTCAGCCGCAAGCTGTAATTTTAAAAAGTCCAGAGCCGTATCTGAAGATACATCTCCGGACTTTTTAAATGCTGTCTTCTTTAAGACCGCCGGAGTCAGATTGCTCCGGCATTTTTTATTGAAGTTCCTTTTCCATGTTTATCGCTTCCGGGCGCTCTCCCCTGCGGAACACCTTTGCTGCCAGGAAGGGCAGGAAGATGACCGCATTAATCACCAGGGATACAAGCACATCCAGCCAGCCTACGGCATATCCGCTTATCTGAGCAGTCCCGCTGACCACCACAGCCAGGTTGTTGTTTGCAAAGTGCAGCGCCACAGGCACCCAGATATTCCCGGTGCTCATATATGCAAAGGCAAAGAACACCCCCAGGGTGATGCAGGTTATCTGGTGAGCCGCGATGCTCTGGAGGGCATAGCCCGGACTGTAGAAGAACAGGTCCAGGGGCAGATGCCACAGCCCCCATACTACCCCCAGGATTATTGTGCCCCGGATGAGGCCGAAGCGCTTTTGCAGCAGGGGCTGAAGATAGTAGCGCCAGCCGTACTCCTCACCAAAGAAGGCGGCAAAACTGAGGAAGAAATTGGGTATCAGCACCGCCATGAGTATGTAGGGTGCGGAAGTCTGCCAGTAGGGCAGGTATTCGGCCATCTGCCCGCTGATAGCCACAGAAAGGAAAGAGCGGGCCAGATAAATAGCCACGAACAGTAGCATCAGCAGCAGCGACAGGCCGGTTCCGGACCAGCTCAGGCCGTAAGCTGAGCGTCTGTTCTTTCCTGCTGCCAGCAGGAATATCCATGCCAGTACGGAGCCGCCCAATATCACATATGTCTGCATTGTGGCCCAGTCCATGTCGGGGCGGATAAACATTCCATAGCAGCTGAGCGCCATCAGAGCCGTAAGGAGCACAAAGAATATAAAGAAGCGCCTGGGCATAGCTCCGCTCTCTTCAATGCTTTCCACGCCCGGACGTCTCTTTGTGACCAGGCAGGCCAGCATCACCCCCGCCGCAGGATAAAACATTTGGGCATTGGGGAACGGATAGGTATTAAGCCCCAGTCTGTAGGCAGCTGCCAAGGGCACACCCATCATAAAGGGGAAACCAAAGGCCACAATTACAAATATTATAAGCTGCCGCTTTTCCACGTTTGAAAGTCTGTTTTCTCCGTCCATATTTTTCTCCTCTCAATCTGTCAGTTGCGGTGATATATCCTCAAGACTTCCTGGCTGTCCCCTCCGTCAGGGCCGGTGAGTATCAAGGGCGGCAGGATATCCAGCCCCGGTTTTCCGCCCCGCCGGCCCTCTACCAGCACCAGACTGGGGGCGCTGTCCTGCCGGTAGCATACCAGGCGCAGGCGCTTGGGTTCCAAGCCGTGGGCCGTCATAGCGCAGAAGAGTTCTGATAGCCGCTCCGGTTTATATACTACCGAGAAGCTGCCGCCGGTGCAGCAGAGGTAGGAAGCGGCCGCACATATATCCTCAAGGCTGCAGCTCACCTCACCCCGGGCCCCGGAGCGTTTTTCGTCCGGTGAGAGTTTTCCCCGTTCCACAGGGAAGTAGGGTGGGTTTGCCGCCACCAGATCGAAACTGCCGCTTTTAAAGAGTTCCCGATGGCGGCGGATATCCCCGCAAATTATGCGGCTTCTGTCCTGAAGAGCGTTTCTCTCCATATTTTTCTCCGCCAGCTCTGCCGCATCCTCCAAAAGCTCCAGCCCCGTCATGTGCAGCCTGGGGCTGCGCCAGAGCAGCAGCAGGGCTATGGCCCCGGAGGCACAGCCCAGGTCAATGCCCCGCTTTCTGCCGGCAACGTTCACAAAGTCTGCCAGCAGCACACAGTCGGTGCTGAGCCTGAAATGCTCCGCCTGGGCAAAGGCCGGGCCGCCCTCCCATAGAGCCGTAAATTCCGGCATGATATTATCCTCCATGGATTAAAATTCAGCTTTAAACAGGGAATATATAAGAATGAGGGGCGATGCTTATCGCCCCTCATTCTATGTTGTTTAGAAGATCACTCCTGAACAATTGCCTCGGCGGGGCACTGAGCTGCGCAAGCGCCGCACTCCAGGCACTTATCGGCGTCGATCTCGTAGTGCAGATCGCCCATGTCAATTGCTTCGGCAGGGCACTGAGCTGCGCAGGCACCGCAGGACAGGCACTCATCGGTAATAACAAAAGCCATGATGTTACCTCCCATGTTATTTGACCACTGGGGTCATCGTTGGCTACATTGTAACACATCCCATGCAAAAATCAATTATAAATTTTCAAGGCAAAAAATAATTTTACAGAAAGCTGGCAATAATTTTTCCTGCCGGGCACCCGTTTCGTCTGTTTCGGCGCGGCGAAGCGTGGATAATATATTATCAGTACATTCTAAGGGGACTTGAACCCAAGGGGGAGTGTCTTATAAAGAGCAATGAAAAATTCACTCAGCGGGCGGAGCTGGCCATTGAGAACGCCCGCATAGCCGCCGGGGAGCTGGGCCACAGCTATGTGGGCACCGAGCACCTGCTGCTGGGCATAATGATGGAGAGGGACGGCCTGGGTGCCAGGATCTTGCAGCATCAGGGCATGGACAAGGCCCGGCTGTGGCATATAGTCCAGCGCTCCAACGGCAGCGGCAGCCCGGGCAGGCCGGAGCAGGGCCTGACTTTCAGAGCCCGTCAGGCGGTGGAAAAAGCCGCTCTGGAGGCAAAGCAGCTACAGCAGGGCTATATAGGTACCGAGCATCTGCTGCTGGGTCTTCTGCGCCAGAACGACTGTGGCGCTGCCGCTGCTCTCCGGGAGGCAGGAGCGGATCTTAATGACATTTATACCGAAATAATGGCTGTCTTTGGCAATCCCGGTTCCAATAACCGCTCCCAGACCGGCACAGCCCGCAGCACCATACGCCGGGCAGACACCCGCATTCTGGATCAGTACAGCCGGGATCTCACGGAGCTGGCCACTGCCGGCAGGATAGACCCGGTGGTAGGCCGGGGCAACGAGATACGCCGGGCCATCCAGATCCTCTCCCGGCGCAGCAAGAACAATCCTGTGCTGGTGGGAGAGCCGGGGGTGGGCAAGACCGCCGTAGCAGAGGGTCTGGCCCTCTGCGTCAGCCGTGGACAAGCTCCGGCTGAGTTGAGAGACAAACGCATAGTCTCTCTGGACATCCCCGCCCTTTTGGCCGGTACCAAGTACCGCGGGGATTTTGAGGAGAGGGTGAAGTCCGTACTCCGGGATGTGCGTCGTGCGGGAGACGTTATCCTTTTTATAGACGAGCTGCACACCATCATCGGTGCAGGCAGCGCCGAGGGGGCCATAGACGCCGCCAATATTTTAAAGCCTGCCCTGGGCCGGGGCGAGGTGCAGATAATAGGAGCCACCACCCCGGAAGAATACCGCCGCCACATTGAAAAGGACGCCGCCCTGGAGCGGCGCTTCCAGCCCGTCAAAGTCACGGAGCCGGACCGGGAGCACACCATGGAGATGCTCCAGAGCCTGCGTCCGGCGCTGGAAAAGCACCACAGGGTAAGCCTCAGTCCCGAGGCAATGGAAACAGCCTACACCCTGTCGGTGCGCTATATAAACGACCGCTTCCTGCCGGACAAGGCCATTGACCTGCTGGACGAGGCGGCAGCCGCCGTCCATGTGGAAGGGCTCCGGTGTGAAGTAACCGCCGCAGACGTTGCCAAGGTGGTTTCCCTGTGGACAGAGATCCCCGTCTGCTCCCTGGACGAGGACGAGAGCCAAAGGCTAAAATCTCTGGAAGAACAGCTGAAAAAACGTATCATCGGTCAGGACGAAGCTGTAGCTGCCGTAGCCAGGGCCATTCGCCGCAGCCGCGTAGGTCTGAAGGACCCCCGGCGGCCCGTGGGCAGTTTTCTCTTTCTGGGCCCCACAGGAGTTGGCAAGACGGAGCTGTGCAGGGCTTTGGCCGCCACGGTGTATGGAGACGAGAACGCCGTAATCCGTCTGGACATGTCGGAATATATGGAGAAGCATTCCGTAAGCAGGCTCATCGGTTCTCCCCCCGGCTATGTAGGATATGAGGACGGGGGACAGCTGACGGAAAAAGTGCGCCGCAAGCCCTGGAGCGTGGTACTTTTCGATGAGATTGAAAAGGCCCACGAGGATGTGTGGAGCATCCTTCTGCAAATCATGGACGACGGCCACCTCACCGACTCCGGAGGCCGCCGGGTGGATTTCAGCAACACGGTTATTGTCATGACTTCCAATATCGGCGCAAAAGCCATCACGGAAAACCGCCCTCCCCTGGGCTTTGGGGACGGCGGCAGAGACGAGGACAGCATGAGCAAAAAGGTAATGGAGGAGCTGCGCAGCACCTTCAAGCCGGAATTTTTGAACCGGGTAGATGAGACTATAGTCTTCCACCGCCTTACCCAGGAGCATATGTTTGCCATCACCCAGACCATGCTCCGCCAGGTGGAGGAGCGCTTCCGCTCCCTCGATATCCGGCTTGTGGTGCCGGAGGATACCGCCCGCTGGCTTGCCCGCCGGGGCTATGACGACAAGTTCGGGGCCCGTCCCCTGCGCCGCACCGTGCAGCACTGGATAGAGGATGCAGCTGCGGAGCTGCTGCTGGAAGGCAAAATCGGCCCCGGAGATATTGTCACCGCCGCTGTGTCAGGGGACTCTCTCCGGCTTGACAGAGGAGCGTAAAAAACAGGGAACTTTACCAGTTTAAAGTTCCCTGTCCTCATTTTATAGGATATCAGTTCAAAGCAGCCTTATGTATGTAATGCCGCATTCCTCCGTCAGCTCCACATCCTCAAATGCCTCGGCAGCCTTGTCCCAGTCTTTATACTCACCTATAAGTACACAATAAAGACTGTCCATTATCTTCACACGGGCATCCTGGCCGTTTTCTATCAGAGAGGTGCAGCACTCCTCCGCCAGCTCTTTATCCTTGAAAGAGCCTACCTGTATGGCATATTTGCCTTTGTCATAGCGGTCATACATGGCTCTTGCGTAGGCTGAGAGGGCGTGGTCATAAATAAAGAAGAACTCCTCCGGAGCCTCGCTGCTCTCCTCGCCATCCTCGTCGACCCATTGGATTATCTCCCCCTGAGACAGATAAAAGCGCATTTCTTCTCTTGGTTTGGTGTTCTCATAATAGCATAGTGCAAAATAGGGCAGCTCATCTTTGAAATAATAAATCATGGAATAGTCTTCCAGCGGAGAATAAAAACTGTTCTCAGGATTCTTGGCCTTGGAATAGGAAGGAGCAAATACCTGGACTTGCCTTATCTCCCCATCTATGGTTCTCACCAGTGAAAAACCGTCCGGCATGGTAGTGCCTACATTTGATGTATTCTGGGACTCTTTCTGATAATCCAAATACTTTTGCTTGCATTCATCCAGCCGCTCCTTTATGGAAGCTTCAGATATTTCCCCCTGTTCACTCAGGCTGTCAGTTCTGCCCGAGGGCAAACCAAAAATCACAGACTTTCCGGATGCGGCATAAGCATTCACTGCAATCGATGCAATAGTGAAGACGCTCAGGCAAAGGCTTATTATCTTTCTGGTAAGTCTCCTATTTTTATCCATTATGTATTCCTCCATTTCTTCCTGTTTCCTGCTTTTACTGATTCAAATTTAACTTATTAAACTACTGAAATCAACTTGTGAGCATAACTTGCATAATTTGCGGAATATTTTGTTTCTTGTTTATTCTTCCTCTCCCCATTCCTTAAAATTAATTAAGTATTCCACTTGACATAACTTCGTTAAAAGGCTAAAATGTATGAGGCGATATTCTGGGATGCGGGGGAGCGTTCCATTATATTTCTTTTAGAACTCGACGGATTCGTTTTATGGTCCGTCTTCTTTAAATGTTTTCAGCTGAAAACCAATAAACCACCGCAAAATTCTTAAGGAATGGAGGTGTGTTTACTTACTATGCCAACTCCTTTATGGATCCTTATAATCGCAGTAGCTGCGGTTTTATGTTTTTTGCTTGGTATAACCTACCGGAAAAAAGTGGCTGAGCGGGAGATCGTCAGCGCCGAGGAAGAGGCCAAGCGCATAATCAATGAGTCTATAAAAAGTGCGGAGAGCAAGAAAAGAGAAGCTCTCGTAGAGGCAAAGGAAGAAATACACAAAAGCCGCTCTGAGTACGAGCGGGAAGTAAAAGAGCGCCGGGCCGAGCTCCAGAAGCAGGAGCGCCGCCTGCAGCAGAAGGAAGAAAACCTTGACCGGAAGCTGGATTCCGTTGAAAAGAAGAACGACACCCTCAGCAACAAGATAGCCGCTGTGGAAGCGCAGCAGCAGGAAGTTGCCCTTGTGAAGAAGAGCCAGCTGGAGATGCTGGAAAAAATTTCCGGCTTTACTGTTGATGAGGCAAAGGCCTACCTCATCGCCAATATCCGGGACGATGTCACCCATGAAATGGCCTTGAAGGTCAAGGAGATCGAGGCCCAGTACAAGGATGAGGCCGATGCCCGGGCAAGAGAGATCATTGCCACCGCCATCCAGCGCTGCGCCGCCGACCATGCCAGCGAGATCACCGTCTCCGTCGTACCCCTCCCCAACGACGAGATGAAGGGCCGCATCATCGGTCGGGAAGGCCGCAACATTCGCAGCATAGAGACGCTTACCGGCTGCGACCTTATTATCGACGACACCCCCGAAGCCATCACTGTCTCCAGTTTTGACCCGGTACGCCGGGAAGTGGCGAGACTGGCTCTGGAAAAGCTTATTCAGGATGGCCGCATCCATCCCGCCCGTATTGAGGAGATGGTGGCCAAAGCCCAGAAAGAGGTCAACGCCGTCATCAAGGCGGAGGGTGAAAGGGCCGTGTTTGAGACCAACATCCACGGTCTCAATCCCGAGATAATCAAGCTTCTGGGCCGCATGAAATACCGCACCAGCTATGGTCAGAATGTGCTGAACCACTCCATTGAAGTCTCCCATATCGCCGGCCTGCTGGCCTCCGAGCTGGGTGTGGATGTAAATGTGGCAAAGCGCGCAGGTCTGCTCCACGATTTGGGCAAATCCATCGACCACGAGGTTGAGGGCAGCCATGTCACCATCGGCGTGGACATTGCCAGGAAGTATAAGGAGTCTGAGGCCGTCATCCATGCCATCGAGGCCCACCACGGCGACGTGGAGCCCCACACCGTGGAGGCTTGCCTGGTTCAGGCGGCAGACGCCATATCCGCCTCCCGTCCCGGCGCCCGGCGCGAGAATATCGAAAACTACGTCAAGCGTCTTGAGAAGCTGGAGGAGGTTTCCAAGAGCTTCCCGGGCATCGCCAGTTCCTACGCCATCCAGGCCGGCCGCGAGATACGCATCATGGTCAAGCCCGAGGATGTGAGCGAAGACCAGATGGTTCTCCTGGCCCGTGACATTGCCAAGAAGATCGAGGAAGAACTCACCTATCCCGGTCAGATAAAGGTTCACGTTTTCCGTGAGACCAAGGCCGTGGATTACGCAAAGTAAAAAAACAAGTAATTCAGCCTGCTTTCCTTTTGGAAGGCAGGCTGTTTTTTATCCCTTAATCTACAAACACACCGTCTATGCTGCTGCTCACATAGTCGGATATCCGCAGCTCCTGCAGCCGTCCTTCCTTCAGCAGGTAGCAGCGGTCGGCCACCTTGAGAGCGCTCTCCAGATCATGGGTCACCAGCAGCATGCTGAAGCCGTGGCTGTTTTGCAGGCTTTTTAAAAGCCGGAGCAGATTTGCCTTGCTGGAGGGGTCCAGCATGGAGCTGGGCTCATCGGCCAGCAGTACCGCCGGAGCCATGGTCAGGGCCCGGGCAATGGAAAGTCTCTGCTTTTGCCCTCCTGAGAGGGTCTTTATCTTCTTTTTGAGAAAATCCTCATCTGAAGGCAGCCCAACGTCAGCCAGGGCACGGCGAGCCCTCTCCTCCTCCATACCCAGCTTGGCCAAAAGCCTGGGCTCCGCCGCCGCCTGGAGCACCGTCATATGTGGGTTCAGGGATGTCTCACTGTCCTGAAACACCATCTGCACTCCCCTCTCCCTACGGTGGAGGGCATCCATGTCGGCAGCTTTGCCTTCAAACAGGAGGCCGCCCTGTTCATAATCCTCCAGATAGCCCCCCAGTATCTGAGCAAGTGTGGTCTTGCCGGAGCCGGAGCGGCCCACCAGAGCCGCAACCTCCCCACTGCGTATGCTGAGATCCACCCCATTCAGCACCCTTTGCCTGCCGTAGGACTTGCATATTCCCCGGCCTTCCAGCAGAGTCACGATGCCTCCCCGGTTGCAGGCTATCAGCCGGCCGTCTCCCCAATCTTTCAGTTCAGGGGCCTGATGGGCACACAGGGGCAGGCTCTGGGTGCAGCGGCCGTAAAAAGGGCATCCGTGGTGACCTCGCTCCACCGGCACCGCCGGACGTATTCCCCATACGTCCCTGACTATATTCAGACCCATAGAGGCGTTTATTAAGCCTCTGGTATAGGGATGACGGGGATAATCCAATATATCCCCTGTGCTGCCCAGCTCCTCCACATGGCCGTTATACAGCACCATGATCCGGCTGCTGAGCAGTTGGGCCAGCTTCATATCATGGGTTATTATGATAAAGGCTATCCCCTTTTCCCGGTTCAGCCTTTGAACCAGGGCGGCGAAGGCATCCCTTGCCGCCACGTCCAGGGAGCTGGTGGGCTCGTCCAGCAGCACCAGTCCCGGCTCCAGAGCTATGGCCGTGGCCAGCAGGAAACGCTGGGCCATGCCCCCGGAGAGCTCCCTGGGATAGCGGCCCAGGTCCTCCGGGTTCAGGCCCACCGTCTCCATCAGTTCCCTCATGCGTCCGGGTATCTCCCTGGGTGGATAGCCCCGGTGCAGCACCTCTTTCAGCTGCTCCCTCAGGGTCATGCCGGGGTTGAGCCAGGCGGAGGAATTCTGGAAAGCCACGGCAAAGGAGCGCATACGCAGCTGCCTGCGCTGCTCCTCCTTCATGCCCAGTAGTTCCCTGCCCTCCAGAAGCACCTGGCCGGAGACCTCCGTGCCCTCCTCGGTAAGGCAGGCCAAGCCTTTTAAAAGCGTAGTCTTGCCGGAGCCGGACTCGCCCACCACAGCCAGTATTTCCCCTCTGTCCAGACTGAAGGACAGTGGGTGCAGGCTAAAGCCGGGATATGATACGCTCAGCTCCCTTACATCCAACAGCGGGGCCATGTCCCTCACTCCTTTCCAAGCCAGTAATTTTCCAGTGCCCGGCTGAACAGGCGCAGCAGCAATACCGACAGCACCAGGGCCAGCACCGGCGGCAGCAGCCACCAGATCCAGAATTCAGTAAAATATATGCCCTTGAAGCCCGTGCAGCGGGCTATCATCAGTCCCCAGGATTTTGCCAGAGGGTCGGACAGGCCCAGGAAGGCCAGAGAGGACTCCTGGACTATGGCCCGGCCGGTCACCGCCAGGGAGCTTATGAGCAGCAGGGGCATGATGTCCCTGCTCATGTGGGTCCTGAACAGATACCACAGTCCGCCTCCGTAGCTTCTGGCCAGGATGAGATAGCGGGTTTTTCTAAGGGACATTGTCCTGGCCCTCACCTGCTTTGCGATAGGCGCCCAGGAAAAAGCGGCAATGATACAGATGATGTTCAGGCTGCTCTGGCCGAAAAAGGCCCCTATCACGATCATTATCGGCAGCTGGGGGACGGACAGGAAAAGGTTTATGAGAAATTCCACCACAGCGTCCGTCCTGCCTCCGGCGTAGCCCGCCGCCACACCCAGGGCCCCGCCCAGCATAAAAGCGATCACCGCCGCAGCCAGGCCAATGCTCAGGCTGTGGAAAAAGCCGCTGGATACCTGGGCAAAGATGTCTATACCCAGGTTGTCGGTGCCCAGCCAGTGCACCCTTGAGGGAGCCTCCAGGGAGTCCCCGGAGGGCAGCTGAGAATCCTGAGGGTAGAACAGCAGCCCATAGGCGAACAGCAGCGCCAGCAGCAGGAATAGCGCCGCTGGGATAAGTAACCGTCTCACAGGCTGGCCCCCCTTCTCCGGTCATTGGCGGCGTTTATAAGGTCCGCGGCCAAAAGACTCAGCAGAACTAAGACGGTACTCAGGAGGAACACTCCCTGGATCAGTGGGTAGTCCCTGTACTTTACCGCCTCCCGCATCACTGTGCCCATCCCGGGATAGGCAAACACATTTTCAATGAGCATCGTACCCCCAATGGCCGAGCCCACGCTGAGGAAAAACCGGGCCACTATGGGCGGCAGCGCATTGCGGAAAATATAGTGAAAGCGTATGCGCCCCTCTCCCAAGCCCTTGGCGCGGGCGCTGAGGATATAGGGCTTTTCCAGTATGCTCAGGAAGCTGGCCCTGGCAGTAAAGTAGAAGCTCGGAACCGTCACTAGAGTGAGGGCTGCAAGGGGCATCAGGGCGTGGAGCAGCACATCCTTCACCCAGTCCCATTCGCTGTAATATATTCCGAAAGCCGTCACTGCCCCGGAGAGGGGAATCCAGTCCACTCTTGCCGCCACCAGGAATAACAGCAGTATACCCGCCAGGAAATGGGGCAGCTCCCCCAGGAGGGAAAACAGGGCATAAAGGCAGCCGTCGGCCTTTTTCCGGCGAAGCCCCAGCAGGGCCAGGGCTGTGCCCAGCACCAGGCTCAGCAGTAAGGCACCCAGCATTATGAAGGCCGTCCAGGGCAGGCGCTCCATCAACAGCTCTGAAACCGCCCGCTTATAGTGTATGCTGTAGCCCAGGTCTCCCCGGAGATTGTTTTTTATGTTTTCCCATAGCTGAGAGAAAAATGGCTTGTCCAATCCATAGTAGGAGCGGAGATATTCCTTCAGCTCTTCAGTCATCTCGGTGCTGCTCTCTTCTCCGGCAGCGGCGCTCTGATAATCAAAAGGGTCCCCAGGCATCAGCCTGGGGATAGTGAAGTTGACAAGATAGATCACGGCAAAGGAGCAGAGCAAAAGCAATATTTTCTTTTTCATCTTTCTCTCCTCCTCAAAAGCTTTTTACCGTGCCATATATGACAGGCGGTTCTGCTCCGCCTGCTGATAGGCATAGGTCTTCATCCAGCCGTCATAATAGTCTATCCTGTACATGGAGTAGGAGGACTGGTTGCCCAGCACAAACAGGGGTATCTCCTCACTCACCATATACTCCAGCTCCTTGAACATCTCCTTGCGCTTTTCAAAGTCCGTCTCCTTCAGCTGCGCCTCGGCAAGCTCCGTCATCTCTTCGTTGCTGTAGCCTCTGGGGCCCATGGAGGCGGGGCTTGTGCTGAGATACTTGGACTTGTCGGAAAACAGGGTGCGCATATAGCCGGGAGGATTGTTGCCCCAGCCGCCGTTGCCAACAATGGCAAAGTCGTAGTCCCCCTTGTTTATCCTGTCGTCCCGGCTGGCAGAGTCAACCGCCTCCACCGTGACCTTCATCCCGACAGCCTCCAGATTTATTTTGACAATTTCCGCAATACTTATGCCATCCGCCGAATCGTCGGTGAGCAGGCTTATTTCAAAGCCCTTTTCCCCCAGCAGTTCCTTGGCTGCATCCGGGTCATACTCATACTTTATGACGTTCTCATTATAGAACAGGCTGCTCACCGGCACATAGCCCGCGCTGCCCACGCTGCCCATTCCCCGGAACACATTATCAACTATGGACTGCCGGTCCAAAGCGGCATATATTCCCTGGCGCAGGGGCAGATCCAGGAATTCCGGCAGACGCTCAAAGTTTATGAGCATCTTATAGCCCATATCGTCGGCCTTTTCCACAAAGCCGATAGCCGGGTCGTCCATATATTTATCTGCCAGATCCGCAGGCATAGAGGCTATGTCTATCTCCCCGTTTTCAAAGGCCAGCAGTTCGTCACTGACAGGGACAAAGAGAATACGCTCCGCCGCCTGCTGCCCGTTCACCCAGCCGGCATAAGCGGTGAACTCGTAGCTGCCGGTGGCTCCCTCGTAGCCAGTGCACATATAGGCCCCGCTGCCCACCAGGCAGTCCGGCACATTGTAGGTATAGGGGTCGGCCACCTTTTCCCAGATATGCTTGGGCAGGATCACAAAGGAGCCCAGGTTTGAAAGGGTGTCGGCATTGGCCTCTTTTACTGTGATGGTGATGGTGTATTCATCCACTATCCTATAATTCTCAATAATAAACCCGTCCCCAACGCCCAGGCTGTTGGTCACCGGAGGATATTCCCTGAAATAGTCTATGGTAAAAGCCACATCCTCCGTAGTCAAAGGCTCCCCATCGTGAAAGCTCTGTCCCTCAAACAGCGTGAAGGTGTATTCGTTCCCTTCAAAGCTCCAGCTCTCCGCCAGCCAGGGCACGTCCCCCGTCTCATCCTTCTCCAGAAGGCTGGCAAATACCAGGCGCATCTTGGCCTGTCCCGGTCCTCTGGATACATTGAGGTAAGGGCTTGGCACACCCCAGTCGGTGCCTCCGGCCAGTTTGAGCGTTTCTACAAGATAGCTGCTTTCGGCTACGCCATGCTCTCCGCCAGCATCCCCCGCGGGAGCATTCACATGGCTTTGGCATCCGCCAAACAGACTTATGGCCACACATATTATAAGGAATAGGGATATAAATTTGCTCTTTTTCAAAGCAGCTTCGCCTCCTTTTTAACAGTCTGCCGCGGCAGTTTTATTGTATATTAAGCTGAAAGCACCTGCAAGCCCCTGGGGGGGATATAATAATTATACAATTTATTGCCCTGTGTATAAGTTTTCCCCTTTCTATCCCCCCGGGGGGCTTGCGCCGGAAGTCAGGCTTTGCTATTTTTTAAATGGCAATGTATAAGCTTATATAGGGAGGCCGGCTATGGATACTTCAAAATGGGATAAGAACGCCGGGGATTACCAGCGGATATACCGGGCCGGGCCCAACGCATACAATAAAAAGCTAATGGATTTTTTGCAGGCTTCCGGCATGTTGTTTCCGGGCTGCCGTGTGCTGGACGTGGGCTGCGGTGTGGGCAAATACGGCAGCTATTTTGCAGCTCTAGGCTGTGACATCACCCTGATGGATATCTCGGCGGAGATGCTCCGCCGGGCCGATGAAAATATGAGGCCCTATTCCGGTCCCTGGCGCACGGTACTGGCGGACTTCAACAGCGTCAGCCCCTCCCATCCCGATTTGGCCGGGGGCTTCGACCTGTCCATATCCACCATGAGTCCCGCCATCCACAATCCTGCAACCGTTGAAAAGCTCAGTGCCATGACCCGGGGCTGGTGCTTCGTCACCAATTTTGTCTCCTGGCGGCAGCCTCTGCGGGACAGCTTTTATACCGCCATGGGCTATGACCCGGCGGAGGCCATGGCAGGCGGCGGCATCGGGGATCTGGAAAAGACGGTGCGGCTCGCTGGATATGAACCACATCTGCGCTATGAGAACTACGACTGGACGGATGAGCGCTCTCCCAGAGAGGCGGCAGAGTACCTGATAAAGCGCCATCCTGCCATGGACGAAAACGATACCGAACTTCTGAACTGGGCCACAGCCTTTGCAGGCCGGCTCTGCGACAAGGACGGCGTATTCCGTGACTCGGTGTTCACCCGGGTGGCATGGCTCAGCTGGAGAACCGGAGCTTAAGGAGGTCTGAACATGGATATACATGAATACTATCGGCAGGCCGGGAACTTTCACGGCCACTGGTGCCCCGGGCTTGCCATAGGCGTACGGGCAGCCTTTGAGGCCGGCCAGGCCCTGGGCACCCAAATGGCCGACAGGCACAACCACATCCAGTGTCTGGCGGAGTCCTCCGCCTGCTGGATGGACGGGATACAGTTTGTGCTGGGCGCCACCCTGGGCAACGGCGCCCTGAAAATTGACGATACGGGAAAATCCGCCTTTAACTTCTATAATCCCGAGACCGGGGAGAGCCTGCGCTATTACCTTCTTGAGCTGCCAAGGGAATTGCCCAAAAGCGAGCTTATCGATTATATCCTCACCGCCTCATTGGAAGAGGTCTTTCGCCGGACCCCGGTGCACCGCCCCTTTCCTCCCCGGGCCGAGAAATCCCCGGAGCTTGTCTGCCCCCTCTGCGGTGAGCGCTTCAGATCTGACAAGACCCGGTACAGGGACGGTCAGGCGCTCTGTCCCCATTGCGGCTGAAATGCATAGCAAAAAGATATAAGGTATTACCGATTTTATATCTTGACAGATCATGCTCTCCGGGATTAGAATAAATTTTTAGGTAACACAGATTAGCAAGGCATAGTCCCGCCCCTACAATTCAATAAAGATACAGGAGAGCGCCATGAGAAATCTTATAGACATTACCGACCTCTCAGTGGAGGAGATCGACCAGCTGATAGCCACAGCTGAGGACATCATTGCAAACCCCGCAAAGTACAGCCAGGTCTGTGCAGGCAAGCAGCTGGCCACCCTGTTCTTTGAACCTTCCACCCGTACCCGTCTCAGCTTTGAGTCTGCCATGCTCTCTCTGGGCGGCAGTGTGCTGGGCTTCTCCGAAGCCAGCTCCAGCTCCACCTCCAAGGGTGAGACCGTGGGAGACACCGTCCATACCGTCAGCTGCTATGCAGATATAATCGCCATGCGCCACCCCAAGGAGGGCGCGCCCTACGCTGCCGCTCAGGTAGCCGAGGTGCCCATCATAAACGCCGGAGACGGCGGGCATAATCACCCCACCCAGACCCTTACGGACCTGCTCACCATCCACCGGGAAAAGGGCAGGCTGGACAATTTCACCGTGGGCTTCTGCGGCGACCTGAAATTTGGCCGCACCGTTCACTCCCTGGTCAACGCCCTCAGCCGCTATAAGAACATAAACTTCGTGTTCATCTCCCCTCTGGAGCTGAAGCTGCCCAGATATGTAAAGGAGGAGGCCCTGAAAAAGAAGGGCATCCCCTATACCCAAACCACCGAGCTGGAGTCGGTCATCCCCCAGTTGGATATTCTGTACATGACCCGTGTCCAGAGGGAGCGATTCTTTAACGAAGAGGACTATCTCCGCCTGAAGGACAGCTACATTCTCACCCCGGCCAAGCTGAAAAACGCCAAAGCCGACCTGTCCATCCTCCATCCCCTGCCCCGTGTCAACGAGATACAGGTTGCTGTGGACAAGGACCCCAGGGCCGCCTATTGGCGTCAGGTGAAGAACGGAAAGTTTATCCGCATGGCCCTCATCATGAAGATGCTGGGTGCAGAGATATGATGATAGGAGACGAACTTATGAATATAGACAGCATTCAAAACGGCGTGGTCCTGGATCATATCCAGGCGGGCAAGAGCATGGACATCTACCGTTACCTGCACCTGGACAAGCTGGACTGCTCCGTGGCAATAATAAAGAACGCCCGCAGCGCCCATCTGGAAAAGAAGGACATAATCAAGATCGACTCCCCCCTGGAGCTGGATCTGGACGTACTGGGCTATATTGACCCCAACATCACCGTAAACATCATAAAGGACGGCAAGCTGGTGGAGAAGAAGCATCTGGAACTGCCCAAGCGGCTGACCAATGTGATCCACTGCAAGAACCCCCGGTGCATTACCGTCTCCGAACCTCAGCTGGACGCCATCTTCCTGCTCAGCAGCGGGGAGCGCCGCTGCTACCGCTGTGCCTACTGTGAGACCGAGTACAGCGGCTGATACATGCAAGAAAAAAGCAGTCTGTTAAAAACAGGCTGCTTCAGCTTGTCGAAGAAGACTTTGTCTTCTTCGACAAAAGGGATTGCACTTCGCTCCATGCCTCGGTTGTACGCCAGAGGCGTACAATTCGACACTTCGCTCCGTGAGAAGTGTTTTCTGCGACGTACACGCCGCCGCAGAAAACGATTGAATTTATTTTTTCGCTGCAGCGAAAAAACTCTGCGAGGCTTTTTCGACAATCTCAAGCAGTCTGTTAAAAACAGACTGCTTTTTTGTACCATAAGAGGTCTGACCTCTTTATGCACATTCCGTTACCGGAATCTGAAGCGTGATAGGCCCTTATGCCGCGAGAGCCCCGACTATGCCGAGCAGCAGAGCCAGGCAGCCCAGTACCGTGCCTACTATGCACCAGGTCTTTGCATTTTTTATCTGCTTTTGCTGCTGCTCCCAGTTGGCCGCATTATTGATATTGCAGGTCATTACAAGGGCAACTATACCCGGGATGGTGCACAGCAGCAGGGTGATTATTGACCAGGCCATCAGGCCCCCGGTGGGATAATGCTCAGGCCGCTGATGGGAATACCCGGCCGGAGCCGTGCTCCGCCCCATATCCATACCGCAGTTGGAGCAGAAGGCTGCGCTGTCTTCATTTTGATTGCCGCAGCGAGGACAAATTTTCATCTCTTTTACCTCCAAATTCTCCTTTTATTTTTACTCCCCTTGGGGGGACATATGCTCAAAGCCTTGCCTTCCAGTCTGGATATTCAAATCCAATTCAATATAGCTGCAACAAGCATAACAATGTATATCAATATGGGAACAGCACCCAGAATCGTCCCCGCCAGGCACCAGTTTTTCACGCTCCTGGCCTGCTGCTCCTGCTCTTCACGGGACCAACCGGCATTTATACCGGCCACCTTCACCAGGGCCACGATACCCGGGATCATACACAGCAGCAGAGTAATTATGGACCAGGCCAGCAGTCCCCCTGTGGGATAGGGTTCCGCCCGGTTTTCCTCCGGCACTGGGTTCTCCCGGGCCACGGGGAATACATATCCGCAATAAGCGCAGGTATCCCCGTCGTTGATATTCTGCCCGCCGCAGTGGGGGCAGTAATTTTTCACCATGTTTTTCAATCCTCTCTGTCTGTGGAGTTATCTGCCGGGGCATACCCTCATCCTGCCGGTGCCAGGAATGAAAAAGCCGGTATATTCCTGAGGACCCAAAAAGCGAGGATCAACCCCAGGCACAGCCTTACGGCCCACTGCGGTATGTACACCGGCCGCAGGCCCAGCTTTGGAAAAACTAAGCGCAAATACTCATGGATAAATACGGCGGCACTGGGTATGCCCAGCAGGAAAAGCAATATATTGGCAGAAAAAGCGGTACCGACCTTCCCCTGGAGCAGAGCGGTGACGGCTCTGCCGGAGCCGCAGCCTGGACAATAGAGGCCCGTGAGCTCATAAAACAGGCAGATCATCCCAATGCCCACCCATTTAATGTAAATAAAGGCCAGGATCGCCAAAAGGGGCAGGCATAATCCTATGCACCACCGCAGCCACGGTTTTATCTCTTTCAACTTTTTCTCCCTGATCATTACCCTCTGGCCAGCTCGGAATCTATTCTCCATGAGCTGTCCTGCCATAAGCCTTTGCCTGTCATACTGGGAGCTTGCCCTTATACCCAGTCCCAAACACCCGTTTCGCTGTACCCGCGTTCCGTTTTCTCACTCTTCAATCTATATAAAAGATTATCATATCGTATACGTAAGGTCAATTCAAAATTAATTGAATCAGCTTCGCCAGGGATTCTTATAATATCCCCATGCCCTCCGTCCGGTATTGAACAGGAAAAAGGGCCGCCCCCTGTGGGGTGGCCCTTTTTCCTGTTCTCTCGGATTTTATCTCAAGCTGCCGTCAGAATTCAAAACCGTTATTGTCCTTATCCACAAAGCCCGTGAAAACCTCGCAACCGAAGTCCTCCTTCAGCAGCCGGGCCAGCTCATCCCTGACCTTGATGACAGTCTCCTCATTGACGCCCTTGAAGCCGTCTATAGGGAAAAACACATTGCAGGTGTCCGGGCCTATCTTGCCGTCCTCGCTCTGGCGCCATACCCAACGGCGGGTCTTCACGGTATTGCCGCTGACATATACCAGCTCACCCTCAGGCATATTCTCCGTTTCGGTCTCTCCCATAGGCTGGAAGTGGTCGGCGGCTGTGGAGAAGCGTATCTCCATATCCTCTTCCATCTTGTCCACGTCGTGAGCGCCCATAGGCAGCCCATAGTTCAGGGAAAAGGCGTTGCCCAGATCCACCACCGTATTGATATGGGGCAGGGCGCCGCTCTTTTGCACCCGCTTCATCAGGGACTCTATGGAGCACAGGAACTTGTTGGGGTTTATGCCCAAGGTATGAAAAGCCTCCCGGCAGGCCTTCACCCCCGGCAGCTCCCTTATATTGGTATTTTTATTGGCAGCGGCAAACCCGGCCGCCGCCTCATCCAGCAGCTTTTCCAGAGCCTCATTGTGCTTCCGGTTATCAAGGCCCAGGGCCGCCACCACTCCTATGCAGTAGTCCGGCAGTTTTTCAAACACCGCCTTATCTACAATAAAACGCTTCAATATATTCGCTCCCTTCTCAGCTGTCCAGCCAGGCGCAGGCCGCCAGAGCGGCGGCAGAGCCGTCGGAGACAGCGGTGGTCAGCTGGCGCACGGTCTTTTCCCGGCAGTCCCCGGCCACGAAGACCCCGGCACTTTTGGTGAGGCAATCCTCCCCGGAGGCGGCGTAGCCGCCGCCGTCCAGCTCTATCAGGGAGCCGAAGGCCCCCAGATCCGGGGCGTGGCCTATGGCCACAAAGAGGCCCTCCACCGGTATCTCCCGGCTCTCCTCCCCGGTCTTTACCTCTATGCCCTCCAGCTCGTCCCCGCCCAGCAGGGCGCTGATACGGCTGTTCATTACAAACTCCACGTTCTGTCGCTGCTTCAGGGCCTCCACCAGCTTGGCCTCGCCCCGGAAGCTGTCCCGGCGGTGGATGAGATAGACCCTGCTGCACTTCTCGCTGAGGAGCAGGGCGTCCTGGAGGGCGCTGTTGCCCCCGCCGTTCACCGCCACAGCCTTGCCCTTATAGAAGGCCCCGTCGCATACGGCGCAATAGCAGACCCCGTTGCCCACCAGCTCCGCCTCCCGCTCTATGCCCAGCATGCGGGGCTTGGCCCCGGCGGCAATTATCAGGCTGCGGCCCTTAAACTCCGCTCCGGAGGCGCAGGTGACAGTTTTAATCTCCCCCTCCATACTTACGGAGACAGCCTCCTCCAGCTCCACTTCGGCCCCCTGCTCCATGGCCTGTTCCATGAATCTGTCCCCCAGCTCCGCCCCGCTTATGGAGACAAAGCCCGGAAAGTTTTCCACCTTGGGGGACCAAGTGATCTGGCCGCCGAAGGTTTCCTTTTCCAGCACCAGGACACTCTTTCCTGCCCGGCAGCCGTAGGTGGCGGCGGTAAGTCCCGCCGGACCCCCGCCGATTATGAGTATATCGTATATCATTTTAAAACTCCTTATATCTATGGAAAAAATGCCCGGCAGCCGCCGGGCATCAGCTTGTCGAAGAAGGCATAGCCTTCTTCGACAAGGGGGATTGCACTTCGCTCCATGCCTCGGTTGTACGCCAAAGGCGTACAATTCGACACTTCGCTCCGTGAGAAGTGTTTTCTGCGACGCACATGTCGCCGCAGAAAACGATTGTTTTTGTTTTTCGCTGGGGCGAAAAACTCTGCGAGGCTTTTGACTGTCTCATGCCCGGCATCCGCAGGACAATTTTCAATTGATAATTAAAACCAGTAAATAAGTCTCGCTGAAAATCAAATATGTATGTTCATCACTGGCTGACGTAGCTTCTGATAGCGCCGGCTCCGGCGTACTTCTCAAAGCCGCTGCCGTTGGTGACTACCAGGGTGGGGGCCTGCTTTATGCCGTACTGCTTCACCAAGTCCGCATTGTCCTCGGCCATCAGCTTTTCGTACTTGAAGCCCGCCTTGTCCATATAGGAGCAGGCCAGACGGCAGTTGGGGCATGTGGGGGTGGCAAAGAGGATGGCCCGGGCCTCCGTGCTCACGGGAGCGGCGGCGGGGGCGTCGGCCTTGGGGATCTGCTCTCCCTCCTTCAGCGGGCCGTTGTGGCGCAGGGTGGAGTGGCCTATAACGTACTCTTTACGATCCTTGTATTCCTGGGTCTTGCCCACGTTCCAGTTCTGCACCGGGCGGTAATAGCCGGTGATGCGGCTGTAGACCTCGGCGCTCTCCCCGCACTCGGGGCAGGTGAACTGCTCGCCGGTGAGGTAGCCGTGGTTCTTGCACACGGAGTAGGTGGGAGAGAGGGTGTAATAGGGCAGCTTGTAGTTCTCGGCTATCTTCCGCACCAGGTTTGCCGCAGCCTCCCAGCTGGGCAGCTTCTCGCCCAGGAAGGCATGGAACACGGTGCCGGAGGTGTAGCGGGTCTGGAGATCGTCCTGGATATCCAGAGCCTCGAAGATATCTTCGGTGTAACCCACAGGCAGGTGGGAGCTGTTGGTGTAATAGGGCTCCCCACCGGGCTGAGCGGCGGTAATGATGTCGGGGTAGGTTTCCACATCGTGCTTTGCCAGACGGTAGGCAGTGGACTCGGCAGGGGTAGCCTCCAGGTTGTACAGGTCACCGTAGAGTTCCTGGTAGTCACTGAGGCGCTCACGCATATGATCCAGCACCTGCTTTGTGAACTCCTGGCACTTGGGGCTGGTCATGTCGGCCCTGACCCACTTGGCGTTGAGCCCGGCCTCGTTCATACCCACCAGGCCGATGGTGGAGAAGTGGTTGTCAAAATTGCCCAGATAGTACTTGGTGTAGGGGTAGAGGCCGGCATCCAGCAGCTTAGTGATGACGCTGCGCTTCACCTTCAGGGAGCGGGCCGCCAGATCCATCAGCTTGTCCAGCCGGGCATAGAAATCTTTCTCGTCCTTGGCCAGATAAGCCAGACGGGGCATGTTCAAAGTTACGACACCGATGGAGCCGGTGCTTTCGCCGGAACCGAAGTAGCCGCCGGATTTCTTCCTCAGCTCTCTCAGATCCAGACGCAGGCGGCAGCACATGGAGCGCACATCGGAGGGCTCCATATCGGAGTTGATGTAGTTGGAGAAATAGGGTGTGCCGTATTTGGCGGTCATCTCAAAGAGGAGCTTGTTGTTCTCGGTGGGAGACCAGTCAAAGTCACGAGTTATGGAATAGGTGGGGATGGGGTACTGGAAGCCGCGGCCATTGGCATCCCCCTCGATCATGATGTCGATGAAAGCCTTATTCACCATATCCATCTCCGCCTTGCAGTCGCCGTAGGTGAAGTCCATCTCCTTGCCGCCCACTATGGCGGGCAGATCCTTCAGGTCGGCAGGCACGGTCCAGTCCAGAGTGATGTTGGAGAAGGGAGCCTGAGTGCCCCAGCGGGAGGGGGTGTTCACGCCGAAGATGAAGGACTGGACGCACTGCTTGACTTCCTTGTAGCTGAGATTGTCCACCTTCACAAAGGGGGCCAGATAGGTGTCGAAGGAGGAGAATGCCTGTGCGCCCGCCCACTCATTCTGCATGATACCTAAAAAGTTCACCATCTGGTTGCAGAGGGTGGACAGGTGGCTGGCGGGAGAGGAATTTATCTTCCCCGGGATACCCAGGCCCTGCTGGATGAGTTGCTTCAGGCTCCAGCCGGCGCAGTAGCCGGTGAGCATAGACAGGTCGTGGAGGTGCAGGTCGCAGTTACGGTGGGCATCGGCTATCTCCTGGTCATAGACCTCGCTGAGCCAGTAGTTTGCGGTGATTGCCCCGGAGTTGGAGAGGATAAGTCCGCCCACGGAATAGGTGACGGTGGAGTTCTCTTTCACCCGCCAGTCCTCTATGTTCAGATACTTGTCCACAGTCTCCTTATAGTCCAGATAAGAGGACTTGGTGTTGCGCAGTTTCTCCCGCTGCTTGCGGTAGAGGATGTAAGCCTTGGCCACGGCCTCATAGCCGCCTCTGGAGAGCACGGCTTCCACGCTGTCCTGAATGTCCTCCACTGCCACCTTGCCCTCCTTTATCTTGGGCAGGAAGTCTGCGGAGACCTTAAGGGCCAGAAAATCTATCACATCGTCGTTATAATCCGTGTTGGTGGCCTCAAAAGCCTTTTTTATTGCGGCGGCTATCTTCTGTATATCAAAGTCGACTATCTTGCCGTCCCGCTTCACTACCTGATACATATCCCTTATCCTCCTTTTTGTCTTTCCATGTATCTGTCATACTCCCCTGACCTGTACCGAGGGAACCAAGTCCCTCAGGCCCTCGGCCAGAGCGTGCATTTCCTTTTCATTGAAAGCGCCCAGGCCCTCTATATCCAGCACATTTCCGGAGTCCTTAAACTGCTGGAGGTAATACTCCTTGGCTCCCCTAATCCACTTTGCCGCGCCCCGCAGGCTCTCCTGCGTATGCAGCCCCTTCACCACCGTGGTACGGAATTCGTAGTCCACCGCACCGGTAAGCAGAAAGTCTTTCGATCTCTCTATCGGGGCCAGCTCCAGCTTGTCCAGGCCCACGGTACGGGCATAGAGCTCAGGGGCGTTTTTAATGTCCATGGCCACCCTGTCCACCAGGCCGTCCCTCACCAGCTCCATAAGAAGTTCTGGAAAAGAGCCGTTGGTATCCAGCTTTATCCTGTATCCCAGAGCTTTTATCCGGGAGAGGAAGGCGCCTATGTCCTTATGCAGCAGAGGCTCGCCGCCGGTGACGGCTACCCCGTCCAGCACACCTACACGCTTCTTCAAAAAGCTCAGCACCTGCTCCTCATCGGTGTCCTGCACCAGCTGTTCCGGCAGCACCAGGGATGCGTTATGACAGAAAGGGCAGCGGAAGTTGCAGCCGCCGGTAAACACCGTGCAGGCCACCTGCCCGGGGTAATCCAGCAATGTAAGTTTTTGAAGTCCTGATATAAGCATGGCGATACCTCTCTTTTGCGTGCTCCCCTACATTACCACCATATGGGCCCCTTGTCAATAGGATTTCACTATATATTGGAATAAAGACATGGTTGTAACCGTTTTGACCACAAAATATAGTGCCGGGCTGCGTACAGCCGCAGCCCGGCACCGAGGGATATTCTACTTCATAAGTATGTTTATTTCAAGAGCAAAATATTGCTTTTTCAAATCTTGTAAAATTCTCCAAAATTTCGTTTAAAAATTCTACATGGTACTTTTTACCAAGGGCTTCGATTTTATTTTTTCCCGGCCACTGCCGCCAGCTTCCGCTCCCGGCGCTCCAGTACTTCCCGGCTCTTGGGCTGTATATCCCCTGCCCTGGTAAGGGCCCATTTGGTCATAGAGGGGCCCACCAGCTGATACACCAGTACCGCAAACAGTACCACATTTCGTATCATGGTGCCGTCCCCCGGCAGAGTGGAGGCAGTGACGCACATGCCCAGGGCTACCCCGGCCTGAGGCAGCAGGGTGATACCCAGGTTCTCCACCACCTTCTCCTCACAGCCTGCAAATTTGGCGGACTCCCGGGCCCCGATATATTTCCCCAGGGAACGGAAAATGATATACACCAAGCCTATTACCACGCTGCTTAACTGTTGGAATACCCCCAGCTCCAGCTGAGCTCCGGATATTACAAAAAACAGCACCAACAGGGGCGCAGTCCAGCGGTCGGCATTGTCCATAATCTCTTTGGACAGAGGGCAGAGATTGCAGAACACCGTGCCCAGCATCATGCACACCAGCAGAGAGGAGAATCCCAGCGTAGCCGGACCCATGGGAATACTGAGCATGGACAGGGCCACAGTGAGGAACACGAAGCTGATGGTCATGGCCAGGCGGTTGGTGTTGGAGTGGAAAAACTTTTCCAGATGGCTCAAGCCCAGGCCCGCCAGGGCTCCCAGCAGCAGGGAGGCAAATATTTCAATGGTGGGGTTAATTATAATGGTATACACATCCACCGCACCGGAGCTCAGAGCCTTGGCTACGCCGAAGGATACGGCAAAGAGTATAAGCCCCACCGCATCGTCCAGGGCCACTATGGGCAGCAGCAAATCGGTGAGGGGGCCCTTGGCTTTGTACTGGCGCACCACCATCAGGGTGGCGGCGGGGGCAGTGGCGGCGGCGGTGGCTCCCAGGGTCAGCACCGCCGGGATGGTCATGGCCTGGGGCATGGCAAAATGCACCAGCAGCAGCGTCAGATCCACCAGGGCAGTGGTGACAACAGCCTGGGCAATACCCACTATGAAGGCCTGGCGGCCCGTCTCCCGCAGCTGCTCCAGGCGGAACTCATTGCCTATGGAAAAGGCTATGAAGCCCAGGGCCAGGTCGCTTATTACGGCCAGGCGATCCAGCTGCTCGTAACTGTTGAAGCCCAGGCCCGGCACCCCAAGCGCCCCCAAGAGGCAGGGCCCTATCAGTACTCCGGCTACCAGATAGGCTGTGACATCAGGCAGATGAAGGTTCTTCACGGCACGGGTCATCATAAGGCCGGCAAACATGGCAACGGATATGGAAAGCAAATCAGTCATTGCAGATCCCCCTTTTAGCCGGATAATTATAGGACTAAAATTCCGGGAATTCAACTCGAAAATACTACCAAATCCGCAGCAAAAGTTTCCTCCGTTTTTTTGCTGCTTGACAATGGCCAGAGGCTTTGCTATAGTACAATTAACAATTAAGTTAATTGTTAAAGGAGTTGATGCATATGGGCCTGCAAAATACGCTGCGGGCGTTGGCGGACCCCATCCGCCGCGAGATCCTGTCCCTTCTGAAAGCCGGGCCCATGTCCGCCGGGGATATATGCAGCCACTTTACGGTGACGGCAGCGGCAGTGTCCCGGCACTTGTCGGTGCTGCGGGAGGCGGACCTGATAAGGGACCACCGGGAGGGCAAGTTTATTTACTATGAGCTGAACACCTCAGTACTGGAGGAAATAATGCTCTGGATTACCGAGCTGAAAGGAGACAAGGACGATGCTTAAGAAGAACATTAAAGCAATTATAATCAGCAGCACTATAATCCTGCTGCCCTTGCTGGCGGGGCTTATACTGTGGCAGCGGCTGCCGGAGCAGCTGCCCATGCACTGGAACGCTGCCGGAGAGATAGACGGCTGGGGCAGTAAAACGACGGTGGTATTTGGAGAAAGTCTGGGCTTTCTGGCCATACACTGGCTGTGCATTGCCGTCTGCTTTGCCGACCCCAGAAACAAGGGTCAGAGCGGCAAAGCCTTGGGGCTTGTGCTGTGGGTCTGCCCGGCCCTGTCTGTGCTGATTGGGGCTGTCACTTATCTCACGGCTCTGGGAATCCAGCCCTTCAGCATGGATAAGATAATGCTCATATTCATGGGCCTTCTGTTCATAGTAATAGGCAACTATCTGCCCAAGTGCCGCCGGAATTACACCATCGGCATAAAGGTGCCCTGGGCCCTGGACAACGAGGAGAACTGGAATGCCACCCACCGTTTTGCCGGGAAGCTTTGGGTAGGCTCAGGAATAGTGGTCATTATCCTCTCCTTCCTGCCCTGGCAGGAGCTGGCCTTCTGGGTGAACATGGCAGTGATACTCATTGCCGCCCTGGCCTCCTGTGTCTATTCCTATATATATTACAGAAAGCAGCTGCGGGAGGGCCGCTGGTAAAAGGCAATATAAATACTTCTTATATTTTTAAAAAAGTCAATAATATAGATACAGCCTGCCGGGAGAGCCGGCAGGCTGTATCTATTTATTCTCTTTTCCCACAGGATATTATCCGTAGTTCTCTTATGCCTTGACTTCCTTCTTGGATTCCACATTGCGGATTACGAAAAGGACGGCCACGGTGAGTATAGTGCCCACAACGAAGCAGATGACGGCGTTCTGGACAAAGCCCGCCACTATGTAGGTCACGAAGCTGACTGCGGCCACAGTGATGGCGTAGGGCAGCTGGGTGGACACATGGTTCAGATGCTCAACCTGGGCTCCGGCGGAGGCCATGATTGTGGTGTCGGAGATGGGGGAGCAGTGGTCGCCGCAGACGGCTCCGGCGCAGCAGGCGGAGATGCCGATTATCAGCAGGCTGCTGGAAGCGGGGAAGATGGCAGTGACGATGGGAATGAGGATGCCGAAGGTGCCCCAGGAAGTGCCGGAGGCAAAGGCCAGGATGCAGGCCACCACGAAGATGACGGCGGGCAGCATACTGTACAGGCTCTGGGAAGCGCCCACCATCAGGTCATGTACAAAGACGTCGGCGCCCAGAGTGCTGGTCATGGTCTTCAAGGACACGGCCATGGTGAGGATGATGATGGGGGGAACCATGGCGATAAAGCCCTTGGGTACGCAGGCCATGGCCTCCTTGAAGCTGAGGACGCGGCGGGCGCACATGTAGATAACGGTGAGGACGAGAGCGATGAGGCCGCCCCAGGGCAGTCCCACGAAGGCATCGGTATTGCCGAAGGCGCCGATAAAGTCGCCGGCACACTCGGTGCCGCCCCAGGCGTCCACGCCGAAGAAGCCGCCCACGTATATCATGCCCACAGTGCAGGTGATAATAAGCACGATAACGGGGAAGATAAGGTCAAAGACCCGTCCCTTGGGATTTGCGGCCTCTTCCTCCTGCCCCTCCAGGCCGCCCAGCTTTCCCTCCAGCTGAGCCGCCATCTCATGGATGCGCATGGGGCCGTAGTCGAACTTCATAAGGGTGATGGCAATGATAAACACGAAGGTGAGCAGAGAATAGAAATTATAGGGTATGGCAAGAATAAAAAGCTCTATGCCGCTGAAGCCCGCGTCCAGGTCTGCGGCCACGCCGGAGACTGCGGCGGCCCAGGAGGATATGGGAGCGATCATGCACACGGGGGCTGCGGTGGCGTCGATGATATAGGAGAGCTTGGCCCTGGAAATACGGTGGCCGTCGGTGACGGGGCGCATGACGGAGCCCACGGTGAGGCAGTTGAAATAGTCGTCGATGAAGATGAGCACGCCCAGCACAAAGGTGGCCAGGGTGGCGCCCACCCGGGTCTTGATGTTCTTCTCGGCCCAGCGTCCAAAGGCGGCGGAACCGCCGGAGCCGTTGACCATGGCGACGATTATTCCCAGAATGACCAGGAACAGAAAAATACCCGCATTATCCGCAATGGCAGTGATAAAGCCGGAGTTGAGGGCGGTGTCCAGCGCGGCTACCGGGGCAAAATTCGCGCAGAAGAGGGCGCCCACCAGCACACCGATGAACAGGGAGGAGTAGGCCTCCTTGGTGATAAGGGCCAGGACTATGGCCAGGATGGGGGGCACCAAAGCCCAGAAAGTACCGTACATCTTGTGTACCTCCAAAAATTTAGTTAATATATTTTTAAGCTGCCGCCCTGTTTGGACACCGGCTTTAAATATACAAAAGAAAAAGCCACGGACAAAGCAGCTGCTGTCCATGGCGTAAAAGGCGATATTCCCTCTGACAGCTCTCCGCTTGCGCGACAGTCCGCCGGATATTCTCCGTCGGCCCAGCGATACCTGCCCAGGAAAACAGATACCCTTCGGCGGTGGCCCCTTTCGCTCCGCGATTCCTGTCGCTGCGTGGGAGTTACTTTTGAACACCGCGCCTCTGTTAAGTTGTTACAATTATATAACATATGTCTTTTTTGTCAACAGGAAAAACGTTCCTTGTCGAATTCTCATGGTTTTTCTCCAAGATGCCTGTGGAAAAACCTGTGGTTTATGTGGATTGTGCATAGAATATGAACAAATTCTTTGATTATTCAGCAAATACATCCTTTGAAGCAGGCTTTGGCCGCTTTAGCGTAGGGCACATGCTCTGTCTGCTTGCAGCAGCGGTGCTGTTTATCACGTCATTTCTGCTTGGCCGCAGCAAGCCGGCCCTGAGCCGCACAATGGCCCGCGTTGCCGCCTATACCGCTTTGGGCCTGGAGCTGGGCCGGGCGGCCCTGATGCTGTCTCTGGGGGTATACGGCAGGGGCAGCCTGCCTTTGCACCTGTGCACCCTGTCGGTGTATCTGTGCTCTATATATGCTCTGCGCCCCGGCCCGCTGCTTGGCCAGTTCCTCTATGCCTTTACCATGCCCGGAGCCGCCTTTGCCCTGGTGTTTCCTGACTGGGCAGACTATCCCCTCCTGCATTTCGTCAGCCTCAGCTCCTTTGGCCTTCATATTCTGCTGGTACTGTGTCCCCTGCTTTTCTTGGCCTGCGGCGATATACGCAGGGATATCCGTCTCTTGCCCGGTTCCATTGTACTCATGCTGATCCTGGCTGTGCCGGTGCTGGCTGTGAACCGGCTCCTGGGCACAAACTATATGTTCCTCAGCTGGCCGCCTTCCGGCACGCCTCTGGATTTGTTTGCTCACTTGGGCCGTCCTGGCTATTGGCTGGGCTTTGTCCCTCCGATTCTGGGTGTGTGGCTGCTGCTCTACTGCTCACAGCTGCTGCCGCTGCAAAAAAAATTTCGGAAATCATCTTTGAGCAAGGAAAAAACTGGAACAAAAAAAAGACAAAATCCGTCATAAAATCATAAAATACGGCAACTATTGTGCCGCGGTCTAAGGGGAAGCATACTTGTGATGTACTATTTGATATTCTATGCGGTGGATATGCTGCTGTGGTCGGCGGCTCTGGTGCTGGCCCTGACAGTAATCCACCTCATCAGCGGCCACAAGCTGAGCTGGGCCCAGCGTTTCTGGATACTGGTCCTGGCCCTATATCTGGCCGCGGTATATAATGTAGCCGGCGCCCCCGAGCTGCCCTATATCTACCCCAATTTTAATGTAAATCTCATCCCCCTTGTGGATATCCGCAGCGACGTGTGCGCCTATCTCATAAACTCCGGGCTGAATATCATTCTCTTTATGCCTCTGGGTTTTATCCTCCCCCTGCTGTGGAGTCGCTTTCGCAGCAAAAAGCGGCTGGTGATCACGGGCTTTTTCTTCTCCCTGGCTATTGAACTGTCCCAGCTGCTCAACTACCGCATAACCGATGTGGACGACCTCATTATGAACACTCTGGGTGCCTGGCTGGGCTATGAGCTGCTGATGTACCTCCACAGGCACAGCTCAAAGGGGCTGCTCATATCCTCGGCGGACAGCGGGCGCAGGCAGCTGGCAGTGATCGTCATTGTGGTGGTTTTGATAATGTTTGTGCTGCGTCCCTATATCACCGCATGGGTGGCGGAAATTATGCTGTGAAAAGGAAAAAATCTTCTTGACTTTGGCGCGCCGGTGAATTATAATGGTCAAGCTTCAAAGTTAATATTTCTTTTTCTTGAGCAAACACGGAGATGTCGCGTAGTTGGTCGAGCGCGCACGATTGGAAATCGTGTAAGGGTCAAAAGCTCTTCGAGAGTTCGAATCTCTCCATCTCCGCCACACCGGGGCAAGCGCCGCAGCGCTTGCCCCTTTTTTATAAATCCAGGAAAGGAAGGCAAAATCTATGAGTGACACTGTGAGCGATGTCATGGGCGATGCTGTGGGCGATGCCGTGGGTGATGCCACTGAGCTGTTCACCACCATGGGGCTGGACGCAGTAAAGGCCGCTATGGCTGCAAAGTTGCTGTCGGCCCTCATTCTGGCGCTGGTCTCCCTGATAATCATCAAGATCATAACCAGAATACTCTATAATATATTTGAAAAGACCCGCTTTGAGCGGGGCATGAAGGATTTTCTCCTCTCCGCCTCCAAGGTCTGCCTCTGGTTCATAGCCGCCACCATGGTGGCTACCACCCTGGGCGTGGATGCGGCTTCCCTGGTGGCAGTGCTGTCGGTAGCGGGTCTGGCCCTGTCCCTGAGCATCCAGGGCATAATGACCAATCTCTTCTCCGGCATAACCTTGCTGGCCACCCGTCCCTTTTTGGCCGGAGATTTTGTGGAGATAAACAATGTCAGCGGCACGGTGAGCACTATCGGCCTGTTTTACACCGTTATCACCACCGTGGACAACAAGCGCATCTCCATCCCCAACAACGAGATAAGCAGCTCCAAAGTCATAAACTACACCCACGAGCCACAACGCCGGATAGAGCTGTTTTTTGGCGCCAGCTACGACGCATCCACCCAACAGGTGAAGGATGCACTGATGGAGGCCATCAATGCCGAGGGGCGTATACTTTCCGATCCTGCCCCCTTTGTGGGGCTGCACGCCTACAAGGACAGCTGCATAGACTATGTGCTCCGGGTCTGGTGTAAGAGCGAGGATTACTGGCCGGTGTACTATGCCCTCAACGAGTCGGTGCGTGAATGTTTTGATCATCACGGCGTGGAGATGACCTACAACCACCTGAATGTACACATGGTGAACAACTGAATTTTTCAAGAAATAAGAACAGCAAACCGGCGGAGGAGCCAAGGCTCCTCCGCCGGTTTGCTTATCCATGTTATTTTGTCCTCTTGTTTTATATCTTCTCTCCGCCGATGTATACGGCCTTGCGCCCCAGCTGCTCATCGCACAGGACGAAGTCTGCCAGCTTGCCCTCCTGGATTGAGCCTATCTCCCCGTCGCATCCCAGCTCCCTGGCGGGGATGATAGTGGCGGAGTTTATAGCCGTAGCTGCCGGTATGCCGAAATCTATTGCATTGAGCATGCACTGATAGAGATTGGAGGCAGAGCCTGCTATAGTACCGTCGGCCAGTCTTGCGATATTGTCCTTTAAAAATACTTGCTGTCCCCCCAGCTCGTACTCCCCGTCGGGCATGCCGCAGCAACGCAAGGCGTCGGACACCAGGCAGATGCGCCCCGGGAAGAGCTTGAAGGCCATACGCACAGAGCTGGGATGGACATGGAGCCCGTCGCAGATAAGCTCCGCCACCACGCACTCCCGCTCGGAGGCGGCCCCTATCACGCCGGGCTTGCGGTGGTGTATGGGGGGCATAGCATTGAAGAGATGGGTCAGGTGCCTGGCCCCGCTTTGGAACACAGCGGCAGCCTGCTCATAGTCGGCGTCGGTGTGGGCCACAGACACAGTGCAGAGCTTGCTGGCCTTCTCTGCAAAGTCCGCCGCCCCGGGCAGTTCCGGAGCTACATCCGCAATGCGGACGAGGCCGCCGCAGCCCTCATACAGCTTTTTGAAAGCCTCAAAATCCGGGTCCCTCAAATAGGCCCCATTCTGGGCCCCTTTCTTTTTCTCAGAGAAGAAGGGCCCTTCCATCTGTATTCCCATGAGCCGGGCGCCTCCCACCGGAGTCTTCTCCCGGTACTCTGCTGCCGTGGCAAAAGCGGCGGCCAGGACATCGTAGGGCAGAGTCATGGAAGCGGGGGCAAAGGAGGTCACGCCGTTTGCTGCCAGATACCGGCCCATGGTTTTCAGCCCCTCCAGCTCTCCGTCGGAGAAGTCCGCCCCGGAATTTCCGTGGTTGTGTACATCCACCAGACCGGGGATCACAAAGGCGCCCTCCAGATCCACGCCGGATTCCTTTGTCTCTCCCTGGAATACTCCGGCAAAACGGCCTTCCTCCACCCGGAATCCTCCGTGGGCAAAGCCTGCGCCGTTGAAAATAAACGCATTCTTATACAGCATAAAAAGCCCTCCCTGTCTTTTTTATTCGATTCTATCACAGCCGCCCGCCGCCCGCAATAGAGGCGAAAAGCTTTACTAAAAAAAGAATAAAAAGAAGCCCCTGCTGCAAGCAGGAGCTTCTTCTGAACACAAATGAACGCAAAATCACTCTGCGGCTTCAGCCAGCCATACATTGCACTTCTGGGTCACGCCGTTACACTCGGCCACCAGGACCACGCCGCCGGCTTTGGCCTTGTGGATGGACACCTCGCAGCTGTTGTCTCCGGTGGATTCCACGGTGCAGTATTCGCCGGCATCGTCGCCCTCAATGTACCAGTTGACCTTGACGCCGGTAACGGTGGCAGGCATGATCTGGGCTGTCAGCGGGATGGGAGCTTCCCCCACACGCATCTGGAATTCCGTCTTTTCTTCGGTGTAGTACATGATGCGTATGCTCTCCACGGTGGGCGTGGGGGTGGGTGAAGCGGTGGGCGGAGCTTCTATCAGAGGTGTATAAGTTGCCGCAGCGGGAGTCAGCATATCGTTACTGGGCTTTTCGGAGCCGCTCAGTCCGGTAGACACCATAACAATAACTGCCAGGATAACTGCCACCACAAGGATAAGGCCAAATATCATCTGCCATTTTGTGTTCGTTTCGGCACGCTCATAAGAGGCGGTCCCCCTGACCGTTCCGGGAGTTGTGCCGGGAGTGCGCCCGCTCTGGGTCACCCGACGGGTACCGCAGTTAGGGCAGCGGCTGCGCATGGAAGAAAATGTCTCGCCGCAGCGGCGGCATTTTACTTCAGGAATCATGCTCATACAAGTTCCTCCGTTCTTATGCAAAAAACAAATGGTTTGCTGCTTTATAAATAATACAACTTCTTTTGTGTTTCGTCAAGAGTTCTCATGCCCCAGAGGCCGTTTTTGCCGCTATTTACGGCTTGAATTCCCCACTTATTCCCCAATTTTGCTGGATTTTCCCCTTTATACGGCAAAATTTCCCGGGCCCTTATCCACTTTGCCCTATACCTGTGCTAAAAGCTTTGGTAATGATGCACATAGGCTCCCTTCACAATCTGATTGAAAAAGGCCGGGCAGAATGTTAAAATAGCTTATCAACAGCCTCCGGCACAGTTTCCATGTTTGGGGAAAGGTGAAAATATATGGCAAAGGAAATCACAAGAATAGTGCTCACCGGCGGGCCTGCCGCCGGGAAGACCACCCTTATCAGCAGGATACTTAAGGAGTTCAAGCCCGAGGACGGCTGGCATGTGATAACCATACCGGAAACCGCCACGGAGCTTATCTCCGGCTTTGGCATCCGTCCCTTCGGCAATTGCGTCACTATGGAGGAATTCCAGTATTTTGTCATTGAGGATCAGCTCCACAAGGAAAAGCTGGCTCTTAAAGCCGCCCAAATGGTGCCGGAGGAAAAGGTGCTGCTGATATACGACCGGGCAGTAATGGATGACAAAGCCTATGTCAGCGACAGCCAGTTCAAGGAAATACTCTCCCACTTCGGCAAGACGGAGGAGCAGATCCTCTCCGGTTATGACGCAGTGCTGCATCTGGTGACCTGTGCCAAAGGTGCGGAATATGCCTACAACTTCGGCAACGCCGCCCGATATGAAAGTCTGGAGGATGCCCGGGCCAAGGACGATCTCACGCTCCGGGCATGGAGCGCCCACCCATCTCTGTACATTATTGACAACTCCATAGATTTTGAGGACAAGATAAACCGGGCCATCGCCCAGATCTACCGCATCGTGGGCCAAAGTGCCCCGGCGGTGGAAAAGAGGAAGTTCCTCATCTCCATGCCGGACTGTGAGACACTGACGGAGAAGTACGGGGCGGTGAGCGTGGAGATGATGCAGATATACCTCAACTCACCCAATCCCCAGGTAGAGCGGCGCATCCGCCAGCAGAAAAACGGCGGCGGCTACCTGTACTTTTACACCGAAAAGCGCATAGCCCAGGACGGGACCCGCTGGGTCACTGAAAAACCCGTATCCGAAAAGGAGTATGTGTCTTACCTCATGGACAGCGACCTGTCCCTCCACGCGGTTCGAAAGCTGAAATACCGTTTCGGTTACAAGAACACCCGCTTGGAAATCGACGTGTACCCCTTCTCCCGGGAAAGGGCAGTGCTCTTTGTATACGGCTCGCGTGAGGAGCTCCAGCTGCCGGAGGAGCTGAACATCATCAAAGAAGTTACCGGAGATCCGGCATACAAAAACCGTCAACTGGCAATGTCTCAGATTCTGTAAACTAAATTATTTCAATCCTTCTCTTCTTCAACAGCCTGCAAAGTCAAAATGCACGACCGTTTAAATTTTCGGTCGTGCATTTTTTTCATTAAAATATCTTTTCCGTCGCCATTACAGCGGAACTTTATCCAAATAATCGTATATTGCAGAATGCTACAGAAAATTACAAAAGAAAGTCCTTGCTTCTGCATTATGTCGACCTTATAATTAATTTGCTTGTAATTATGTCAACGCTTATATGTAAAGCTTTTTATTTTTTGGTGTGTCCGACGCCGTCTGGGAGAGAGAGAAAATGCTGAAAACTTGCTGGAATATCCTGCGTACCGGGGCGATTGCCCTGGCTTTTATACTGCTCTTTGCCTTTCTCTCCCCCTCTGCCCAGGCTCAGCATACCGGCCATGAGGGCTGGAAGGCTGTCACCTCCGGCAATAAGAGGACCCTGACGGACGGGCAGTACTATCTGAAGGATGACTTCAAGGGCGACATCGTCATAAAGGGCCAGGTGGAGCTTTGTCTTAACGGTCACAGCATCACCGGCACCGGCACCGGCAGCGTCATCACCGTCTCCGACGGTGCCAGCCTCACCCTGCATGACTGCGGAGAGAGCGGCTGCATTACCGGCGGCCAGGCCACCGAGGGCGGCGGCATCTTTCTGGGTGAAGGTTCTGCTCTCAGTATGGAAGGCGGATGCATAACCGGCAACCAGGCTACCCGTGGCGGCGGCATATATGCCGGGGAGAACTCACTGCTGTCCGTGAGCGGCGGGGAAATGGTGGAAAACGTCTCCAAATCCGGCGGCGGCATATATGCCAAGTGCCCGGCGGAGATCTCCTCCTGCCTCATAAAAGATAACACCGCAGAATATAACGGCGCCGGGATTTATGCCGAGGCGGGCCGGGATCAGCAGCTGAATCTGGCATCGGTCACGTTAGAGGGCAACAGCTCCGGCGGCCACGGCGGCGGCATATATATCAAGAACTGCGTCCTGAACCTGCTCAGCGGAACCGTGGATGGCAATCAGGTTACCGCAGCCCACGCCTGCGGCGGCGGCGTATACATAGATGAATATGCCGGCTTCACCATGGGCCAGGGAGTGAAGATAAGCAATAATTCCGCCGCGAACTCCGGCGGCGGCGTGTGCGTCAGCGGAGGTACACCCGCCTCAGACTTTGTCATGAACGGCGGCGAGATCAGCGGCAACAGCGCCATAAACGGCGGCGGAATAGCCACCACCGGCGTAGGCTGCTTTGAGATTCTGGGCGGCAGCGTCAAAGACAACAGCGCCTCCATGGACGGCGGTGGAATATATGTGAGCTTTGCCTTCACCCGGGACGTGAGAAAGCTCATCTCCGGCTGCACCATTGAAGGGAACTCTGCGGTAAACTACGGCGGTGGCATTTTCCTTCAGGGCAACAGCTTTATCGATGTAGAACTCTGCGGGGACAGGATAGAGAACAACAGCGCTCTGGACGGCGGCGGTGTCTATGTAAACGAGCTTGAGAACCTGAGTCTCTCCGGCAGCCTGTATATTGACGGCAACCAGTGCAGCGGCCGCGGGCCCAATCTCTATCTCCACAGCTATGAGACCATGGCAGTCAGCTCTCTCCAGAACAGCAGCACTATCGGCCTCAGCCTGGAGTATGCAGAAAACAGCACCTTTACCCGGGATGCTGAAGAGATCGCCCAGTCCCTGGAAGACTGCTTTATCAGTAATATCGACGGTTTTGGTATCATAACCGGTTCCACAGGTCAGCTTCAGTTTTCTCTCGCCTGCCGGGTGGATTTCGATGCCAAAGGCGGCACGGTGGATGAGGGCTACCGCATGTACACCAACGGCGAGGCTCTTGGCGCGCTGCCCATACCCGAGAAGGACGGCTACACCTTCACCTATTGGGATTACAGCGGCCGCCGCGTCAGCGAAAGCGACATTGTCACCTTTGACAAGACTCTCACCGCAAACTATGAGTTCAACAACTATACCCTGAGCTTTGACCCCAACGGAGGCGGCGGCTCCATGGACGATCAGTCCTGTCGCTACACCGTGCCCTTCAGGCTCTCCAAATGCAGCTTTGTCAAAGACGGCTACGTCTTTGCCGGCTGGAGCCTGAGTCCCGACGGGCCGGTGGAATATACCGACAACGAGGATGTCTGCAACCTCTGCGGCGAGGCCGGAGGCAAGCTGACTTTGTATGCCCAGTGGCGCACGCAGCCTGCCCAGTCCCTCACCCTGCCGGAAAGCCTTGAACTGGCAGTGGGCGAGATACGTCAGCTCTCCTTTACCGCCCAGCCTGCGGACAGCGATATAAGCGGCCTGGTGTACTCCGTGGATGACGAGGACATAGCCGTGGTGGACAATCAGGGCCGGATCACCGGTATCGCTCCCGGTACCGCTGAGCTCAGCGTAGAAACCGAGACAGGCAACGTATTCCTGTGCAGCTTGGATGTGGGCCGCCGCACTGCGGAGCTCTCCGACTTTGTCTTCAGCCAGGAGCGCAGCTTCAACTATGACGGCAGCGGCAAGACCCCTGTGCTGCTCTCCTATCCGGAGGGTATGTCCATTTCCGTGAGATACCTGTGTCTGGAAGACGGCAGCGAGAGCCAGGAGATTCCCAGCCGCCCCGGCAGCTACAGCATATACATCGATGTGGAGGAAAATGACAGCTTCGAACATACTCAGGGTCTTACGGACAGTGCCTGGAGTTTCTCCATCGTACAGGGCAGCCAGCAGCCCCTGAGCATAGAGGGCATACCCGAGGCCGTATACTACGGCCAGGCCTTTACTCTCAACACCGTCGGCGGTTCCGGAGACGGGGCTTTGAGCTGGCAGCTCAGTTCCGGCAGCTGTGCCGTGGTCAATGCCGAGACCGGGGATGTATATATCACCGGCACCGGAGACTTCACCGTTTCAGTCACCAAGATGGGAGACGGCGTTTACGACGATGTGAGCGCCAGCGTCTCCATCACCGCCATGAAGCGGCCCCTGTATGTGGAGAGTGCTCCCGAGGTTGTGACGGAGAAAGTCTATGACGGCAGCGACAGTGCCCAGCTTCTCTCCCCCGGCGTCATAAGCGGTTTCCGGCCCGAGGATGAGGGCAGCATACCCGTCAATGCCCAGGCACGCTATGAGGACAAAAACGCCGGCTATGGCAAGACCGTCACCGTCAGCTATGATCTGGGGGAATACGCCCAGTACTACCAGGCCCCCGAGGATTGGGCCGTATATGACTGCGTCATCTATCCCATGACCGCTGAGATCGCCTGGGATTACAGTGAGCCGCTGACTTACTGCGGCGATTGGCAGCAGGTGGGAGCCTACATCTCCAACGCCCTGGACGGAGACAGTGTCAGCTGCACCGGGTACGAGGGCGGCAGCGCCCTGAATGCCGGCAGCTATGAAGCCTGGGTCACCGCCCTGGACAATCCCAATTACAGTCTGGAAGGTGCACAGGGCAACTATCTCAGCTGGAGCATACAGCCCAAGACAATAACCGTGACAGCCGATCAGCTGAGCAAGGTCTACGGAGATGTGGACCCCAGCTTCAGCTACAGCTGTTCCGAAGCGGAACTGCCTCCCCTAACCGGTGAACCGGAGAGGGACTACGGTGAGGATGTAGGCGCCTACTATATCCGCCAGGGCAGCCTTGCCCTGGCCGACAGCCCGGACTTTCCCGCGTCAAATTACGTGCTGGAGTTCGTGGACGGGCTTCTCACGGTAAATGTGGCAGGCAACGATATATATAATTTCTCCTGTTCCGACACAGCTTACGGCTCTCAGCCCATGCCCAGCGCCATGTCGGCTTACGGCAGCGTCAGCTTCAGCTACAGCCAGGACCCGGAGGGCTGGTTCGGTCCCTGGGATGAGGACAATTCTCCCGGCCTGTGGTATGTAAAGGCCAGTGTGGAGCCCACCTTCAACTATAAGGGTGCGGAAGCCGTTCTCCCCTTTACTTTGCTCAATGAGGAATTCCAGTCCTTCGTGGAGCTTGAGCCCATACATTTGGGCACAGATGGCGATGTATACGGCAATGTATTCGCAGCCCTGCCATCCCAGGTGGAACTCATCAACAACCGTGGCCTGAAAAGCCAGTACAGTGCCCAGGTTCAGTGGGACCCGGATACTATCGGCTATGATCCCGCACTGCAGGGAGCACAGGTGCTCACCGTCACCGGCACAGCCACACTGCCTCCGGAAGTAAACAACTCCCAGGGGCTGTCCCTGGAGGTAAGCATTCTGGTGTACCTTGAACCCGGCCTTCCCGGCGGCTCCGTCTCCCAGCCCGGTTCCTCCGGCAGCGGCCTTGCCCCCCTGCCCGGTTCTTCCGGCAGCGGTGGGCTGAATCCTCTCCCCGATTCTTCCGGCGGCATAGATCCTTTCCTGTAAATTAAAAACTATATAAACGGGCATTGTCCCACAAAGAGACAGCCGCCGCAGAAACTCTGCGGCGGCTTGAATATTGTAATATCTGTGCTCAGGCCCGCTCATGGCCGTAGCTGGCCAGCATCTCGTCTTTCAGGTCCATGAGCTTGGGGGACAGATCCACGTAGTACTGGTGGGGGAAGTCAAAACGTTTGACCTCCGGCCAAAGGGTACTCACATTATAGGCGCAGGCCGTCTTTATTTCCTTCAGGCTTGGCAGCTTGTATACCAGTTCGCCGTCTTTGAAGATGGGCACCAGCAGCTCCACGGCCCGGAAATTCCGCATGGTCTTGCGCTTCCAGCGGTCATGGGGGTGGCAGATCTCCAGGGGCTGGGAGTCGTCCACGGTCTCGTCGTGGAGGCAGATATAGTCTGCCTCGGCCATGCCGGTATCCCTGTTAAAGAAACGGTATACCTTTTTGA